>JAKLKR010000350.1:2649-4565 GCA_023150565.1 Planctomycetota bacterium
ACCCCGAACGCGATGTCGCCGGCGGCGGCGCCTTCGGCTTCCGCACCTGCCTGCGCCTGACCGAGGGCGTCTATCCGCCCGAACGCCTGGCCGCCTGCCGGCCCGACTTCACCATCCTGCACCTGGATGAGGTGCCCGCCCTGGTGGCCAGCCTGGCATGACCCGCTCGAACCCGGAACGCGACCGCCGGCTGGCGGCGGAACCCCGCTACCAGGCGCGCCGGCCGCAGGAGCTGGGCGATCTGGTGCATGCCTTCATGCGCAGCGACGAGGTGCGGCGGATGAAGCGCTTCCAGGCGGTGGCCGCCGCCCTGGCCGAGGTGATCCCGGCCGCCCGCCTGGCCAAGGTGAAGCCGATCTCGATCACCGGCGGGGTGCTGACCCTGGAGGTCGCCGACGCGGTGCTGATGACCGAGCTGCGCGCCCACCAGCAGAGCGCCCTGGTCGCCGCCCTGGTCGCGCACGGAGCCGCCGCCAACCGCATCCAATGGCGGCTGGCACGCGGTTGAGCCCGGGATTTCTGCTCGTCGCGATCCGGCAGCGGTATTGCCGGTTGAGACTGGCGGCCCGCCGATAGCGTGCTCCCCTCGCACGCGAGCGTTCGCGTCGACGGCGACCGCATCCGGCCGCCGCACCACCTGGTGCGATGTCTTCCCTCCGGGGTTGATGCCACCCCTGACGAAGGCTTTCTATGGAACTCTACGTTGGCAACCTGCCCTGGTCGGTCACGGACCAGACCCTCACCAACCTGTTCGCCGCCCATGGCCCGGTCGACCGTGCCAAGGTGGTGATGGATCGCGACACCGGCCGCAGCCGCGGCTTCGCCTTCGTGACCATCAACGATGAGGCGGTCGCCAACGCCGCCATCGCCGCCCTCAACGGCAAGGACCTGGAGGGCCGCCCGCTGACCGTGCGCAAGGCCGAGCCTCGTCCGCCCCGTCAGGAAGGTGGCGGCGGCGGTGGCCGCGGCTACGGCGGCGGCGGTGGGCGTGGCGGTGGGGGCGGCTACGGCGGTGGGCGCGGCGGCGACCGTTACTGATCTCCGTAGTTGATCTTCCTGGCAGGTGGCTCCGGCGGATAACGCCGGCGTCTCCTGCCAGGGACCATCTGGGACCAGTGCCGCCCTCAGGCGAGGGCGGCACCGGAAGCCAGCGCTGCCGGACGTTTCCGGCCAGACAGGAAGGCATCCAGCATGGCGAGACGTACTCCGGCCACCATGGCCAAGCGGCAGCGCGAAATGGACAAGAAGCGCCACGCCGAGGACAAGCGCAAGCGCAAGGCCGAACGCAAGGCTGCCGGCCCGCTGCCCCCTGAATCCGAACCGCCCTACGAAGTGTGCCGTCCCATCATCGATGAGTGATCCTACGACCATGACCGAAGGCAGTGCAGCCCTGGCCCGTCAGCTTCCCGCCGTCATCCAAGGCGGCATGGGCGTCAGCGTGTCGAACTGGGTGCTGGCCAAGACCGTGTCCCAGGCCGGATGCCTGGGCGTGGTATCCGGAACCGCCCTCGACCGCGTGGTGGCCTACCGCCTGCAGGAAGGCGACCAGGGCGGGCACATCCGCCGCATCCTCGCCCGCTTCCCCATCCCGGCGATCGCCGAGCGCGTGCTGTCCCGCTGGTTCGTCGAAGGTGGCATCACCACCCCCGGCGCCTACCGCCAGACCCCGATGGTCGGCCACCAGCCCAGCATCGACAGCCTCGAATTGATCGTGGTGGGCAACTACGTCGAGGTCGCTCTGGCCAAGGAAGGCCACGGCGGCAAGGTCGGCATCAACCTGCTCGAGAAGATCCTCGCTCCCAACCTCGCTTCGCTCTACGGCGCCATGCTCGCCGGGGTGGATGCGGTGCTGATGGGTGCGGGCATCCCGCGCGAGATCCCGGCGGCGATGGACCTGCTGGGCCAGCACCAGGAGG
>JAKLKR010000351.1 GCA_023150565.1 Planctomycetota bacterium
AGCCAGGCGATGCGCTGGCCGAGGGAATAATGCCGCCAGCTGGGCGCATCCTGGGCCTGGCCGGACAGCCGCCCGACCATGGCGAGGGCGTCCTGCATGATCCAGGGATCGCCCACCAGCTCGGCTCCCGACAGGTCGGCCTGGCGTTCGCACAGCCGGCTCAGCACCCCGAAGGCCAGCCGCCACCACAGCGCCAGCATCGCCACCGCCACCACCCCCTCGGCCACCGCCGGGGGCAGCGCCGCCGGCAACGGCAGGGCGTGCAGGTGGGACGCCAGCAGCGGCGCCAGCACCCAGGTGGCCATCGCCACCACCGCGGCGAAGAGCAGGAACAGCCACAGGTGGCGGTGGCGGGCGTGGCCGAGTTCGTGGCCGAGCACCGCCATCAGCTGGTCGCGGGTGAAGTCGTGGAGCAGGTCGGCGGTCACCAGCACGTAGCGCAGGCGCGGCAGCACCCCCAGCACCATGGCGTTATGGAAGCGCCCGCCCTTGGTCGGCCACACCAGCAGCCCGCCCACCCCCACCCGGCAACGCCGGCAGGCCTCGGCGAAGGCGGCGCGCAGGTCGCCGTCGGGCATCGGCTCGGCCCGCCACAGGCGCACCAGCGCCCACGGCAGACCGGCCACCAGCAGGGCGGCCAGACCGAGCGAACCCAGCACCGCCGAGGCCGGCCCGAGATGGGTGAAGGACCAGGCGGTGAAACCGGTGGCCTCGCCGAAGCGGTCGCAGAGGTCGAGCACCGGCAGCGCCACCGCCACCGGCAGCAGGGCGAAGCGCACCTGGTGCCAAAGATGGCCCAGGCGGCTCCAGCGGCCGCGGCTGACGTGGGCCATGGTCCACCAATGCGCCGCCATGGCCAGGGCCCACGGCAGCAGGGCGACGGTATAGGACCCGGCCCGGCGCGGCCAGCCCAGCCCCAGGCAGATCCAGGCGAAGCCGGCCAGGGCGAGCACCTGGGCGGCGGCATCCCAGCGCTCCAGCCCGCGCGCCGGCCGCCAGCGGTCGAGCAGCCGCACCACCGTCTCGCACAGCAGCAGCCACAGCGCCAGTCCGCCGGCGACCCCCCACGCCACCGCCGCCGGGCTGGCGGCGAGGCCGGCGCGCCAGCCGGTCTCCACCAGCACCAGGGCCACGAGCAGGGGCAGGAATCCGGTCACGGGGCGGCACCGTAACGCCCGCCCGGGGAACGCGAGGGCCACGCCGGCTGGCCTCCCGCCCCCGGGCCATAGCGTATCGCCATGCCCGTACATGCGGTCAGCGCCGCCGATGCCTTCCTGCCTCCGGGTCCACCCCCGGCCTGGCTGGCCGATGCATTGGTGCGGCTGTCCGGCCCCGCCCGCGGCCTCGATCCGGCGACCATCCCCGTCGTCTACCGCCTGCCGCTCTCGCATGCCGGCGTCCCGCTCGCCGACGGCGCCGGCGACCTGCGCTGGGGCACCGACCTGGCCGCCGGCGACGGTGACGGCTTCACCACCCGCGACGGCTGCCTGGTCCTGCCCGCGCCGCGCATCCTGGCCACCCTCGGCAGCCTGGCGCTCAAGCCCCTGCGGGTGGCGGTGGCGGCGCGCACCGGGGTACGCATGAAGGTCGGCGCCGGGGTGCATCTGCGCCTGTGGGGCCACGGAGCGCTGCTGGTGTCGTGCGCGGCGATGACCCTGGGCGGCTTCATCAGCGGCCCGCGCCTCGGCCAGCGCACCGGCGTGCTGCTGGAACCCGGGGAGCACCAGCTGGTGACCTGGTGAGCGCTGACGGCAAGGTGGCCCTGCGCTCCGAGCTGCGCCGCGCCCGCCGCGCCCTACCCGCCGAGCAGCGCGAACGGGAGACCGCCGCCACCGTCGCCACCCTGTGGTCCTGGCTCGAAGCCCGGGCGGTGACCGCGCTGGCCAGCTACCTGGCGCTGCCGGGGGAACTCGACCTCGACCCCCTGCACCGGCGCTGGTGGGGGCTCGGCCGCGTCGTATGGCTGCCGCGGGTGGCGGCGCCGGGCCGGCTGACCTGGCATCCCGTGGCTGGCACCGGCCAATGCCGGCCGGGTTCCTACGGCATCAGCGAACCCGATCCCGCCCTGGTGCCGGAATCCCCCCTGCCGGCCGACGCCACCCTGCTGGTGCCAGGGGTGGGGTTCACCCGCAGCGGCCGGCGCCTGGGCATGGGCGGCGGCTTCTACGACCGCGTGCTGCCGCACCACCGCGGCCCGGCGCTGGGCATCGGCTTCGCCTGCCAGGACTGCGCCACCCTGCCCGAAGAACCCCACGACCACGGCTGCACCGCGGTGGTGCTGGGCGGAACGCTCCACCAGCCTTGACCCTGCGTCCGGCGCTCCTAGCTTCTCGGCCCGCACGTGGAGACGTGGGTGAGTGGCTTAAACCAACTCATTGCTAATGAGTCGTGCGTGTCAAAGCGCACCGGCGGTTCGAATCCGCCCGTCTCCGCCATAAGTACCTGTACCAACACTCCTTGTAGCATAACCCAAAGATGCTGCAAGGAGTTGTTTCTCCCCTCCCACGGGGGCTCAGGCATCTGACCGACGGTTCCGGGAGCTGAGGATATATCCTCGGCGCTCCTGCTTTGGCACGCTCCTGTCACACGGATGCGGCCCGCGCAGGACTGATTTGGATGGTGGAGCGGTCTTCCCAAGGACCCCCATGTCCCTCATCCTCCCCCCGTCCCTATCCTCTCCCGGTGGTACCCGGCTTCACCATCTGGTGGCCGACGAATCCATCCCGGCCCACCCCGCCGCCAACCCCGAACCCCAGGTCTCACCGAGCGAATTGCCGGCCGGCCTGGTCCGGCGCGCCGGAAGCCCGCACCTGTGGATGGACGTCATGTGGCGCGGCACCCGCATCCGCCGGTCTACGGGGACCTCCAACCTTGCCGAGGCCGTCCTCATCCTGGCCCGCATCCAGACCGAAGGACCGCCCGCCACCAACGACAAGATGGTGGCGATCCCCACCCTGCAGCACCTGCTGGCCAGGATCGATGATGAGCACCGCGCCGGCCGCCTGTCATCCTTCACCCTGGCGATCTACCGCCACCGACTGCAGCACCTCTCGTCCTTCATGGTGGATGAGCTCAGCATGCCCAGCGAATTGCGCCGCATCACCACGACCGTGATCCGCGACTACATGGCCTACCGGGCCAAAACCCCCATCGCCCGCAATGGTCGGCTGCAGGGCAATCTCCGCCCACCGTCGGCCTGCACCCTGTCGAACGACCTCGACCATCTGCGCGCCTGCTTCCGCCGGGCCGTCACCTGGGGCTGGATGGAGGAGGAACCGACCCGCCGGGTCGAACGCAACACCAAGGCGCAGCAGCCGCGCATCCGAGCCCTGGCGATCGACCAGGTGCAGGCCCTCTTGCGGGGAGCGCGCGCAGTCGAAGCGGACCGCCTGCAGCGCGGTCGTGCCGATCTGCCCTTCCTGGCCCCCCTGTTGGAAGTCATCTTCGGTCTCGGGCTGCGCCGTGAGGAGGCCCGTCTGCTCACCCCCGGCGATGTCGACCTCAACCGGGGCTTTGTCGCGATCACCCCCAAAGACCTCGATCTGACGGTCTTGTTGGGCATGCCCTACCACCTCTACGAGGAGGTCGCTGCCGCCGTGGCCGCCAAGCGTCGGCCCAGGCGCCCGCGCATCCCCACCGATATTCCCACCACGGCGCTGGCCGAGGCCCGCTACCACCACGATCTCAAGGCCATTGAGATCCGCTATCGTTGCCACTGGCATCCCAAGGGCAGCAGCCGCCCCCGCCGCATCCCCATCCCGAGCTCCTTGCGCCCACTGCTGGTCGACCTGGTCGGCCGATCCCTTGCTGAATGGTACCCCGGTGACCGTCTGGTGCTCGGCCGTCAGCGCCTCGGCCTGCCGGCCTCCCCCTTGCTGTTCCCTGGTCACGAGGGGGGTCTGCTGCGCCACCCCCTCAACTGCATCGTTAGCGAGGCGGCACGCCGGGCGGGCATCCCGCACCTGCGCATCCACGACCTCCGCCACACCTATGCCACCCACCTGCGCCGCAAGGGCACCGAACTGGCCACCATCCAGCGCCTGCTCGGACACCAGGACCTGAAGACGACGATGATCTATGCGGATTTCACCGATGAGGAAGCCGGACGGGCGGTCCAAGACCTTACCTGGTGAACCGCGCTCGACGCTTCCTGCCCTGCGTGGCGCCTGCCGGGGCTGAAGTGCCCCGGGGCGTTCCTGATCCACCTCCCCCGCCCCCGCCTTTGCGGAGGGCAGGGGAGCATGCAACCTGCGCGCGGTGTCCCGGTTCGACACCGTGCGCAGGAACGCCTGCCCCATCTCCGGCGCCTGCTGTCGATCTCGTGACGGGGGAATTGGCCCGCAACGTGAATCCCGAATCCAGCAGCCGCACCAACGGCAGGGCATGGAACAGGCGCTGCCGTCCCCGTTTGAAGATGACCTCGGCAGGAAACTGGCGGAGCGCGCACCGCACCCCGGCCTCCTTGCGCCCCACCAAAAGGGCCACCTGGCTCATGGTGAGTTCCGACAATGAGCCCTGTCTGATGGCAGTCCGGAGCGTGCTGGCCGTCTG
>JAKLKR010000352.1 GCA_023150565.1 Planctomycetota bacterium
ATGGCCTGGGCTGACCCGCATCCGAACCGCCGCCGCGCGGTGGCGATGCGCTACCAGCAGGAGCTGGACCACGCCCCCCGCCTGCTCGCCAAGGGCCAGGGCGAGGTCGCCGACCGCATCATCGCCCTGGCGCGGGAGCACGGCATCCCCCTGCACGAGGACAAGGACCTGGTGCACCTGCTCGGGGTGCTGGAGATCGACGCCGAGGTGCCGCCCACCCTCTACCGCGCCATGGCCGAGGTGCTGGCGCACCTCTACCGCGCCAACCGCCGGGCTGGCGGCGGCTGATCGGCTACTTGTCGGGCTTGTCGCCGCTGCGCTGGCGGTCGCTGGTGGTGCGCCGGCGCTGGGCCTTGAGGGCGATGATCAGGTCGATGTGCGGGATCAGCCGTTCGATCGCCTTCAGACGGTCGCGCAGGGCGATCCATTCCGCGTAGCTCAGCTTGCCTGAATCCAGCACGGCGTCCTCGATCTCCTCGACCAGCGACTTCTGGTTGGGTCCGACCTGGTCGTTGAGGAACCCGGTGATCTGCAGGAGCTGGTCCAGCTCCGACTGGTCGATGGTGTTGCGGTTGCCGGCCGGATCGATGGCGGGGACGTCGGTGGGCTCGCTCATGGCTGACCATACCCTACGAACCGGGGTCGACGCAAGCCCGCACTGGTCGCGCTGGCCCTGCGCCGGCCCGCCCTAGGGTGGCTGCATGCCGCGCCGGATCCTGCTGCCGACCCTATCCCTGCTGGCCCTGGCCTGGCTGCCCGCCGAGGAGGCGGCCACCGCCGCCGCGGTCGAGGCCCCGGCCGAGCCGGCGACCACTGCGCCGGCGTCTGCGGCGCCAGCGGCCACCGCCGCGCCAGCCGCCACCGCCGCACCGGCCGCCACCGCACCGGTGGTGGTCACCCGCACGGTGGTGCGGGTGGTCGAGCAGGCCGCCCCGCCGGCCCCGGCGCGCTGGCCGTGGTTCGCCGCCGGCGCCATCGCCGGCATCGCCCTGGGGGTGGCGGTGGGCGCCCTCGCCGGGCGCCGCCGGAAGCGCTGAACTGACTGCGCAGTCCCCTTCCGAGGGGTCTCGACCCACTGGCCCAGCGGGGAATCCACAGACGACCGATTTTGGAGCGTCGACGCCCACGTCGACGGAGCCTCTTGGGCGCCGACCCGGGACCATGGCAACGTCACCGCGGCGTCGGCGTGGGCGTCGACGCTCCACAAGAGCCGTTCACGGCACCTGCGCCATTGATCTCGGCCCCCGACAACGCGCCGGCAGTACTGCCCCCAAATCGTCCGCTAGCCACCCCGTGGTCTGTTCCTCGCTGATCAACGCCGGCGCGAACGCCCGGCGGGCGGACGCGGCGCCGGGCGCGCAGGTGCCGCCGGGCGCGGGAAATGCCCGTCATGGCCGTCGTCGCCCTCCTCGTCATCCATGCGGTCGCCGGCCTCGGCGTGCTGCCGGTAGCCGCCGCGCTGGGCGCGCCGCTGCAGGTCGTCGGGGCGGTGCATGCCGCCGCCGTCGAGCAGCAGCCCGGCCAGATCACTGCGTCCGCTGCGCTCCAGCGCCTCGCGCACCAGGGCGGCGTTCTCGGGCTTGCGCGAGTGGATCAGCGCCTTCTGCAGGCGGCGCTCGCGATCGCCGGTGGCCACCGCCACCGGCTCCATGGTGAAGGGGTCGAGGCCGCTGACGTGCATGGCGGTGCTGATGGTCATCGGCAGCGGGATGAACTCCTGCACCTGGTCGGGGTTCATGCCCTCGCGGCGCAGCACCGCGGCGGTGTCGGCCATGGTGCCGAGGTCGCAGCCGGGGTGGCCGGCGATGAGGTACTCGGTCATGAACTGCTTCTTGCCCGCCGCCTGCGAGGCGAGCTGGAAGCGCTTGCGGAAGCGCCGGAAGACCTCGAACGGGGGCTTGTTCATCAGCTTCAGCACGCGCTCGTCGGTGGCCTCGGGGGCCACCTTCATGATCCCGCTGACGTGGTGGCGGGCGATCTCGTCGATGTAGGCGTCGCCGTCGCGCAGGGCGAGGTCGTAGCGGATGCCGGACTGGATGAAGGCGTGCCTCACCCCCGGCACCGCGCGCACCCGGCGCAGCGCATCGAGGTTCTGCCCGACCCCCGACACCAGCGACGGGCAGGGCGTGGGCAGCAGGCAGTCGCGGTGCACGCAGCTGCCCAGCTTGCGCATCTTGCCGCAGTGCATGCCGTACATGTTGGCGCTCGGCCCGCCCACGTCGCTGATCGTGCCGGTGAAGCCGGGCAGGGCGGCGATGCGTTCCGCCTCGCGCACCACCGAGTCCACCGAGCGGCTCTGGATGTCCTTGCCCTGGTGGGCGGTGATGGCGCAGAAGTGGCAGTTGGCGACGCAGCCGCGGTGGGTGACGATGCTGGTCGCCACCGTCGCCAGCGCCGGCACCCCGGCGGCGTAGGCGGGATGCTCGCGGCGGGTGAAGGGCAGGTCGTAGATGCGGTCGAGCTCGCCCTCCTCCAACGGGCGGGCGGGCGGGTTCTGCACCACCAGGCGGCTGCCGCTGGGCTGGGCCACGATGCGCCCGCGCGCCGGATCCTGCTCGATCCAGTGGCTGCGCTCGGCCTCGGCGAAGCGGCGGGTGTCGGCCTTGACCTCGTCGAACGAGGGCAGCGCCACCAGCCCGCGCTTCCAGGGGTCGGCGGGGACCTCGCCGGCGTTCATCAGGTAGCAGGTGCCGCGCACGTCGGTGAGCTGGCGCACGGTCTCGCCGGCGCGCAGGCGGTGGGCGATCTCCAGGACCTGGAGCTCGGCCATGCCGTAGCACAGCAGGTCGGCCTTGCTGTCGGCCAGGATCGAGCGGCGCATGGTGTTCGACCAGTGGTCCCAGTGCGCCAGCCGGCGCATGCTCGCCTCGACCCCGCCCGCCACCACCGGCACGCCCTTGAGCAGCTTCCGCACCGTGTTGACGTAGACCATGGTGGCGCGGTCGGGGCGCAGGCCGGCGGCGCCGCCGGGGGTGTAGTGGTCCTGGCTGCGCAGCCGCCGGGCGGCGGTGTAGCGGTTGAGCATCGAGTCAATGTTGCCGGCGCTGACCCCGACGAAGAGCCGCGGCCGGCCCATCACCAGGAAGTCGTCGTCGCACTGCGGCTGGGCGACGATGCCGGTGCGGAAGCCGGCGTCGGCCAGGGTGCGGCCGATCAGGGCGATGCCGAACGAGGGATGGTCGACGTAGGCGTCGCCGTTGACCAGCAGCACGTCCAGCTCGTCCCAACCCCACCAGTCGCGCATCTCGGCGCGGCTCATCGGCAGGGGCACATCGTCGACCAGGCTGCGCATCGCCGCCAGCATGGGCGGCGGGCCGGCGGCGGAACCGCCGGCGCACGCATCGTTGTCCGCGCCCGCCGGCATGGACGCTGGCGCGCATGGACCTGGCCGAGGCGGAACGCATCCTCAACGAGCTGGCGGACGACCACCCGGCGCCCTCGATGGTGGTCGACCGCATCCTCATCCTGGTCGAGCGCGCGCACGGCGGCGCGGCGGTCAACCGCCTGATCGAGCGCTGCCGGCTCGAACGCCGCTTCGGCATGCGCAAGCTCTGGCCGGGCTGAGGCGGACGGCGTTCAGAATTCGCGCAAACTGCAGGAAATGCCGGACGCGCCCCTGGGACCGCCGGACTCCAACCCGGCAATTCGAGCCGTCCCAGTTGCCGGGCTGGAGCCCGGCGATCCCAGGGAAGAGCCGCCATGCTCCATCGGAACCGAGACTGACGGTCAGGCGCTTCCCGCCGCCGCCGCGCGCGCCGAGGCCGCTCCCGCCGCCGCCACCGCCTCGCCCCACACCAGGCCCCAGGCCTCGCGCGCACCGGCGTCCATCCCGTCATCGCTCAGATCGTCGACCGCCAGCAGCAGCGCCGCCCCCACCGCCGCCCAATCGGCGGGCGAGAAGCGGGGCGAGAAGCTGGCGCGGGCGCCGGTCTGGGCGGCGGCCGGGCCGCCCTCGCCCAGCAGGGCGGCGATAAGCGCCACCGCCCCTGCCCCGGCCCGCTCGGCATTGCCGGGGTCCTTCATCACCCCGGCGCCGATGCGCTGCAGGTGCCCGGCCAGCCCGGCGATCAGGGCGGTGGAGTCGATGCCGGCGAGGGCCTCCCGGACCAGGACGTGGGGCGCGGTGCTCATAGTGGAGAATACCCTACGCAGCGCCGCGTGTCATGCCGCACGCTGCAGCACATGGCCCGCATGCGCCCGGCGGCATGCCAGCACTGCGGGCGGGTGCATGCGGCGGGAGCGGGCGGCCGGCCCGACGATGGTTCCGCCTGGGGCTTGCCCGCCGGGAAGCGGTGCGAGACTCCGGCCCGCCGGTGGCGACTGGCGCTCACGGCCCTCCGCAACGAGGGCCGACGCGGGCAACCGCGAGGGAGCCACCGGTGCCACCACGCCGCGCGCCTGGGCGACCCATCGAGGAGCCACGCCCATGTCCACCCATACCTCCGCCCACATCTCCCTGCGCCAGGCTGATCCCGAGCTCGCCGCCA
>JAKLKR010000353.1 GCA_023150565.1 Planctomycetota bacterium
ACCTCACCCCCACCACCCGGGTCACCGAACGCGGCGGCTGGGGGGTGGCGGCGGTCGCCGCCGACCCGCTGCACACCCACCAGCTGGTGGCGGCGGTGGGGGTGGGCAACGTCGAACGCAGCGGGGTGGGCTTCGCCAGCTACACCTGCTCGCCCTGGGTGGTGCAGGGCCAGGGCCTGGGCTGGCGCGACGAGCGCTCCTATCCCGACCGCCTGTGGGACCGCTCCGGGCGCACCTACGACTACACCGAGAACACCACCGGCGGCGAACTGCGGGTGGGCCAGGGCATGGTGGGCATCACCCGCCGCTTCTTCGCCTTCGCAGCCGCCGGCGCGAGCAATTCCCGCCCGGTATCCAGTTCGGAGGCGCGCTGGTCGAACCAGCCGGCGATCTCGGGCGACACCCCCTTCATCGGCCAGGAACGCTACCTGGAGGCGGTGGTGGGCTTCGCCTCCGGCACCACCTTCCCCACCAGCTACACCCGCGAAGACGGTTCGCGCATCGCCCTGTCCTACCGCCACAGCGGCCTGGGCGGCGATTTCGAGGGCGACCGCCTGATGGGCACCGGCAGCTACGTGCTGAGCGTGTGGCCGAGCGCCGGCCACCAGTTGGTGGTGGGCGGCGCCCTGGGCTGGAGCGCGCAGCCGACCTCCTACCTCCAGGGCCGCTTCCAGATCGGCGGCAGCAGCGGGCTCGACCTGCCGCGCGGCTACGGCAGCACGGTGGCGGCCGGCGACGACCTGGTGGGCTGGACCACTGCCTACCGCCTGCCGGTGTGGCGGCCCTGGGCCGGCCTCGGCACCACCCCCTTCAATGTCCGCCAGGTGGTGCTGGAGACCTTCCTCGAAGGCGCCAAGGCCTCCTCCGACCACCCGGGCGGCAACGGCGCCTGGTACCGCTCCGCCGGCGCCGAGTTGCGCCTGAACCTCGAGATCTGGGCCTTCCGCAGCAATCCTGGCCTGGGCTGGGCGCGCCAGCTCGACGGCGCCGAGGACAGCACGGTGTACTTCACCCTGGAATTTACCCGGTGAGCCGGTCCGAAGCGGTTGATGGTTCGCGGTTGGCGGTTCGCCAGCGCACCGTCGCCCGTTGTGAGCCGACCACCAACGATCAACCATCAACCGCCCAAGGCGGGCTTCGATGACCCGGCCCTTGCTGCTGGTGGGCGGCGCCCCGCGGCTGGTGGTCGATGCGGTGCGCTTCCTCAGCGTGCGCGCCCGCGGTGCCACCGCGGTGGCGCTGGCCGGCCGCCTGCAGGCCGCCGGGCTCGCCGCCGATCTGCTGCTGGGGACGCTGGCGGAACCCGCCGCCAGCGCCCAGCGCTACGACAGTCGCGGGGATCTGGAAATGGCCCTGCGCGGGTGGATCGCCGCCCACCCCGACGGGGTGGTGGTGATGAGCGCGGCGATCAACGACTACCAGGTGCAGCAGGTCGAGAGCCGCCAGGGCGAGACGGTGCGGGTGTTCGCCCCCGGCGACAAGGCTCCTTCGGGCGCCGACGAGCTGGTGATCCGCCTGCGGCCCGCCAGCAAGGTGATCGATCAGCTGCGGCCATGGGGTCTGCACGGACCCATCGTGGGCTTCAAGTTCGAGGATGCCGCCACCGTGGTCGCCAGCGCCCAGGCCCTGCGCAGGCGCACCGGCGCCGCCCTGGTGGTGGCCAACAGCCTGTGCGGCCAGGTGCAGGCGCTGGTGGGCACGACGATCGTCAACTATGATGGTCGTGATACGCTGCTGGACGCCCTGGCCGCGAAACTCGCTGACCTGGCCCGGACCTAGCAGGGTGCTGAAAAAGCACCCTGCCGGGGGTGAGGGGGGCGCTTGGCGCCCCCTGGGTAAAGAGCGACCTTGCGATTCTTCGGGGAAAATGTCGACCGCAGGTCGCCCCCGAAGGATCGCAAGGCTAGCAGGCTGCGTTTTTCCGCAGCCTGCTAGCCGAGCAGGATTCCCTCAACTCCCGGCCCATCCTGCCGATGCTGGCAGCTGCCACCCGGCCCATGCCGGTACGTGCACGGATGCACAGGAGGCGGTCATGGACGGTCATGCGGCACGCTCCGCGCGCGAGCGCCTTGAACTCGCCGATCGGCGCCTGGTGGCGTTGCAGGAGTCCGGCATCGACACCGGCAGCCTGGTCACCCGCCTGCGGGTGGCGCGGGTGGCGCTGTCGACCGGCCAGGTGGCCGAGGCCGAGGCCGCCTGCGAGGAGATCCTGGCCACCATCCGCCGCCTGGCCGATGGCGGCGATCCCGGCCAGTCCCACGCCGAGGACCGCCGCCGGCACAGCTCCGACCGCCTGCGCGCCATCCCCGAGCCCGGCCTGACCCAGGAGGTGGTGGCCAAGGCGATCACCATCGGCGAACTCGAACGCCGGGTCACCGAGACCGCCGCGCGCATCTCGGACCAGCACGCCCAGCGTCTGGAGGAGAAGGTCGCCGGCGCCATCGCCGCGGTCACCGAGGCGACCAGCAACCTCGCCGGCTTCCGCAGCGAACTGGAAGGCACGGTGCGCGCCCTGGTGGCCGAGAGCGCCGCCCAGCAGAATGGCGCCGGGCAGATGCAGGACGAGCAGACCGCGCGCCTGGCCGAGACCGTGGAGCAGGCCGTGCGCCTGGCCCAGGCCGCCGAGCAGCGCGCCGCCGCCGCCGACGGCCAGGCCCAGGCCGCGCTGCAGGCGATCACCACCGTGGGCGAGGACATGGGCCGCTACCACGGCCAGCTCGACAGCGTGCTGCAGGCCTGGTTCGCCGACGCCGACCAGCGCAACGCCGCCGCCCAGGCCCAGGCCGAGGCCGCCCAGCGCCGCGCCGAGGAGGTCGCCGCCCGCGCCGCCGCCACCGCCGAGGCGCTCGAACGCGCCACCGCCGAGATGGCCGGGCTGCGCACCTCGATCGAAGGCAACCTGCGCGTGCCGGCCGAGGCCTCGCGCCGCGCCGAGCAGGCCAGCAACCGCGCCGCCGAACTGGCGACCAAGGCCGAGGCGCGCGCCGAGGCGGCCGAGGCCAGCGCCGCCGCCAATGCCGAGGCCTTCACCGAACTGCGCTCGACCCTCGAAACCTCGCTGCGCGCCCTGGTCGACGAGGCGGCCGAGCGCACGGTGGCGGTGCTGGCCGAGGCCAAGTCGCAGGAATCGGCGGTGCGCACCGCGGCCGGCTCGCACGAGCTGAACGAACTGATCGCCTCGGTGGGCGAACAGGCCGCCGCCGCCGGCGAGCAGGCCAAGGCCGCCGCCGAGGCCGCCCGCGCCGCCACCGCCGCCGCCGAGCAGGCCGCCGCCAACGCCATCACCCGCGAGGACCTCGACCGCCTGGGCGAATCGCTGCGCAAGGATCTCGACTGGCAGGTCGAGAAGGTCGCGGCCGAACGCGGCTGGTGCACCATGGCCGATGTCGATGCCGCGCTGGTGCGCAGCGCCGACGCCGGGGCCGACAGCCAGCAGGCCAAGGCGGTGACCTCGCGCCTGGAACGCGCCCTGGCCGGCTTCGTCACCCAGAGCCAGCAGCAGCAGCAGCGCCTGATGGACCTGCTGCAGAACCGCCTGGCGGGCGGCCCCGCCGCCAGCCCCGGTTCGGGCGCGCTCAGCCGCGGCGCCCCGGCCGGCGCAGGCGAGGCGCCCCGCCCGCGCAAACGCGAGACCGAGCAACTCATTCCGCTCGATGAGTCGTCGCCGCCGGGCGGCGAAGCCGATCTCGACGTGCTCAGCCGCTCCTCGCAGTACCGCGCCCTCAAGAACGACCGCGTGGGCGAGGGCGAGGCCCAGCCCAGCAGCGCGCCCGAGAGCCCGAGCGATGACGAGGCGCCGACGCGCAAGCTCACCGACCCCGCCGCCCCCGAGCTCAACCCCACCACCCGCATGGTGCTCAAGGACGCCGGCCAGGCGGCAGCCGCCAAGGCGGACGAACCCGCCCAGGCCCAGGGGCAGGAAGCCCAGGAGCCGGCCGCGGACGACCACAGCAGCGACCTCCACCCCGCCACCGTGCGCCTCGGCGCCCAGCATCTGAGCGCCACCGACCCCGACCGCCTGGTGGCGGCGGTGGCAGCCGAGATCGCCGCCAAAGGTGGTACCAGCAAGATCGTGAGATCGGGGGAATTACCAGTCATCCCGCCCACCAGCGCACCCGTGGCAGGCTCCTCCTCGCGCGCCCAGCCTGCCACCCGCGCCACCACCCCGGGTACCGGCCCCATCAGCGGAGCCCGTCCCGCAAGCAGCGGGGCGGGGGACATCTCGGCCCTGCTGGCGCGCGCCGAAGCCGCGCTGGCCGAGCGTGCTGACCAGGCTGGTACGGACATGCGCGCGGCGGCCGCCGCCGCCGCACCCGCCGCCAAGATCCTGCGCATCGCCAGCGCCAGCGAAACCGGCTTCGACCCGGCGCGGGTCGGCGACGTGCCGTCGTTCCTGGTGCTGAGCCACATCTTCGAGCCGCTGCTCGGCTACGACCCGCTGGCGCGGCCGGT
>JAKLKR010000354.1 GCA_023150565.1 Planctomycetota bacterium
CCGCGCCCGGCCGCCGCCGACGCCTGCGACCGCCTGGAGGCGCTGGCGCGCGCCGAGCGCCGGCGCTTCGACCCCGGCCTGCGCGGCGACGGCATCGACCCCGCGGCGGCGCGCGAGGCGGCCAAGGTGCGCGACGAGCTGGCGCGCGCGCTGCGCGCCGAACGCAGCGGCGGCGACGCCGAGGACGCCGCCGACGACAGCCTGATCTGCCGCCTGCTGCTGGCGGCCTATCCCGAGCGGGTGGTGCGGCGCGCGGCCAAGGACGCCAACCGCGGGCAGATGGTGGGCGGGGTGCCGGTCGAGCTGGACGACGCCAGCGCGGTGGCGGCGCGCCCCGGCTACCCGCGCGGCGAGCTGTTCCTGGCGGTGGCGGTGCAGGGCCTCGGCCAGGGGCTCAAGACCGTCAACCAGGTGCGCCAGGCGGCCGAGCTCGACGAGGCCGACCTCGAGGCGGTGTTCCCCGGCAGTGTGCGGCGGGAGGAGCGCCTGCGCTGGGACGAGGCCGCCGGCAAGGTCGAGGGCTCGGTGGCGTGGACCTACCGCGGCCTGGCCATCCGCATCGCGCGCGAGGCCCAGGGCGATCCCGCCGCGGTGGCGGCGCTGCTGGCCGAGAAGCTGGCGGGCGAGGCCGAGGCGCTGGTGCTGGCCGACGAGGCCGCCGGCTCGCTGCTGCGGCGCTGGCGCTGGCTGGCGGCGGTGGCGCCGGCGCTGGCGCCGGCCCCGCCCGACGCCGCCGCCCTGGCGCGGCTGGTGGCCAACCTGTGCGAGGGCTGCCGCAGCCGGGCCGCGGTGGCGGCCAAGCCGATCGCCGACTGGCTGCGCGCCGAGGCTGGCTTCGCCGCCGCCCAGCGCATCGACGAGCTGGCGCCCGCCACCCTGCCGGTGCCCACCGGCAACCGCATCCGCCTCGACTACGCCGAGGCCGACGCGGTGCGCCCGCCGGTGCTGGCAGTGCGCTTGCAGGAATTGTTCGGCCTGCCCGCCACCCCCACCATCGTCGACGGACGCATCGGCGTGCTGCTGCACCTCTTGGGGCCGAACTACCGCTGCGAGCAGGTGACGCGCGACCTCGCCAGCTTCTGGGCCAACACCTACCCGCAGGTGCGCAAGGACCTGCGCGGGCGCTACCCCAAGCACTCCTGGCCCGACGACCCGCTCAGCGCGGCGCCCGAGGCGAAGGGGCGGCGGCGGAGCTGACGAGCATCTCTTCCCTGGGAGCGCCGGGCTCCAGCTCGGCAGTTCATTCGTCCTCCTTCGCCAAGAGACAGAAACTGAAGACGGCTCGAATTGCCGGGCTGGAGCCCGGCGGTCCCAGGGAAAAGGCTACCGCCAGGCGATGGTGGCGATGCGTTTGGCCGGCAGGGTGATGGTGATCACGCCGTCCTGCAGGACCGCCGCCTCGGCCCCGGGGGCGCCATCCAGGCGCTCGTGGCGCACCGCGGCCGGGGCCTGGGCGGGGGTGATGCGTACCGGCTGCGGCCCGGTGGTGGGGTTGAACAGGCGCAGCCGGGTCCAGCCGTCCTCGCCACGGCGCAGCGAGGTCGCCACCACCTCGCCCGCCAGACCCAGGAAGCCCGCCCGGCGCGGCAGGCTGCCGGGGGCGGCGTCCGCCAGGTCGGCGGCGTCGAGCTCGACCTGGGCCAGGGGCCGCGCCACCCGCTGGCCGAGCCGGCACAGGCGCGCACGCGGGACCTCGCCGGCGAACGGCACCAGCCACAGGCGGAAGCGCTGCGCGCCCAGCTCCTGGCTGTCGACCCCGGCGTCGAGGTCCTGCATCACCGTGCGCCGGAAGCCGCGCAGCAGGGTGAGGGCGAGCGGGCGGTCGGGGCGGTCGATCACCGCGCACTCGGGGATGCCGCGCGCCACCAGCGCCAGGCCGTGGCGGCCGTCGCCGTAGGCGGTCCAGCTCTGCTGCGGCCGGCCCTCGACCTCCAGCTCGCGGCGTTCGGCGAAGCCGGGACGGAAGGCCACCGCGCGCTCGGCCACGTCGAAGGCCTGGTCCTGCCACATGCTCGCGCCGGTCAGCCCGGTGGGGAAGAGCACGCGCAGGCGGTGGTCGCGCACCTGGTTGTCGCAGGTGATCTCGACCTCGACCCGCTCACCGCCGCGGCGCAGGGTGAGCTCGCTGCGCAGGGTCAGGGTGCGGCGGCGCTCGCTGCGGCGCATCAGGCGGAAGTCGAACTCCTCGGGCAGGCTGAGCGTGGTCTCGACCGCCAGGGTGGCCTTTTCAGGCCCGTCGTGCAGCACCGACACCTGGCAGGGCGCGCCGGCGGCGGTGAACACCTGGTCGTTGACCGCCTGGCCGTGGAACCAGCCGTCGCCGATGTCGGCGTGGTCCTCGACGCTGAGCAGGTCGGCGAAGCTGCGCCCGCTGCGCTGGTCGGTCAGGCGGATGGCGCCGTCGGCGCCGACCTCGACCCGCAGCACGCCGTTGTCGAGCGCGCGGGTGCCGGCCACCAGGCTGCCGGGGTGGCGGGTGTAGGCCTGGCGCGACTCCACCACCAGGGTGGCATGGCCGAAGGCCGGCACGCGCAGGTGCGCGGTCACCGCCAGCAGGTGGCGGCGTTCGCCGGTGGGCCAGGCGTAGCGCGGGCGGCGGTAGCGGCCGCCGTGGTCGCGCTGCTGGCCGCACAGCTGCCAGGGCACCTCGCGGCCGTCGGCGTCGAGCAGCGCGAACGAGAACCTCTCCTCGTAGCCGAAGAACTCCTGGAAGCGCCCCGGCCAGGTGGTGGGCAGCGGGATCTCGAGGTCGAGCGGCTCGTCGAGGTCCTCGGCGGTGGGGTTGAACACCGCCAGCAGCAGGCGCTCGGGACCGAGGTCGGCGGGGGCGGCGGCGCGGGCGATGGCGCCCATGGCGCGCCCGGCGACGCCCTCGGCCAGGGCCCGGCACTGGTCGAAGCGGTAGACCATGTCGCGGTGGACCTGGTCGATCGAGCAGCCGCAGATCGAGTCGTGGGGATGGTTCTCGAGCAGGTGCTTCCAGGCCTGGTCGAGGTAGCCGGGCAGGGTGCGGTGGCCGGCCGCGGTGGCGGCGGCGGCGAGCGGCTCGGCCCACAGCAGCAGGGCGTCCTCGCAGGCGGCGTTGGCCTGCTTGTGGCGGATGCGGCTGGACACCACCCCGGGGATCAGCCACTGGTTGTCGCCGCTGCGCTGGGCGCCGGGCTCGCGCAGCTCGCCGCTGATGGTGCGCGCCAGGCGCCCGCCCTGCGCCGCCAGCTCGCGGCCATAGGCCTCGAGGTCGCTGAAGGCGATGCGCAGGCCGTCGCCCGCCAGCTCGCGGTTGGCCTGCTCGACCACCGCGCCGATGGCGGCATCGATCTCCATGTGGTCGCCGCCGTCGAAGGCGAGCAGCGGCAGGGTGGGATCGCCCACCCGCGCCGCCTCCTTGCGCACATGCGCGGCCAGGCGGGTGGCGCGCGCGGCCACGGTGACCTCGCCCAGCTTGGGGTCGCGGCTGTCGCAGTAGGTCGAGCAGTAGCCGTTCCAGCCGAAGCGGTAGCAGGCGATGGCGGTGCCGTCGGCGCCCTCCCAGCGCGGGTTGGCGCCGCTGCTGCTTTCATCGACCCCGCGCCAGATGTAGGCGGAATGGCAGCCGTGCTGGGCCAGGATCTGCGGCAGCTGGCCGGTGTGGCCGAAGATGTCGCAGACGAAGCCGGCGCCGCTGCAGGGCACCCCGAGGGCGGCGGCGCGCTGGCGGCCGAGCTCGAGGTTGCGCACCAGCGACTCGCCGGCGGGGATGAACTCGTCGGGCATCACGTACCACGGCCCGGCGGTGAAGCGCCCCTCGTCGGCCAGACGTTTGAGGTCGGCGGCGCGCTCGGGGCGGATCGCCAGCCAGTCGTCGAGCGGGATGGTCTGGCCGTCCATGAAGAAGCGGAAGCCGGGCACCGCGTCGGCGACCTCCACCACCTCGTCGAGCATCGACACCAGGCGGGCGCGGTAGCCCTGGAAGGTGTCGTACCATTCCCGGTCCCAGTGGGTGCTGGTGACGAAGTGCACGGTGCGCGTGGTGGTCATGGCGCTATCCTGCCCGCGGCGCGGCCGACCGCGATGCGCCCGGATGACGGAGGCTTGTGGCAGGATGACATGCACCCGCCTCTCCTGGCGCAGCGAGCACCACGGCGGCACCCCGCTGTCGGTGGTGCGCCACCGGGTGCCGGTGGGCGGCTATGGCGCCGCCCACGACCACGACTTCCTCGAGCTGTTCTGGATCGAGTCCGGCCGGCTCGAGCACCGCTTCAGCGGCCATCCGCCCCAGGTGCTGGAGCCCGGCGACCTGCAGTGCGTGCGCGCCGGCGACGCCCACGCCTTCGCCGCCTGCGCGCCGGGCCCGGCGGTGCTGGTGAACGTGTCGTTCCCGGCCGCCGCCGCCGCGCCCGCCGCCGCCCTCGCCGGCGCCGCCTGGCC
>JAKLKR010000355.1 GCA_023150565.1 Planctomycetota bacterium
ACAACCCCTTTATACAACCGCTGGGCCAGAATCGGCAACGGCAACTCATTGATTTCTTCATTCATCTTAACTCGTTCAACCTGCGTCATTGGTTAAAGTTGCATCATGCAGATAAAGGAGATAAAGGGGCCACACCACCTTGATCACCTCCCAGAAACCACTCACCGCCTTCCCCCTCACTCCAACCTGATCCCCACCGCCCCGGCGCAGGCGCGGGCGCGGTCGCGGGCCTCCTCGACCGTGTCGCCGGCGGCGACCGCCACCGCCAGGCGGCGGTGGCCGTGGCAGACCGGCTTGCCGAACAGGCGGATCTGCGATTCGGGCACCGCCAGGGCCTTGTCCAGGCCGTGGAACACCGGCACCCCGTCGCCCTCGCCGAGGATGGCCACGCTCACCGCCGGGCGCAGCAGGCGCACCGGCGGCACCGGCAGGCCGAGGATGGCGCGCGCATGCAGGGCGAACTCGCTCATGTTCTGGCTGCCCAGGGTGACCAGGCCGGTGTCGTGCGGGCGCGGGCTGACCTCGCTGAAGATCACCTCGTCGCCGCGCACGAAGCATTCCACCCCGAACAGGCCCCAGCCGCCCAGCTCGCGCACCACCCCCTGGGCGATCTCCTGGGCGCGCGTCCAGGCCGCCGGGGCCATGGCGCAGGGCTGCCAGGATTCGCGGTAGTCGCCGTCGATCTGCACGTGGCCGATGGGCGGGCAGCACTGGATGCCGTTGACCGCCGCCACCGTCAGCACGGTGATCTCGTAGTCGAAGCGCACGAAGCCCTCGACGATGCAGCGGCTGCCGGCGGCGCGGGCGCCCTCCTGGGCGTAGCGCCAGGCGCGGTGCAGGTCGGCATGGGTCTTGATCACGCTCTGGCCCTTGCCCGACGAGGACATCACCGGCTTGAGCACGCAGGGCATGCCCAGGGCCTCGACGGCGGCGGCGAACTCGGCCTCGGTGGAGACGAAGCGGTAGCTGGAGGTGGGCAGTCCGAGCTGCTCGGCGGCGAGGCGGCGGATGCCTTCGCGGTTCATGGTCAGGCGGGCGGCGCGCGCGGTCGGCACCACGCGCTGGCCGGCGGCTTCGAGCTCGACCAGGGCGTCGGTGGCGATGGCCTCGATCTCGGGCACGATGAGGTGCGGCCTTTCATAGGCCACCACGCGCTTGAGCGCGGCGGCGTCGAGCATGGGGAAGACGTGGCTGCGGTGCGCCACCTGCATCGCCGGGGCGTCCTGGTAGCGGTCGCAGGCGATCACCTCGCAGCCCAGACGCTGCAGCTCGATGGCCACCTCCTTGCCCAGCTCGCCGGAACCGAGCAGCAGCACGCGGGTGGCGGTGGCGGACAGCGGGGTGCCGATGACGGTCATGAAGGCAGCCGAGCGCGGGGGGGACGCGAGTCAACGCCGGGGCTTCCGGCGCGCCCGGCGACGGCAGGATGGCGTCATGGCCGCCCTGCCCCCCTCCCTGGCCGAGGTCGCCGCCGCCGCCGGGGTGTCGAAGGCCACCGCCAGCAAGGCGCTGTGCCCCAACCCGGGGGCCTGCGACATCGCCGCCGCCACCCGAGCGCGGGTGCGCGCCGCCGCCGCCGCGCTCGGCTGGCGGCGCGGAGCGCGCGCTCGCCTGCCGCGCTCCGGCGCCGCGCGCACCCTGGCGCTGGTCTATGGCCGCGCCGCGCCCTACCTGGAAGGGGTCTACGACCGCGTGCCGCAGGCCCTGGCGGGCGAGGCCTCGGCGCGCGGCTACCAGCTGCTGTTCGTGCCCCTGGCCGGCGGCGCCACCTGGCGGGCGCAGCTGCGCGCCCAGCGCATCGCCGCCGCGGTGCTGATCCATCCGGTGCCGGCCGCCCTGGAGGACGAGCTGGCCGCCGACGGCTTCCCCTGCGCGGTGCTCAACCATGACGGCGCTGCGCCGCTGCCGCGGGTGCTGGCGGACGACGCTGGGGCGGTGGCGGCTGCGCTCGCCCACCTGCACGCGCACGGCCACCGCCGCATCGCCTGGGTGCGCTGCACTGGCGGCGACCGCACCGTCCACCACAGCGTGGCCCTGCGCGCCGGCGCCTACCGCGCCTGGATGGCGGCGCACGGCCTGGCCACCTGTGAACTGCTGCACAGCTTCGACGACCAGGTGCGCGACTTCCGCCTGCACGCCTGGCTGCGCCGGGGCGAGGCCAGCGCGGTGCTGGCCTATGGCGCCGAGGACGCCCTGCGCGTGCGCCTGGCCGCCGCCGAGTGCGGCATCGCGGTGCCGCGCCAGCTCAGCCTGGCCGCCTGCCACGACCGCCGCGAGCTGGCCTGGCACCTGCCGGCGATCACCGCCGCGGCGGTGCCGATGGAGGCGATGGCGCGGCGCGCCGCCGCCATCGCCCTCGACCGCCTGGAAGGGCGCGACGACGGCGGGGCGCGGCGCGAACTGCTGCCGGCGCCGCTGGCGGTGCGCGGCTCGGTGGCGCCGCCGCGGCGAAACCCTGGTGCGAAACGCGCCGCCCGCGGCTAGGGTGGGTGCCATGCGCCCCCTGCCCGCCCTGCTGCTGAGCCTGATCGCCTGCGCCTGCCCGGCGGCCGACGACGACGCCACCCTGCTCGAACGCTTCGCCACCCTGCCGCGCACCGTCTATGCCGACGACGGCCAGGAGCGCCCGCGCATCGTCGACAGCGCCTTCCACCTGCGCGGGCAGCGCACCTTCCTCATCGGCGGCATGGTCTTCGCCACCATGCACAACTTCCGGCATGACCGCCGCTGGGTCACCGGCGACCATCCCGCCTACCGCGGCGACCTCTCCAGCCTGGGCCTGGACAGCATCGAGACCGCCATCCCCACCCGCCCGGCGGCGCGGGCGATGGGCCTGCCCGACGCCAGCTGGTGGGAAACGGACGCCGGGGAATGGGGCGAGTTCCTCGCCCGCGCCAAGGGCCTGCCGCTGGTGGGCGACTTCAGCCTGATCGGCCTGGCCGGGCACCGCTTCAGCGTGCAGACGGTGCGCGATTCCAAGCGCTTCCCCGCCTCCGCGACCCTCACCACCTCGCACCCGTTCTCGGGCTTCGACATCTTCGACCCGGTCGGCCGGCGCATGTACGAGGCCTATTTCCGCACCGGGGTCGAGGCGGCGCTGTCGCGCCGGCTGAACGTGTGGTGCTGGGAATTGTGGAACGAGCCCGGGGTGCTGGAGCCCAGCCAGCGCTGGGCCGAACCCTTCTTCGCCGCCTGGCTGGAGCGCCGCCACGGCTCCATCGCCGCCGCCAACCGCGCCTGGGGCGCCGCCTTCCCCGACTTCGCCAGCGCCGCCCGCACCGCCTCGCAGGAGCGCAAGGGCCCCTACGCAGACTACCTGCTGTTCCTCGGCGACAGCGTCGGGCTGTTCCTCGACACCATGAAGATGGTGGTGCGCTCGATGGACCGCCGCCCCGACGTGGCCTTCGCGGTGCAGCCGCACATCGCCACCGCCATCCACACCGGGCACGAGGGCCTCGACATCTGGAAGGTGGCCAGCCGCATGGAGGTGTGCGCCACCGAGGGCGGCTTCGGCTTCGGCAGCGCCAAGCCGGCCGAGCACGGCGCCTCGGTGCTCGACGCGGTGATGGGCGGCGGCTGGCTCGACGACCTGTTCCAGTACGACGTCTACGCCGGCCTTGCCGCCGCCCACCGGGTGCCGCTCGCCGACCACGAGTTCTACCTCGCGCGCCGGCTGGGCGGCAAGGACCGGCGGGTGCCCTGCCGCGCCGACGACTTCACCACCGCCTACTGGACCATGGCGGTGCACGGCTTCGATGCGGTGCAGCACTACGTGTTCAACGGCGACGCCCACGCCTGGGGCACCACCGCCGAGGCCGCGGCCGAGAGCGGGCGCGCCGGCTACCTCAACTACCAGCTGCTCAACCCCGCCAACCTCGACCCCGAGGCGCTGGTGGCTGGCAATGCGCGCTTCCGCCGCGAATTCGCCGCCCTGCATCCCTTCCTCGACCGCAGCAGGCGGCGCACCGGCAGCGTGGCCCTGCTCTATTCCCTGCCCAGCAAGCGCGTGCTGGGGGTCTACCGCGAGGGCTATCGCAACAACGACTTCTCGCGCCGCATGGCCTCGGCCTATGCCGCCCTGGCGGCGGCGCAGTACCCGGTCGACGTGGTGTTCGAGGAGGAACTGGCCGAGCGCGGCGCCGCGGCGCTGGGCGGCTACCGCGCCCTGGTGGCGCCGTGCAGCACCCACAGCCTGCCCACCACCACCCCGGCCCTGGCCGCCTTCGCCGCCGCCGGCGGCACGGTGGTGGGCAGCGCCGACGGCTTCGCCCGCGACCTCTACGGCCAGCCGCTGGCGGCCCCGCTCGCCGCCGGGTCCGGCATCCACCTGCCGCCGCCGGCGCGCGACGCCACCGCCGCGCACGCCGTCGTCGCCGCCCTGGAGGCGGCGCGGGTGCCGCGCCCG
>JAKLKR010000356.1:0-3812 GCA_023150565.1 Planctomycetota bacterium
CTGAAGAGACTCCGTCGACGTGGGCGTCGACGCTCCCGAAGAGCCGCCCGGCGCCCTACGCCGAACGACGGGTCCTGGGCAGGAACGGCAGGCGCAGGCCGACGTGGGCAGCCTCGATGCGGGCGATGAAGCGCGCCAGGTGGAGGTTGAACTCGCGGTGGTGCTTGAGCAGCGAGGCGTGCGGCACCGGCTCGCCGTCGCGGGCGTAGAGCCAGTGCACCTCGGCCTGCGGGAACACCCGGTGGGCGAGGTCGGGACGGCAGAGCAGCGCGGTGCCGGGGCCGTCCAGGTCGAGGGTGTGGCGCTCCTTGCTGCCCCACAGGATCAGGGTCGGCACCTCGGCCAGCGGGCGGCGCACCTTGTCGCCGGCGAGGATGCCGGGCAGGCGCAGCATCGCCACCACCCGCGCCAGCGAGCCGCGCGCCGGCAGGGTGTCGAGCGTGCGCTCGATGCGGGCGCGGATGCGGTGCTCCTGCCAGGCCACCAGGCCGGCGGGGGTGAGCAGCGAGACCAGCCTGGCCAGCCCGGCGGGCGGGGTGCCGGGCACCGAGCGCGCCGCCAGCGACTTGAAGAACTGCCGGCCGCGCTCCAGGTGCAGCTCGGCGCCCTCCTGGTGGTCGCGGGCGTGGGCCTCGGCGATGGGCGCGAGCAGGCGCTGCAGGGTGGGTGCGAGGTCGGCGGTGCAGGTCAGCGGGCTGAGCAGGGCCAGCGCCGCCACCGGCGGGGTGTCGCCGCGTTCGCGGCAGCGCCGCAGCAGCTCCAGGCAGATGCCGCCGCCCACGCTCACCCCCACCAGCACCGGCACCGCGCCAGCGGCGAGGATGGCGCGCAGGCGTGCCTCGATGGCGGCGATCACCGCGTCGAGGTCGAAATCATGGTAGGGCCAGGTGCCGATGGTCACGGCACCGTGGCGTTGGAACAGCGCGCGCTGGCGCAGGAAGGTCTCGGGACCGTCCGGCACCAGGCCGGGCAGCAGGAGGAAATGCAGCGGGCCCGGCCCGGCGAAGGTGGCGAAGGCGGGCACGGCGGCGGGCAGGATCATACCGCCACCGGGGTGGCGAGGGCGTCGGCGACGCAGCCGGCCACCAGTTCGAGCGCGCGCGCCAGCTGCTCGGGCGGGATGTCGAGCGCGGGCAGGAACTTCACCACCTGGTCCTCGGGTCCGCAGCGCTCGACCACCACCCCGCGCGCGAAGGCCAGGCGCGAGACCGTCTCGGCGATCTCGCCGCGACGGCAGTCGAGGCCGGCGATCAGGCCGCGGCCGCGCACCCGCAGCTCGGCCTCGGGGTGGGCGTCGCGCATCGCGCGCAGGGCGGCCATCAGCTGCGCCGAGCGGCGGGCGATGCCGGCGGGGAACTCGGGGTCGGCCCAGTGGCGGCGCAGCACCGCCTCGCCGGCGACGAAGGCGAGGTTGTTGCCGCGGAAGGTGCCGTTGTGCTCGGCCGGCTTCCACAGGTCGAGCTCGCGCCGGATAAGCACCAGCGAGAGCGGCTGGCCGTTGCCGCCGATGGCCTTGGACAGGCACACCAGGTCGGGCTGGATGTCGGCGAGCTCGAAGCTGAAGAACTGGCCGGTGCGGCCGCAGCCGGCCTGCACGTCGTCGACGATGAGCAGGATGCCGTGGCGGCGGCAGAGCTCCTGCAGCCGGCGCAGCCAGGCGATGCCGGCGACATTGATGCCGCCCTCGGCCTGCACCGTCTCGACCACCACCGCCGCCGGCAGGTCGAGCCCGCCGCTGGCGTCGGCGAGCTGGCGCTCGATCACCGCGATGGTGTCGAGCCCGCTGCCGAGGTAGCCGTCGAAGGGCAGGAACACGGTGTGGGCGAGCGGCACCCCGGCGGCGCGGCGCATGTGCGCGTTGCCGGTGGCGGCGAGCGCGCCCAGGCTGGCGCCGTGGTAGCCGTTGGTGAAGGCGGCGATGACGGTGCGGCCGGTGGCCTTGCGCGCGAGCTTGAAGGCGGCCTCGACCGCGTTGGTGCCGGTCGGGCCGGTGAACTGCACCTTGTAGTCGAGGTTGCGCGGCACCAGCACCACCTCCTCGAAGGTGGCGAGGAAGCGGCGCTTGGCCGCGGTGTGGAGGTCGAGGCTGTGGCCGATGCCGCCGCTGCGCAGGTAGGCGATCATCGCCTCGGTGGCGCAGGGCGGGTTGTGGCCGTAGCTGAGCGCGCCGGCGCCGCAGAAGAGGTCGAGCCATTCGCGCCCGTCCTCGGCGCGCAGCAGCGAGCCGGCGGCGGTGGTGAACACCGCGGGGAAGGAGCGGCAGTAGCCGCGCACCTCGGATTCGCGGCGGCGGAACACGGCGTCGTCCATGGGGGCCTCCACCGCCGCAGTGGATGGCCGGGGATGAAGGCCGGGTAAAGGGCCGATGGAGGCGCGGCGAAGGGGTCAGGGCGCCGGCACCAGGAACAGGCCGGCGATCTGGCCCCTGTCGTCGAAGGTGATGCGCAGCTCGCAGGGCTGGCGCTGCCAGCGGCAGGGCACCACCGCCCGCCGCCAGCCGTCGACGCGATCGAGCTTCGCGGTCCCGAACCCCTGGAAGGCGCCGCCCTTGGCCGCCGCCTCGCGCCACACCGCCGCCAGCTGGTCCTCGTCCACCGCCGCGCGCATGCGCGGGTCGAAGCGCGCCACCACCGCGGCGAAGCGCCCATCGCCCAGCTCCTGGGCGATGGCGCCGGCGCGCGCTCCCAGATCCAGGTCGCCGCCCGTGCCCGCCGGGGCGGTGGTGAAGCGCAGCAGCCAGGGCAGGGCGCGGCCACCATGGGCGGCGCGGAAGTTGTGGTGGCTGCCGTAGTTGATCCCCACCACATAGCTGGTGCCCGGCTCCAGCCTGACCGGCAGGACGCAGGTGCGGCCATCGTCGAGGTAGCGGGGCCTGGCGGTCCCCTCCGGGCATTTGCCGAACGGGGTGGTGACCCACGACCATGCGCCGTCGGCCATCGGCTGGTCGAAGGTCACCCGCAGCTCGGTCAGGGATGGGTCCACCAGTTCGGCGCCGGTGACCGGTTCCGAGCGCATCACCACCGGGAAGCTGGCGATGGCGGCGGTGGTGGCGGGGTCGGCGGCGCCGACGGCGGCGCAGGCGAGCAGGCAGAGGAGCGGGCGCAGCATGGGGATTCCGGGGTTCAGGGGGATGGCGGCAGCAGCCACAGGCCGGCGATGCGTTCATCGCGGTCATAGGCCAGCACCAGATCGAGGCTCTGGGTGGCGAAACGGCAGCGGGCGACGGTGCGGCGCAGGCCGTCGTGCACCGACACCTGGGCGGGGTCGACGCCCACGCAGGCGCCGAGGCTGCGCTCCTGGTCGCGCCACAGCATGGCCAGCGCGCCCGCCTCCA
The DNA here is from genome assembly GCA_023150565.1 of Planctomycetota bacterium. Lineage (GTDB taxonomy): Bacteria > Planctomycetota > UBA11346 > UBA11346 > UBA11346 > JAKLKR01. The sequence continues at coordinate 3,335 of JAKLKR010000356.1, forward strand.
GGCGCTCCGTCAGCGCGGGCGCGAAGCGGGCGGCGAGGGTGGTGAAGCGCTGGTCGCGCAGCAGGCCGGCATCGCTCGCCGCCAGGCTGCGGGCCCGTGCCAGGGCTTCCGCTGCAGGCGCGGCTGAGGCCGCGGGCGGCGGCAGGACCGGCGTAGCGGGCGGCGGCAGCAGCAGCCACCAGCCCAGCGCCGCCACCGCCAGCAGGGCCGGGGCCAGCGGCCACCAGCGCCCGCCACCGCGCCCGGCGGCGATGCGCCCGACCTGGCCGCCCAGCTGGCAGGCCTGCTGGTAGCGGCGCTCGGGTGACTTCTCGAGCGCGCGCAGCACCACCGCGTCGAGGCGCACGTCGACCTCGACCCGCTGCGAGGGCCTGGGGAAGCGGCCCAGCGGCAGCTCGCCGGTGAGCATCTCGTACAGCACCACCCCGAGGGCATAGAGGTCGGCGCGATGGTCGACCGCCAGCGGCCGCTCCACCTG
>JAKLKR010000356.1:3822-4400 GCA_023150565.1 Planctomycetota bacterium
GGCGGGCGTCGGCCTCGGCGTCGCCGCCGAGGAGGCGGGCGAGGCCGAAATCGGCGATCAGCGCCTGGCCGCGGCGGTCGATCAGGATGTTGTCCGGCTTGATGTCGCGGTGCACCACCCCGTGGTCATGGGCGTACTGCAGGGCGGCGCACACCTGCTGCACCAGCCCCAGGGCCTCGGCCGGATCGAGCCGGCGGCGGGCCAGTTCCTGGCGCAGGGTGGTGCCCTCGACCAGCTCCATCGACAGCCAGCACAGGTCGCCGGCGTGGCCGGCATCGTGCACCGCGACGATGTGGGGATGGTGCAGGCGGGCGAGCGCCTGCGCCTCGACCGCGAAGCGCTCGGCCCGGCCGGCGGCGGCGCCGGCCAGGGGCAGCACCTTGAGCGCCACCAGGCGGTCGAGGCGGCGGTGGCGGGCGCGGTAGACCGCGCCCATGCCGCCGCGGCCGATCAGACCCAGGACCTCATGGTCGGGGATGAGGTCGGCGACCAGCGCGGGGTCCGGCAGGGCGTCGTCCGCGGCCGGGGCCGCCAGCCCGGCGGCGAGCAGGCAGCGCGGACAGGCGCCGCCGGCCAGG
>JAKLKR010000357.1:0-4118 GCA_023150565.1 Planctomycetota bacterium
GTCGAGCTGGGACTCGGCGAGGGCGAAGTCGCCGCGCGCGGCCGCCGCCAGCGCCCAGGTGCGGCGGGCGGTGGCGAGCAGGGTGCGCGCCTCGTGGTTGCCCTCCCAGCGGCGCAGGGCCTCCTCGCAGCCGTGCACGCAGTCGGAATAGAGCTGGTGCGATCCGCTCTGCATCGCCCGCGCCAGCGCCAGGCGGGCCTCGCGCGCCAGCGCCAGGCTGTCGCGGTGCTCGCGCCAGCCGCGCAGGTCCTGCTGGAAGGCCTGCACATCGCCATGGCGGTCCTCGGGCCGGGTGGCCATGGCGTGCGCGGCGATGCGGCCGAGGGCGTCGGGCGGCGGCGGCGGATCGATGATGTTGCCGGCCGCCGCCAGCAGGCAGGCATTGGCGTCCCCGCCGGGGTGGGGCGGCTGCCCGGTCAGCAGCACATGCAGCAGCGCCCCCAGCAGGTAGACGTCGCTCGCCGGCCCGATCGCCTGGGTTTCGCCCAGGGCGCATTCCGGCGGCATGTAGGCCGGGGTGCCGGCGAGCGGGGTGTCGGGTCCCAGGCGGGGTGCGCGCGTGCCGGGGGCGAAGGCCGCCGCCAGCCCCCAGTCGAGCACCAGCACCTCGCCGAAGTCGCCGACCATGATGTTGTCGGGCTTGAGGTCGCGGTGCAGCACGCCCTTGCTGTGGGCATGGCCCACCGCATCGCAGACCTTGAGCAGGATGCGCAGGTTCTGCTCGAGGTCGAGCAGGTGCATGACCTCGTCCCATGGCCGGCCCGACACCAGCTTCATGGTGTAGAACGGCATGCCGTCGGCATCCGTGCCGAGGTCGTGCACCGGGATCACCTGGGGGTGGGCGAGATCGGCGGTGAGCGCGGCCTCGGCCAGGAAGCGTGCGCGCAGGGAGGGGTCGCCGGCCTGCTCCGGGCGCAGGCGCTTGAGCGCCACCTGGCGGCCGAGCGCGCGCTGGAGCGCGCGCGAGACCGTGCCCATGCCGCCTTCGCCGATCACCGGGCCGAGGCGGTAGTCGCCGTCCGTCACCAGCAGCGGATCCACCACCCGGCGATGGGCGGCGGTCTGGGGCGGGGTGGCCACCGCCCCGGCGCCCTGGCGCAGGGTGGCGCGTGGGCCGCTGGCGCCGGCGATGGCCGCATCCCAGGTGCGGGTCACCTGGCCGTACGGGTCCGCTGGCCCCGGGGCGGACACCCCCGTGGCGGAGGCGCCGCCGCCGTCCGGCGCTCCGTGCTCCGGCCCGCGGGCGCTCATCGCCCCTCCCGCTGGCTGACCAGCCGCCGCACCGAGTCACGGGTGATGGCGGCGCGGGGTTCCGGGAAGTCGGCCACCAGGTCGTCGGCGCGCTGGAGCAGGTGCTCGTGGCGGCCGAGGCGCAGCAGGCATTCGAGCTCGAGCAGGCGGGTCGGCCAGGCCAGCGGGGCCTTGACGATCAGGCGGGCGGCGATGTCCCCGGCGGTGGCGGCGTCGCCCTGGGCGAGGGCGGTCTGGGCGCGCAGCAGCGCGAGGTCGAGCGAATGGGGGAAGCGCACCAGGCCCGCATCCAGCACCCGGGCCGCCTCGGCGTGGTCCTTGCGGGTGGTGGCGGCGACGGCGAGGATGGCAGGGCCATCGCTGGAGTCGGGATGGTCGTCGGCCCAGCGCTGCGCGCGTGCGGCGAATCCCGGGGGTGGCGGGGTGAGCCGCGCCTCGTGGTCCAGGCGGATGCCGGCCAGGTCGGCCGAGTCCCGGTCCGGCATGGTCGCCAGCACCGCGAGCGCGCCGGCCGGGTCGCCCCGTCCCCCCAGCACCGCCTGGCGCAGGTACTGCAGCAGCACGGGCGGCGCCCCCAGCTCGCGCGCCCGCTCGATCAGGGCGCTGGCCTGGTCCAGTTCCCCGCATCTGAGCCGGTCCATGACCTGGTAGGCGGCGACCATCGGGTTGCGCGCATGCTCGCGCTCGACCGCCGCGAAGATCGCCTCGCCCTCGGCGCGCAGCGCCTTGTCGTTCGCCTGCAGCAGCAGCTGGGCCAGGGCCAGGCGGTGGGGCTGGCGGGCAGGGGCCATGGCGCAGGCGCGACGGGCATGGACCACGGCCTCGGCGCGGCTGGCCAGGGGGTCGCGCAGGCCGGTCTGGCCCAGGCGCTGGAGGCAGGACATGCGCGCGGAGTGCACCTCCCACAGGTGGCCGCCCTGGGCCAGCGCGCTGGCGGTCAGGCGCTCGGCCTCGAGCAGGCGGAGCCGGTACATCGCCTGCTCGGACTGCGCCACCAGCGCCAGCGGGTGGTCGCCTCCCTGCGCGGCGGCCTGGGCGAAGGCGGCCTGCGAGCGCTGGTATTCGCCCGCCTCGTCCAGCGCCATGCCGGCGGCCACCAGCGCCTCGAGGTAGGGCCGGCCGAGCAGGTCGCGGCTGAGGCGGTCGGCTGCGAGGTAGGCCTCCGCGGCCGCGAGCGGGTCGCCGGCCTGGCCGAGGGCGTCGCCGAGCGCGCGCTGGGCCTCGGGGAAGTCGGGGTCGGCGGCCAGCGCCTGGCGCAGCAGCGCGGCGGCCTGGGCCGGCAGCTGGCCGCGGATGACCAGGTCGATGCCGGCGGCGAACGGCGCCGAGGCGGCGGCGCGCCGGCGCGCGCGCCCGGCCTGGGCGGCGGCGGTGTGCTGGGCGGCGAGCAGGCTGTCGAGGGTGCGCTGGCGGTCGGCCAGGCGCGCCTCCTCGGCCTGGTCGGTGCGCCGCTGCTGGTCCCAGCGCAGGGCGCCCCAGCCCGCGGCGACCACCGCCAGCAGTCCGGCCGCCGCCACCAGGCCGCGGCGCAGCAGCCGGTTGCGGCGCTGATGCAGCTGCGCCTCGCGGCGCGCCTGGCGCACCCGGGCGATCATCGCCTCGTGGCCGTCGTGGCGGCGGTCGAGCAGCGATTCGGCGAGGTCGAGGTCGCCCTCGGCCAGGGCCAGGCGCGCCCACGCCAGGCGCGCGGCCGCGAGCGACACCTCTGCCACCGCATTGCCCGGCCACAGCCGCATCGCCGCCGCGAAGCCGCGCGCGGCGCCCGAGCAGGCGTGCGCCGCCGCGGTGTAGCCGGCGGCGGCCTGGGCGCGCTCGAGCTGCTCGCCGGCGGCGCGCGCCAGGGCGATGCTCTCGTGGTGGTCCTGCCATTCCGCCAGGGCGGTGCGGAACTGCGCGGCGTCGGCGAAGCGGTCCGCCGGATCGTCGGCCATGGCGCGCACCGCCAGCGCCGCCAGCGGACCCTCGGCGCGGCCCTGGATGCGGTTGGCGGCCGCCTCGGCGAGCTGGGCGCGGGCGTCGGCGCCGGCGTGCGGTGGCACCCCGGTGAGGATGCGGTGGAGCAGGGCGCCGAGCTGGTAGACGTCGGTGGCGCGGCCGAGGCGCCGCCAGTCGCCGCGCGCCGATTCCGGCGCCATCCACGCCGGGGTGCCGGCGCGCGCCCCGCCCGCCCCCGGCGCCGGCGCCGGCACCCCCGGGGCGAGCGCCACCGCCAGCCCCCAGTCCACCACCAGCACCTGGCCGAACTGCCCGAGCATGACGTTGTCGGGCTTGAGGTCGCGGTGGACCACCCCCTTGCTGTGGGCGTAGGCGATGGCGTCGGCCACCGCCAGCAGCACCTCCAGGTCGAAGGCCAGCGGCACGGTGCCGATGCTGCGCCCCCACGGCTGGCCGTCGATCAGCGGCATGACGTAGAACGGCCGGCCCTCGCCGTCCACCCCGAGATCGTAGACCGGGATGATGCCGGGATGGTCGAGGTGGGCGGTGACCGCCGCCTCGGTGAGGAAGCGCGACCACGCCGCCGGGGTGGCGGTGCGCTCCAGGCGCAGGGTCTTGAGCGCCACCGGGCGGCCGAGCGAGGTCTGCAGCCCGCGGCGGACCAGGCCCATGCCGCCCTGGCCGATGACCTCGCCCACCAGGTAGTCGTTGTCCTGGGCGGGGCCGCTGGCGGCCACCGAGCGCGGGCGCAGCTCGACCCCGGCCGGCGGCCGCGGCGCCGCCGCCGGATCGCCGGGGTCGGCGGTGGCGACGCTGGGGTCCTGGGTGGCGAGCTGGGTGGTGCCTTCGCCTGACCCGCTCGACGATCCGCCCGGGCCAGGACAGGGTCCGGCATGGATGCCGCCGCAGGTGTGGCAGGTGGGCGAGATCAC
>JAKLKR010000357.1:4128-4363 GCA_023150565.1 Planctomycetota bacterium
AACCACGCCGGTAGTCGGCCTCAGCGCAGGCGCTGGCGCCGCACATGATGCCTTGGTGGATATTTGAATATGTACAGGGAAAGGGCACCAGCGGCAAGCGGCCCGGGAAGGGTCAGGTTCGTCGCAAGTTTGTCAACAATCGGGCGGCTCGATGCTGTCTCGCTTGATGGTTCTGACTCAAGGCCGTATCGTGCCTAGCAAGGTTCGTGCGGCCGATCTGCTCAACAACTCCAGG
>JAKLKR010000358.1 GCA_023150565.1 Planctomycetota bacterium
TGCCGGCGCTGCGCCGCTGGTGGGGCGGGCGCAGCGGGGCGGTGGCCCTGGCCGCCACCCGCGCGCTCCAGGCCCTGGTGCTGGCGCTGGCCCTGGCCGCCGCCGGCCACCTGCTGGCGGCCGGAAGGCCGGAGCAGCGCACCGTCGCCGCCAGCGACGGCCTGTCGCGGCTGTTCCAACCCGGCCAGGTGCAGACCGTGACCGAGCACGATCCCCTGCCCAGCGACCTGCTGGCGGTCCTGGCGCTGGCCGCGCCGGCCCTGGTGGCGGCCTGGCTGGCGGCCCGGCGCTGGGACCGATAGTAGATCCGAGGTAGTGCGGACAAAGGCTTGCGACAGATCATATATGATATATACAAAGTTATGACATCCCAGCTCCAGGTCGGCGTGGTCGGCATCCATGGCTTCGCGCGCGTCCATCTCAAGAACCTGCTGGCGCTGCGTGACCAGGGGCTGATCGCCGGGCTGGCGGCGGTGGCGCATGCGCGCGAGCAGGACCCCGCCTACGCCGCCGAACTGGAGCGCGCCGGGGTGGCGCTGGTGCCGGACCTGGCGGCGCTGCTGGTGCGGCCGGGCCTGGGCCTGGTGACCCTGCCGGTGGGCATCCACCTGCATGTGCCGATGACCGAGGCGGTGCTGGCCCAGGACATCCCGGTGTACCTGGAGAAGCCGGTGGCCGGCTGCCTGGCCGATGTCGACCGCCTGTGCGCCCACCCGCGCGCGGCGCGGGTGATGGTCGGCTTCCAGCACCTCTATGTGCCCAGCATCCGCGCCCTGCGCGCACGCCTGGCGGTGGGCGAGTTCGGGCGCGTGCGGCGCGCGGTGGTGACCAGCGGCTGGCCGCGCGACCGCGCCTACTACCAGCGTTCCAACTGGGCCGGTCAGCTGAGCGTGGGCGGCACCGTGGTGCGCGATTCGCCCGCCAACAACGCCTGCGCCCACCACCTCAACCTGGCGATGTTCCTGTGCGGCGGCCAGCCGGTGGGGGTGCGCGCGGCGCTCGGGCGCGCCAACCCCATCCCCTCCTTCGACACCGGCTGCATCCAGGTGCGCCTGTCCGCCGGCGCCGAGGTGGTGTTCAGCGCCAGCCACGCCGGCGAGCGCAACCTGGGGGTGCGCCTGCGCCTGGAGTGCGAGCGTGCGCTCATCACCTGCGCCGACCTCGACACCGTGCCGCAGTGGCAGGTCGAGGGCGGCGAGCCGCTCGACATCGGCATCGAGCCCAACCAGTGGAGCTACCGCCTGGCGGTGGAGCACCTGCAGGGCGGCAGCGCGCCGGTGTGCACCCTGGCCGAGGCGCGCGCCCACGCCCAGGTGATCGAGGCCGCGCACCGTGCGCCGATTGTCGACCTGCCCGGCCGGCGCGAGGGCGCCAAGGGCTGGACCCTGCCCGGCATCGACGCCGCCCTCGACCGCGCGCACGCCGCCGGCACCGGCCTGGCCGGGGTCGAGGGGCTGGCGCTGGGGGCCGAGACCGCCTGCTGAGCGGGCTCAGCCCGGTCGGCGGCGGATCACCAGTCCGTCCCAGGTGGCAAAGATGGTGCCGTCCTCTCCCTGGGCGGCATCGGGGTAGGACACTTCGGCGCGCTCGTCGAGCAGCAGTCCGCCGCTCCAGGTCCGGCCGTCGTCGTCGGACAGGAAGGCGCACAGGTGCGAGCGGCGCGCGGGAGCCTGGTCGATGGCGGTGCCGTGCTTGATCAGCAGCAGCGCGCCCGAGCGCAGGCGGCTGAGGTGGTGGCGGGAGCTGTTGCCGCCCACCGGCGTCCACTGCGACGGCTCCACCACCTGGCGGATGGCGCTGGCGACCGGCGCGCTCCAGCTGCGCCCGCCGTCGTGCGACACCGATTCATGGATGCCGAGGGCGGTGCGCGCGGTCAGCCACAGGCTGCCGTCGCGGCGCTCCACCAGGTGGTGCTCGTCGAACTGGGGGTGGGGCAGGGTGACGTGGCCGCGGTCGGTCCAGGTCCCGCCCTGGTCGGTGCTGGCCAGCACATGCGCGCCGCGCAGGGGGTCGAGGTCGCGGTGGCAGTCGGTGAAGGCGCCGAAGGCGCGGTCCCGGTCCCACAGCGATACCGGCAGCAGCCAGGCGCCGTCGCGGGCCACGATCGGCTTGTTGAGGGTGCAGCCGTGCCAGATCCGCCGCGGCTCGCTCCAGCGCGGGCGGGGATCGTCGGGGTTGTCGCAGCGCAGGCACCAGTCGCCGCCGCGGCCGTCGAAGTAGCCCAGCGACTGGTCGACGAACAGCCACAGCCGGCCAAGGGGGTCGCACCACAGGCAGCCCACCAGGGCGCGGCGCGGCACCCCCAGGGCGGCATCGTGGGGGTCGATGAGCAGGCGCGGCGGCGACCAGGTGACCCCCTGGTCATCGCTGCTGGCGAGCAGGAAGAAGCCCTCGGGCCCGTCGGCCCCGCCCACCCAGCAGGCCCACAGCCGGCCGCCGGGGGTGCGTTCGATGCCGATGGTCATGCCGTAGTCGAGACGTCCGGGTTCCAGCACGGGATCGACCACCGCGCGCGGCGGGTCCAGGGCGCGGTCGAGCAGGTCGGCGTTCATGGCAGTTCCGCCCCCCAGTAGATCACGTCGTGCCGGTTGTAGTCGAAGACGAAGTGGACATAGCGCTCGTCCTCGCTCACCACCCCGTCGGGGTAGGCGAGGTGGCCGGGGAAGTCGGTGAGCACGCGCTGGTACGACCACGAGCGCAGATCGTCGTCCGAGATCCACAGCGCCAGCGGATTGCGGTTGACGAAGGCGTAGGTCTTGGAGTTGGGATGGCTGGTGGCGGCGCTGGGGTTGTGCACCAGCACGTGGCGGCCGTCGCGCAGCCGCCACAGGCGCACCTTGGACGAGGGGTTGGGGATGCCGGTGGGGCGGGGCGCGCTCCAGCTGCGGCCGCGGTCGCCCGAATCGCTGCGCCACAGGCAGCCGGAGCCGTCGTTGCGCATGAGCATGGCCAGCGAGCCGTCGCGCAGCTCGGCCAGCGCCGGCTCGGCCCAGCCGTGGCCGGTGACGGTGGCGGAGGGAGTCCAGGAGCGCCCGCCGTCGCCGCTGATCAGCACCCCGACCTGGGGCCGTTCATAGCTGCCGTCGTGGAACAGCGAGACCGCCGGATCGCCCTCGCTGCGGTAGTGCTGGAAGGGCATGAAGCGTTCGCCCCACGAGGTGGCGACGGTGTTGCGGATCATCGCCCGCAGGGGCAGGGCGTCGAAGGGTTCGGGGGCGCTCCAGCTGCGGCCGCCGTCGCGGCTGGTGATGGTGCAGTTGCGCCAGTCGTCGAAGCAGCCGCGGTGGATCTGCACATGAACGGTGATGGTGCCGTCGGCCTCGACCACCACCTCGGTCATGGTGCAGGCGCGGTCGGGCAGGCGGAGCACGCTCTCGGCCGGACCCCACACCTGGCCCTGGTCGGTGGAGCGGCAGAGCATGACGTGGTTCTCGGGCGCCGGTTCGGTCTGGCCGCCGGTCATGAACAGCACCAGCCAGGTGCCGTCGGGGAGGATGCGCAGCACCTGGTCGCAGCAGGTGGCATCGGGCCAGCAGCCCTTGTAGACGAGCGCCTTGCGGTCCATGCACGGTCCTTTCACGGGGTGGCGCGCAGGCGGGCGAGGCCGCTGCGCAGGCAGCCGAGGTCGCTGCCGAGGGCGAGCAGGTCGAAGCCGGCGGCGCGGCGGGGCGCGGCGGGCATGCCGGCCTTGAGCAGCATGCCGGCGCGCTTGCCGTGCGCGCGGCAGGCGGCCAGCACCGCGCGCTCGGCCTCCGCCAGCGCCGGGGCGGCGAGGTCGTCGCCGCAGCCGAGGTCGGCGGCGAGGTCGCTGTGGCCGATGAACAGCACGTCGACCCCGGGCAGCGCGGCGATGGCGTCGGCGGCGGCGACCCCGGCGGCGGTCTCGATCTGTGCCAGGGCGCACACCCGCGCGTCGGTCTCGGCGCGGTAGGCCGGCCAGGCCGCGCCATAGCCGGCGGCGCGGCAGCCGGCGCTGACCCCGCGCCGGCCGTGCGGGGGATAGCGCAGGCGGGCGGCGAAGGCGGCGGCCTCGGCCGCACTGTCGATATGCGGCGCCATCAGCCCGGCGGCGCCGGCGTCGAGCAGGCGGGTGGCGAGGTCGGAGCTGGCACTGGGCAGGCGCACGATGGGCGCGGTGGCGGTGGGGGTGAGGGCGTGCACCAGGCGCAGGGCGTCGGCCTCGCCGCCGGCGCCGTGCTCAAGGTCGATCAGCGCCCAGGCGAAGCCGGCCTGGGCCGCCAGCTCGGCGGCGAGCGGCGAGGCCATGCCGAGCCACACCCCGTCGGCGGCACCGTGTGCGGGCAGCCAGCTC
>JAKLKR010000359.1 GCA_023150565.1 Planctomycetota bacterium
TGAAGCCCCCCGCCGGCGCCGGCTGCGCACCGGCGGCCTCCAGCCGGGCCAGGGCCAGGGCGGCGAGGGATCCGGAGCCGGGCAGGGTGATCTCGACCACGTCCCAGCCGGTGGCGCTGCGCGGCCCCGGCATCAGCAGGGTGCGCACCGGGCAGGGCCCCGGCGGCAGCGGCCACTCGGCCTCCGCCAGCCGCCAGGGCGCGGCGCAGGGCACCTGCGCGGCGGCGGCGACGGCGCGCGCCTGCGGGCCGCTCAGGCGCAGCACCAGCGACTCGCCCCCGGGCGGGGTGGCGCGGGCGACCAGGGTGGGTTCGGCGGCCATGGCCGGACCATGGCGCAGCCCGGGCGGGGCCAAGGGGCGAGCGGCCTCCCAGCCCGCCTGGGGCTGGCGGGCATCAGCCCGCGGCTAGAGTGCTGTGATGCCCCAGGCCCCCGATTCCGCCCCCTCCTCCGTCCCGGCCGCCAAACGCAAGGTCACCACCCTGCGGCTGACCGAGATGAAGCGGGCCGGCGACAAGATCGCCGCCCTCACCGCCTACGACTTCCTCACCGCGCGCCTGCTCGACGAGGCCGGGGTCGACGTGATCCTGGTGGGCGATTCCGCCGCCATGGTCTTCGCCGGCCACGACACCACCCTGCCGATGAAGATGGACGAGATGCTCTACCACGTGCGGGTGGTGACCAAGGCGGTCAAACGCGCGCTGGTGGTGGCCGACATGCCCTTCATGACCTACCACAAGGGCATCGACGAGGCCCTGGGCAATGCCGGGCGGCTGATGCAGGATGGCCTGGCCGAGGCGGTCAAGGTCGAGGGCGCCGGCGACAACATCCTGCCGATCGTGCGCCGCCTGGTCGAGGCCGGCATCCCGGTGATGGGCCACATCGGCCTGCGCCCGCAGAACATCCTCAACTACGGCACCTACAAGACCCGCGGCACCAGCCAGGACGAGGCCGAGCAGATCATCGCCGAGGCCCAGGCCCTGGCCGACGCCGGGGCGTTCTCGGTGGTGGTGGAGAAGGTGCCCGCCGGCCTGGCCGAGCGCCTGACCCGGGCGGTGCCCATCCCCACCATCGGCATCGGTGCCGGCGCCGGCTGCGACGGACAGATCCTGGTGACCCCGGACATGCTCGGGCTCAACACCCAGTTCCATCCCCGTTTCGTGCGCCATTACGCCCACCTGGCCAAGGAGATGACCGGGGCGTTCTCGCGCTATTGCGAGGATGTGAAGGCGGGCTCGTTCCCCAGCCGCGCAGAATCCTACTGATCCGGCGCCGCCATGGCCGCGGTGCTGGTGGTCGAGGACGAGCCGGGGGTGGCCGACGCGGTGGCCTGGGCGCTGCGCCGCGACGGCCTGGCGGTGACGGTGTGCGCCACCCTGGCGGCGGCGCGCGCCGCCGGCACCGCCTTCGACCTGGCGGTGCTCGACCTTGGCCTGCCCGACGGCAGCGGCCTCGACCTGCTGCGCGCCTGGCGCGGCGGGGCGTCCTGCTGCCAGCTGCCGGTGATCGTGCTCAGCGCCCGCGACGGCGAGGTCGATCGGGTGTTGGGGCTGGAGCTGGGCGCCGACGACTACCTGGTCAAGCCCTTCAGCCCGCGCGAACTGGCGGCGCGGGTGCGGGCGGTGCTGCGGCGGGCGCGTCCGGTCCCGGCCCCGGCCCCCGCCGACGGCCTGGTGATCGACAGCGAGGCCCGGCGCGCCATCTGGCGGGGCCGCGCCCTCGACCTCACCCGCTACGAGTTCCGCCTGCTCGCCTGTCTGGCGGAACGGCCCGGACGGGTGTTCTCGCGCGCCGAGCTGCTCGACCTGGTGTGGGAGGACCCCGGCGCGCGCTTCGACCGCACCGTCGACACCCACATCAAGACCCTGCGCGCCAAGCTGCGCGCCATCGAGCCCGCCCGCGATCCCCTCACCACCCTGCGCGGCGAGGGCTATGCCTGGCGCGACGGCGATGGCTGAGCCGCCTCCCTCGCGCGCGCCCTCGCTGCGGCTGCGCCTGGTGCTGCTGGTGCTGGCGGCGGCGGCGCTGTCGGCCGCCGCGGTGGCCTGGCAGGGGGCGCGCCAGCTGCGCATGCGCTACCAGGAGGCGATGGAGGAGGCGCTGGTCGACACCGCCAACCTGCTCGCCGCCGTGGCCGAGGCCGAGCTGGAGTCCGGCGGCGACCCCGCACGGACCCTCGGCCAGCGCATGGAGGCGACCCTGGCGCGGCGTTTCAGCGCCCGCATCCACGGCCAGGTGAAGGAGCAGGTGGCCTTCCACGTGGTATTGACCGACGCGCACGGACGAGTGCTGGTCGACACCGCCATGCCCGCCAACGTCGGCGCCGACTATTCGCGCTGGAACGACATCGCGCGCACCATCCAGGGCCGCTACGGCGCCCGCGCCACCCGCGCCGATCCCGCCGACGAGCGCAGCGCGGTGCTCTACGTCGCCGCCCCGGTGCGGCAGGGGGGCGCCCTGGCCGGGGTGGTGTCGGTGTCGAAGCCGGTCGACGCCGTCACCCCCTTCGTCGCCGCCGGCCACGCCCAGTTCGCGGCCGCGGCGGCGGTGGCGCTGCTGGCGGTGGGCGCGGCGGCGCTGGCGGCCTCGTGGTGGTTCACCCGCCCGCTGCGCCAGCTGCTCGACCATGTGCGCGCGGTACGGGCCGGTTCGCGCGATCCCGCCCCGCGCCTGGGCGGCGAGCTGGGCGAGCTGGCGGCGGCGGTGGCGGGCTTGCGCGCCGCCCTCGACGGCCGCGCCTACGTCGAGCGCTATGTGCAGACCCTGACCCACGAGATGAAGGGGCCGCTGGCGGCGGTGCGCGCCGCCGGCGAGATCCTGGCCGACGACCCCGCCCCCGACGACCGCGCGCGCTTCTGCGCCACCCTCCAGGCCGAGGTCGAGCGCCTGCAGGGCATGATCGACCGCCTGCTCCAGCTCGCCGCCCTCGAGCGCCGCGATGCGCTCGCCGGCCAGCAGCCGGTCGACGTCGCCGCCCTGTGCGCTGACGTCGCCGCCAGCCTGGAGGCCGCCGCCCGCCGCCAGGGGGTCGCGGTGACGGTGGCGGCCGGGGCCGGGCTGGCGGTGCGCGGCGAGGCCTTCCTGCTGCGCCAGGCCCTGGCCAACCTGGCTCTGAACGCCCTGGCGGCGGCCCCGGCCGGCAGCGCGGTCGACCTCGCCGCCCGCAGCGAGGGGGAAGCGGTGGTGTTGACCGTCGCCGACCGCGGCGTGGGCATCCCGGAATGGGCGCGGGAACGGGTGTTCGAGCGCTTCTTCTCGCTGCCCAACCCGCGCAGCGGGCGCAAGGGCACCGGCCTGGGCCTGCCGCTGGTGCGCGAGGTGGCGGCGGTGCATCGCGGCAGCGTCGAGCTGCGTCCGCGCGACGGCGGTGGCACTTGCGCCGAGCTGCGCCTGCCCGCCTGACTTCACCGTCGCTTCACCGAGGGCCCGCATCCACGTCACATCGGAGGCGATGTTCAGGGCATGATCCTGCTGCTGCGCCGCCTGCCCGTGATCCTGCTGCTGCCGAGCCTGGCGGCGGTGGCTGCCGACCTGCTGCTGGCGGGGGCCAGCCCCGGCTGGACCTGGGGCCTGTGCCTGGGGCTGCTCGCCCTGCTGGTGCTGGCGCGTGATCCCCGCGTGTTGCAGCGGATCCCGGGCCGGGTGCTCGCCGCCGTGTGCCTGCTCGCAGCGGGGTCATGTCTGGTCGAGGTCGGCTGGCTGGCCACCGTGCTGGCCCTGGGGACTGCGCTGGCGCTGGCGGTCGAAGGCCGCGGCGGCGGGGCGCCCGGGGTGTGGGGACGCTGCACCCAGGCCTGGTCGGTGGCGTGGGCGGCGCCCGCCCGCCTGCTGCGCGACCACCTGGTGGTGATGGGCTGGTGGCTGCGCGCGCCGGTGCGTGCCCTGCCGGCGCGCTGGGCCGCGCTGCTGGTGCGCTGGGTGGTGCCGCTGTTGGTGGGCGGGGTGTTCCTGGCCATCTTCACCGGCGCCAACCCGGTGCTGGCCTGGTGCCGCGACCTGGTGGTCGAGACCCTGGAACGCTGGCTCGACCACCTGGACCTGCCGGTCTGGTGGCGCCCGCTGCTGTGGCTGGGGGCGGGCCTGCTGGCGTGGGGGGTGCTGCGGCTGCGGGCTCCGCGCCCGGCCGCCGGCGCCTGGGTGCAGGCGCGGATGCACAGGGTTTCCCCTTCCATCCAGGCCGAACCGGCCTCGGGCTCGATATAGGCATGCTCCACAAAGGCAGTCTCCACCGCCCCTTCCACCACAAAGGCCGATGCCGCCAGCGCCGCCG
>JAKLKR010000035.1 GCA_023150565.1 Planctomycetota bacterium
GCATCCCTTCCTCCTTCTCCCTTCCTACTTCCTACTTTCTTCACTGAACCCCCCGCGCCGGCATCCGTTCACCCCCCCGGATGCTTGCCGCTGCAACCGTTGATGAGCCGATTAGCATGCCCGCCTTCCCCGTGGAGGCGCGCCTGACTGCCATCGACGATCCCGACATCCGCACCATGGAGCGCATCCGCGACGGCGACCAGGAGGCGGTGGTCGAACTGGTGGGCCGCTTCCAGGACGAGCTGATCGGCTTCTTCTTCCACCTGTGCTGGGACCAGCTGATCAGCGAGGAGCTGGCCCAGGACGTGTTCGTCAACGTCTACCGCTCGCGCACCCGCTGGGTGGCCACCGCCAAGGTGCGCACCTGGGTCTACCGCATCGCCCACAACCTGTGGATCGACCACCTGCGGCGCCAGCGCCGCCACCTCTCGATCGACGCCGACGGCGAGGGCGAGCGCCCGCCCCTGGCCGAGGCCCTGGCCGCCCCGCGCAGCGACGATCCCGAGGCCGCCGACCGCGACCGGGTGATCCGCGACCGCGTCGCCCGCGCCCTCGCCGACCTGCCGGAAGGGCAGCGGGTGGTGTTCGTGATGGCCAACAACCAGGGCATGCGTTACCAGGAGATCGCCGCCGTGCTGGGCATCCCCGAGGGCACGGTCAAGAGCCGCATGCACAACGCCGTGCGCGCGCTGCGCGACGACCTCGTCGACCTGGTCGAGGACTGAGCCGTGGACCGCCCCTCCGATCCCCTGCTGCGCGCCATCGCCGACGGCGACCCCGCCTGCCCCGACGGCCGCGCCCTGGCGCGCCTGGGCGCGCTGATGCGCAGCCACGGACCGCGTCCGGCCCCGGCTGCGCTGGCGGCGCGGGTCGCCGGCCGCATCAGCGCCGGCCGCGGCGCCGGCCCGGACGCCGACGCGGTCGCTGCCTTCTATGCCGGCGAGGCCGAGGACCCCGCCCAGGAGCGCCTGCGCGACCTCATCGCCGGGGTGCGCCCGGCGCCCGCCGACCTGCGCGCACGGGTGCGCGCGCGCCTGGCCGAGGGCGAGAGCGAGCCCGAGCAGGGCGGCTCGCGCCTGCGCTTCTGGAGCGCGGTGGTCACCGCCCATCTCGCCGCCGTGCTGGTGCTGGCGGTGATGCGTTTCGGCGGTCCTGGCACCGCCGGCGACGGCGGCGGCGACGGCGGCGGCTTCTCGGCCGCGCGTCCGCCCGCCCTGCCCACCACCCTGCCGGCGCGCTGGGAGGACCTGCGCAGCGGCGGCGACCTCTACCGCCTGCGCCGCTACCCCGACCAGCGCGCCCTGGCGCGCTCGACCTGGGGCATGGAGCGCAGCGCCGGCGACGTCGCCGCCGCGCTGCGCTGGCTGGCGGCGCAGCAGGGCGCCGACGGCGCCATCGGCACCCTCGCCGGCAACCCCGAGCACGACGCCGCCTGCCAGGCGCTGGCCGCGCTCGCCCTGCTGGGCGAAGGCCTGGGCGACGCCGCCCGCTGCGAGGCCGCGCGCCGCTGCCTGGGCTGGCTGGCCGCGCATGACGCCCCGGGGGCCGGGGCCGGACTCGCCGCC
This sequence comes from Planctomycetota bacterium, assembly GCA_023150565.1. GTDB lineage: Bacteria > Planctomycetota > UBA11346 > UBA11346 > UBA11346 > JAKLKR01. The sequence continues at coordinate 1,566 of JAKLKR010000035.1, forward strand.
CTGGCCCTGGTCGAGGGCGGCCTGCTGCTCAACGACCCCGAGCTCAAGCGCGCCGCCGAGCTGCGGGTGGCGGGCCTGGAACCGGCCCTGGCCGGCGGCGCCGGCGCCGCCGGGGTGGGCGGCTTCGCCCTGCTCGCGCTGGAAAGCGCCCGGCAGGGCGGGCTGGCGGTGCCACCGCGGCTGCTGCAGCAGGCGCGGCGCGACATCGCCCGCGCCCTGCCCGCCGACGACCGCGATCCCGGCCGCCTCGGGCTGGCCGCCTTCGCGCGCATCATCAACGGCTACCGCGACAACGACAGCACCCGCGCCCTGGTCGACACCCTCGCCGCCACCGCCCCGGCCCCGGCCGCCGACGGCAGCGTCGATCCCCTCGCCTGGCTGTTCGCCACCTGGGCCCTGCGCGAGGCCGGCGGCAGCGCCTGGACGCGCTGGGCGGGGGCGCTGCAGGACACCCTCGAACCCTGCTTCGAGCGCGCCGACGGCCTCGCCCATGTGCCGGCCGCGCGCGTGCGCCACGCCCAGGCCGCCGGCGGCGCGGTGTTCGCCACCGCGGTGACCGTGCTCGACCTGCAGGCGGCCTACCGCTGGCTGCCGGTGGCCGCGCGCTGATCCGCGGCCACACTGGCCAGGGCCATGGCCCCGGTCGAGCCGCTGCGCATCGTCACCATCTTCTACCGCGAAGCCGGGCTCGACTACCATACCCCGGTCCATCGCCACCCCGTGCACCAGTGGTACGCCTGCCTGCACGGCGGCATGACCATCCTGGTCGACGGCGCCGCCCACGAGCTGGCGGCGGGCGAGGCGCTGCTGGTACGCCCGGGCCAGGAGCGCGAGCCCTACTGCCGGCGCCGCGCCCCCGGCTACCTGGTGGTGATCTTCGAGTGCCTGGGGCTGGAGCTGGAACCGCTGCCCGGACGGGTGACCGCCATCCCTGGCGCCCTGGCCGAGGACCTGCGCGCGCTGGTGAGCGAACTGCAGTCGCCGCGCGGCGGCGAGTCGCCGCACCTGGTCCAGGCCCTGGTGGTGCGCCTGCTGGTCGGCCTCAAGCGCCAGGTCCTGGCCGGCGATGCCGCCGAGACCCCGCGCGACGCCGCCAACGCACGCGAGGTCGCCGCCACCATCGAACGCTTCCTGGCCGCCAACCTGCACCGCCCGATCACCCGCGCCGAGGCTGCGGCGGTGGTCAACCTCTCGCAGCCGCATGTCGCCCGCCTGTTCCGCGCCGCCACCGGGCGCAGCTTCCTGGCCCGGCTGACCGAGATGCGCCTGGACCGGGCTCGCGAACTACTACTAGAGACATCACTTCCGGTCAGTGACATCGCCGGACGGGTCGGTCTGGCCTCCTTCAGCCATTTCACCCGCCTGTTCACCCGCCATGTCGGCATGGTGCCGACCGACTATCGTCGCAGTGGCGGTCGCTCGTGGAATCCCGAGCGCCATTGAGGATCACCCAACCGGCTGGGCAGGCGGCCTTCGACCTGCCTACTTGATCGGAATGAGCAAAAACAGGATCGTCCCCGGCTAGCCCCACGCCCCCCCAGGAGGTACAATGCCCGCCATGAATCGCGTCCGTGTCGGCCTGATCGGTTGCGGGGTCATCGGCCCCACCCACGTCGCCGCCCTCGCCCTCGACGGCCGCGCCGAACTGGTGGCGGCCTGCGATCTCGACCTGGCGCGTGCGCGCGCCATCGCCCCCGCGGCGCGCCTGAGCACCGAATGGCGCGACCTGGTGCAGGCCGGCGACCTCGACCTGATCGTGGTCGCCACCCCGCACCACCTGCACGCCGACATGGCCTGCGCCGCGCTCGCCGCCGGCAAGCATGTGTGGATCGAGAAGCCGCTCGCCACCACCCCCGCCGACCTGGCGCGCATCCTCGCCGCCGCCGAGGCCAGTGGGCGCATCGCCGCCGGGGTGTTCCAGCACCGCTTCACCCCCCTGGTGCGCCGCCTGCACGACCTGGTCGCCCTCGGCCACTTCGGCGCGGTCGAGCGCATCGACCTGCGCTTCCGCTGCACCCGCACCGCCGAGTACTACGCCAGCGGGCCGTGGCGCGGCCGCTGGGATGCCGAAGGCGGCGCGCTGCTGATCAACCAGGGCATCCACAGCCTCGACCTGGCGTGCTGGTTCGCCGGCGAGCCGCAACGGGTGGCGGGCCGGGTCGAACGCCGCCGCCTGGCCTGCATTGAGGCCGAGGACGCGGCGCAGTTCACCATCCACTGCCGCGGCGGCGCCACGGTGGCGGTCGACATCGCCAACGACGGGCTCAAGGACTGGGACGGGCGTATGCACGTGGCCTGCAGCCGCGGCTCCTTCACCCTCGACGGCTTCGACAAGCTGCTCGCCATCGAGCTGACCTCGCTGCCGCTGCGCGCCGAGATCGAAGCCCTGGCCACAGTCGAGCCCGACGCCTTCAAGCTGCCCGGCAAGGCCGACTACGGCCACTCCCACGCCCGCCAGGCCGCCGACGTGATCACCGCCATCATCGCCGGCCGCCGCCCGCTGGTGGCGGTGGCCGACGCCGCCCACGCCCTGCGCGCGGTGCTGGGCGCCTACCACGCCACCGCCACCGGCGCCGAGGCCGACCTCGCCTCCGCCGCCTTCACCACCGGCTACCGCCGGCCCGACCTCTCGCGCTGAACCACCCCCAGGACATCACATGAACGAACTCCGCATCGGCATCGTCGGCCTCGGCAACATGGGCTCGGTCCATGCCCGCCAGATCCTCGACGGCAAGATCCCCCGCCTCAAGCTCACCGCGGTGTGCGACACCGACCCGGCCAAGTTCGAGCGCGCCCCCGGGGTCAAGGCCTTCACCAGCAGCGCCGAGATGATCCGTTCCGGGCTGATCGATGCGGTGTTCGTCTGCACCCCGCACTACGACCATACCACCATCGGCATCGACGGCCTGCAGCAGGGCCTGCACGTGCTGATCGAAAAGCCGGTGTCGGTGCACGTGGCCGACTGCCAGCGCCTGTTCGCCGCCTACGAGAAGCGGCCCAAGGCCAGCCAGCTCTTCGGCGCCATGTTCAACCAGCGCACCGACCCGCGCTACGCCAAGGTGCGCCAGCTCATCCAGTCGGGCGAGCTGGGCGAGATCCGCCGGGTGAACTGGATCATCACCGACTGGTTCCGCACCCAGTCCTACTACAACAGCGGCGGCTGGCGCGCGACCTGGAAGGGCGAGGGCGGCGGCGTGCTGCTCAACCAGTGCCCGCACAACCTCGACCTCATCACCTGGCTGTGCGGCCGCCCGTCCAAGGTGCGCGCCTTCTGCGGCATCGGCAAGTGGCACGACATCGAGGTCGAGGACGCGGTCACCGCCTACATGGAATACCCCAACGGCGCCACTGGGGTGTTCATCACCACCACCGGCGAGGCCCCCGGCACCAACCGCCTCGAGATCACCGCCGAGAAGGGCAAGGTGGTGATCGAGGGCAGCAAGGTCACCTGGACCCGCAACGTGGTGGCGATGGGCGAGTTCTGCCGCACCGACCCGGGCGGCTTCACCCGCCCCGAGGTGTGGAACATCGACATCCCCACCGACGGCTTCGGCGAGCAGCACAACGGCATCCTCAAGAACTTCACCGCCGCGGCGCTCGACGGCACCCCGCTGCTGGCCCCGGCGCTCGAGGGCGTCAACTCGGTCGAGCTGGCCAACGCCTTCCTCTACTCGTCGTTCACCGACAAGACGGTCTCGCTGCCGCTCGATGGCGCCGCCTACGAGGCGCACCTCAAGAAGCTGATCGCCGAGAGCCGCTTCGAGAAGAAGGTCGACGTCGGCGCCAAGTCGACCGGCTTCGCCAACTCCTTCGGCCAGCGCTGAGAGGCCCCCATGCTCGCCCACCAGATCGCCGCCCAGTGCTATACCATCCGCGACTTCTGCAAGACCGCTGAGGACTTCGCGGTCTCGATGAAGAAGATCAAGGCCCTCGGCTACGCCGGGGTGCAGATCAGCGGGGTCGGGCCCATCCCGCCCGCCGAGATCCGCCGCATCTGCGACGGCGAGGGCCTTGCCGTCTGCGCCACCCATGAGGGCGGCGGCAACATCTGCGACAGCACCCAGGCGGTGATCGACCGCCTGGCGGCGCTCGGCTGCCGCTACACCGCCTACCCGTATCCGCACGCCCCCACCGGCACCCTCGACGAGATCAAGGCGCTGGCCGCCAAGCTCGACGCCGCCGGCGCCACAATGCGCGCCGCCGGCCAGGTGCTGTGCTACCACAACCACGACATCGAGTTCGTGAAGGTGGCGGGCAAGACCGTGCTCGAGTGGCTCTACGACCTCACCGATCCGCGCAACCTCCAGGGCGAGCCCGACACCTACTGGGTGCAGCGCGGCGGCGGCGATCCGGTGGCGTGGTGCAAGCGCCTGAACGGCCGCCTGCCCCTGCTGCACATGAAGGATCTCGGCCCGCGCCGGAAGGCCGACGGTGGCCTCGACAGCAGCCAGATCATGGAAGTCGGCAACGGCAACCTGCCGTGGAACGAGATCGCCGCCGCCGCCGGCGTGGCCGGCTGCCGCTGGTACATCGTCGAGCAGGACACCTGCCCCGGCGACCCCTTCGACTCGCTGCGCCAGAGCCGCGAATACCTGCGCGAGTTCGTCGAAGAGGCCTGAGTCCGACCTGGCGCCCACCTCTTCCCTGGGAGCGCCGGGCTCCAGCCCGGCAATTCGAGCCGTCTACCTCGCCTGGCGAAGTGGAATGAACTGCCGGGCTGGAGCCCGGCGGTCCCAGGGAAGAACGGCCATCCCGCACCCGGCTTCGGCAGCATGTCGCCATTGCCGTCAACCCATTCAGAGACCACCCCATGCCCTATCTCACCGGCTTCGCCGACGAGGCCGCCAGCGACCTCGCCGGCCAGATCCGCGCCACCCGCACCCTCGGCTGGAGCTGGATCGAGTCGCGGGCGATCGACCAGGTCAACATCCACAACCTCGACGAGGACGCCTTCGCGCGCGTCTGCGACCAGCTCGCCGGCAGCGGGGTGGGCATCAACTGCTTCGGCTCGACCATCTGCAACTGGGCCAAGGACCTGGCCAAGCCCTTCGCCGAGGACCGCGCCGAGGCGGTGCGCGCGGCCCGGCGCATGCAGCGCCTGGGCACCAGGCTGGTGCGGGTGATGAGCTATCCGGTGCTCAAGGAGCGCGACCCCGAGGACCAGGAGTTCGCCGAGCGGGTACGCCGGCTGGGCGAGGTGGTGGCGATCATGCGCGACGCCGGCATCACCCCGGTGCACGAGAACTGCATGAACTACGGCGGCATGGGCTGGAGCTTCACCCTGCGCCTGATCGAGGCCATCCCCGGCCTGCGCCTGGTGTTCGACACCGGCAACCCGGTGTTCGCCCGCGACTTCACCCGCCCGGTGGGCCCTGACGGCCAGCGGCCGATGCAGTCGGCGTGGGAATTCTGGCGCCAGGTGCGCGACCACGTCGACTACCTGCACATCAAGGACGGGCGCTGGGATGCCGTCGCGGCCAAGCCGGTGTTCACCTGGCCGGGCGAGGGCGACGGCGACGTGCGCCGGATCCTGGCCGACGCCCTGGCGCGCGGCTACGACGGCGGCATCTCGATCGAGCCGCACCTGGCGGTGGTGTTCCACGACGCCGCGGTGGAAAGCGAATCCCAGGTGCGCTTCGACAACTACGTGGAATACGGCCGCCGCACCGAGCGGTTGATCGCCGAGCTGCGCCCGGCCAGGGCCGCCGCCGGCTGATCGCGGCGATCAGCGCTTGGGCGTCGCCGGCTCCAGTTCCTTAGCCTTGCGCTTGAAGTCGCACAGCGGGCGGGTGTCGCCCTCGTGCAGCAGCAGGTCATGGATGGTGAACTGGCGGAACGAGCGTTCGACCAGGCCGAGGGCGTCGTCGAGCACCTTGTGCAGGTGGCAGAGGCCATCGCCGTGGCTTTCCAGGTCGACCGGGCAGCGGCTGATGCGGTTGATCGGGTCGATGCACTGCACCACGTCGTAAATGGTCAGTTCGCGCGGGCTGCGGCGCAGGGTGAAGCCGCCGTAGAGTCCGCGCTGGGAGCTGACCAGCCCGGCCTTGGCCAGGATCTGCATGATCTTGGCCAGATACCCCACCGGGACCCGGGTGCCGTTGGCGATCGCCTCGGCGGTGTGGGCCTGGTCGGGGTGGTCGGCCAGGAAGACGATCGCACGCAGGGCGTACTCGGCGGTCTGGGATATCATGGGCGGGTTCGTTCCAAGCCATTGGCCGCACGCAGGCGACCAGCGGATCTGCTAATCCTGTTGTCCGGCCGGGGGGTGCAACCGGGAGGGACGAAAAGAAAGGGAGAAGGAGGAAGGAGGAAGGAGGAAGGGTTGCTACCCCGTATCCGGCGTCCGGGATCGCTCCCCGAGGTCGGATGCGCGTCGGCATTCCTCCTTCCTCCTTCTCACTTCCTACTTTCTCCATACTACTTTCTTCCGCCGGCCGGGCTTGCACCCGGTGGAAACCGGCTAGGGTACTCCGCCCCCACCGCAATCCCCCAATTCACGGCCGCCATGCGCATCTTTTCCGGCAATGCCAACCGGCCGCTCGCTCAGGCCATCGCCGACCAGCTCGGCATGTCCCTCGGCGAGATGACCTGCGGACGCTTCCCCGATGGGGAGGTGAAAGTGCAGATCCACGAGGATGTGCGCGGGGCCGACGTGTTCGTGGTGCAGCCCACCACCAGCAACGACTTCCTGATGGAGCTGCTGGTCATCGCCGACGCCCTGCGCCGGGCCTCGGCCGCGCGCATCACCGCGGTGGTGCCCTACTTCGGCTACGCCCGCCAGGACCGCAAGCACGAGGGGCGGGTGCCGATCACCGCCAAGCTGGTGGCCAACCTGGTGTCGGTGTCGGGCATCCAGCGGGTGCTGACCGTCGATCTGCACGCGCAGCAGCTGCAGGGCTTCTTCGACCTGCCGGTCGACCACCTCACCGCCATGCCGGTGCACCTCGCCTATGTGCGCAGCCTGAACCTGGCCGACCCGGTGGTGGTCAGCCCCGACACCGGCTCGATCAAGCTCGCCGACAAGGTCGCCAAGGCCCTCGGCGCCCGTCTGGCGATCATCGACAAGCGCCGCCTGGGCGACTCCAAGACCGAGGTCGCCAACGTCATCGGCGAGATCGGCGCCCGCCCGGCGATCATCGTCGACGACATGGTCACCACCGCCGGCAGCATGACCAACGCCATCCGCACCGCGCGCCAGTTCGGCGCCACCCGGGTGCTGCCGATGGTCACCCACGCGGTGCTGTGCGGCGACGCCTACGAACGTCTGACCGAGGTGAAGCTCGACGAGCTGGTGGTGACCGACACCATCCCGCTCAAGCGCCGCTTCGCCGAGCTCCCGATCAAGGTCCTGAGCATGGCCACCCTGCTGGCCGAGGCCATCCGCCGTATCCACACCAACCAGTCCGTCAGCTCGCTGTTCAAGTGAGGCAGCGGCGAACCGAGCGAGAGAAGAAGCAGCCATGAGCATCACCCACACCTACACCGCCCAGCCCCGCACCAGCCTCGGCAAGCACGCCAGCGTCAAGCTGCGCGCCGCCGGCTGCGTCCCTGTCACCGTCAGCCGCCGGGGCAAGGAGAGCCAGCATCTCCAGCTCGACGTCAAGCAGGCCGAGAACCTGGTCGCCAACGTCATCCACCTGTGCAAGGTCGAGGTCGGCGGCAAGTCGGTCACCGCGCTCAAGGGCGCGGTGGTGCGCGACTGCCTCAAGGACTACCTGCAGCACATCGACCTGATCGAGGTCGACGAAAAGAGCGAGATCAAGGTCGACGTGTCGGTGGTGCCCGACGCCCGCAACTGCCCCGGCGTCAAGGCCGGCGGCATCGTCGAGCAGCGCCTGCGCAAGGTGAAGGTCAAGTGCCCCGCCGGCGCCATCCCCGACGCCATCCCCCTCGACCTCGGCGCGGTGCAGATCATGCAGACCGTGTACGCCAAGAGCCTGGCCATGCCCAAGGGCGTGACCATGGTCACCAACGCCAAGGTGCCGGTGCTGAGCGTGGTCATCCCGCGCGGCCTCAAGAAGGCCGAGGAGGCCGCTGCCGCCGCCACCGCCGAGGGCGCCGCCGCCCCAGCCGCCGCCGCCGCCAAGCCCGGCGATGCCAAGGCCGGCGACGCCAAGGCCGCCGACCCCAAGGCCGCCGCCAAGCCGGCCGACACCAAGAAGAAGTGATCCGACCGGGGTTCCCCCCGAATCCACGGACGCCGGCCAACTGGCCGGCGTCCGTCTTTATTGCGCCATGCTCGTCGACACCCACTGCCACCTGACCAACGTCCGCTTCGACCAGGACCGCGCCACGGTGCTGGCCAATGCCCGCGCCACCGGGTGCCATCGCCTGCTCACCATCGGCACCGGCTGCGATGATGCCGAGCGCGCCCGCGCCCTGGCCCAGGAGCATCCCGACCTGATCGCCGCCGCAGCCGGGCTCGATCCGTTCTCGTGCCACCAGGCGGGCGCCGCCATCGACCAGGAGTTCGCCCGGCTGGAATCCCTGCTTGCCGCCGGCGGCTTCGTGGCGGTGGGCGAATGCGGGCTGGAGTACCACCATGCGGTGTGCGACCACCCCAGCCAGGCGCTGCACCTGGAACGCCACTGCGACCTCGCCCGGCGCCTGAGGCTGCCGCTCATCCTGCACGTGCGCGAGGCCCACCACGACCTCATCCCGCTGCTCGCCCGCCAGGAGGGGCTGCGCGGAGTGGTGCACAGCTTCAGCGGCGGCCCGGCCGAGGCGCGCGCCTACCTCGACCTGGGCTGGCACCTGGCCTTCAACGGCACCGTCACCTATGCGCGCAACGACCAGCTGCGCGCCGCCGCCGCCCTGGTGCCGGCCGACCGCCTGCTGATCGAGACCGATGCGCCCTACCTGCCGCCCACCCCGCACCGCGGGCGGCGCAACGAGCCCGCCCATGTGGCCTTGGTGGCAGATGCCCTGGCGGAATGCCGTGCCGAGCGCCCTGACGACCTGCGCGCCTGGACGGCGCGCAACGCCTGCCTGCTGTTCGGACTGCCGTTGCCGGCCGGGTTCTGATCAGGCCCGGTCAGGCCGCCAGCGACACGATCACGTGGTGGGCCTGCTGGCGCACCAGCACCTGTTCGCCGCAGCGCTCGCGCAACTGCTCGGCGAAGGCGCGGGCGGCGATGGGGTCGGGCTCACCGAAGCCGTCGTGGAACTCGAAACGGTCGGAACCGCCGCAGACCGCAAGGTAGCCGGCAAGCCGTTCGATGGCGGGAAGCACGGTCGCAGTCATCGTCCACCCCCTTGGTGTCATGGTGATACAGGAACGGGCTGGGCGCAAGGCCGCGCTCTGCATTCCGGCCATGTCATGACGACGTGTCAGCGGCCGGAACACCACCCCAGTCGCGTGGCGCGTGCCAATCGCGCAGGGGTTGTGATCGCAACTGCGGTTCTACACTGCCGCCCATGCCCGACGTAAAGCCCAAATACGCCAACTACCCCGAGCGCGAGCTCAAGGTGGTGATCGGCTCCAACATCAACGCCGCCACCATCAAGAGCCTGACCCGCCTCACCATCGGCACCTACGAGATGTCGTTCCTCCAGCAGGAGAACGGCAAACGCACCTGCGATGCGGTCAAGACGGCCCTGCATCCGATGGTCAAGACCCAGGGCTTCACCGTCGCCACCGAGGCCAGCCGCGAGTTCGTGGGCGTGTTCAAAGCCGCCTCGGCCGCCGCCACCTACTCGGTGTGGGTGTCGACCCCCTTCGAGCTGACCCAGTCCGGGCATCTGCTGTGGGTCAAGTACCAGGAACTGACGGGCGAGAACCGGGTCGGAGTGGCCTACAAGCTCGCCACCGCCTTCAGCGCCGACGACGTCACCAACCTGCTCAAGACCGCGGTCAAGAACGCGGTCAAGCTCGCCGAGGGCGAAGCCTTCACGCTCAAGGGCAACCCCGCCCCTCGCTTCCAGAAGAAGGCCGCGGCGCCGGCCGCCGAGCAGCCCGCCGGCGAAACCGCCGAGGCTGCGGCCCCCGCCGAGGCCGTGGAGGCCCCGGCCGCTCCCCAGGCCTGATCGCCCCCGCGGCCTCGCCGCCGCGCTCCTGCGTCCGCGTTCCGCCCCCGCCCTTCCGGCGGGGGCGCTGCGTTGCGCGGCGCTTGCCCGGGCGCACCGGGCGCTGGAATCCCGCCCATGCCCGGCAACACCTTCGGCACCGCCTTCCGCGTCACCACCTTCGGCGAGAGCCATGGACCGGCGGTGGGCTGCGTGATCGACGGCTGCCCCCCCGGCCTGGCCCTCGACCGCGCCGCGCTCCAGGCCGCCCTCGACCGCCGCCGGCCCGGCCAGTCCCGCCTGACCACCCCGCGCGACGAGGCCGACCAGGCCGAGATCCTCAGCGGGCTGGACCTCGACAGCGGCCGCACCCTCGGCACCCCGATCGCCATCCTGGTGCGCAACCAGGACCAGCGCTCCGGCAGCTATGCCGGCTGGCACCGCACCTACCGCCCCGGCCATGCCGACTTCGGCTACGACGCCAAGTACGGCCTGCGCGCCTGGCAGGGCGGCGGCCGTTCGAGCGCGCGCGAGACGGTGGCGCGGGTGGCGGCGGGCGCGGTGGCCGAGCAGCTGCTGCGCGTGCGCTTCCCCGCCCTGCGCCTGACCGCCTGGGTCGAACGCGTGCACGACACCGCCTGCGGCCACCTCGACCCCCTCGCCATCACCCGCGACGAGGTCGACGCCCACCCCACCCGCTGCCCGGACGCGGCCGCCGCCGCCGCCATGGAGGCCGCCATCCTCGCCGCCAAGGCGCGCGGCGACAGCCTGGGCGGGCACATCCGCCTGCTCGCCCAGGGCCTGCCGCCGGGCCTGGGCGACCCGGTGTTCGACAAGCTCGACGCCCTGCTCGCCCAGGCCTTCCTCAGCCTGCCGGCCTGCAAGGGGGTCGAGTTCGGCGCCGGCTTCGCCGCCGCCGGGCTGACCGGCAGCGAGCACAACGACCGCCTGCAGTGGCGCGAGGGGCGCATGGACAGCGCCAGCAACCGTGCTGGCGGCATCCTCGGCGGGATCAGCGTCGGCACCCCCATCGACCTGCGCCTGGCCTTCAAGCCCACCGCCACCGTGCTGCAGCCCCAGGCCAGCGCCGACGACGCCGGCAACAACGTCGAACTGCAGGCCAAGGGCCGCCACGACCCCTGCGTGCTGCCGCGCGCGGTGCCGATCGTCGAGGCCATGGCGGCGCTGGTGCTGTGCGACGCCTGGCTGCGCCAGCGCGGCCAGGTCGGCGACCCCTGGCCCGGCCTGGCCGGCCCGGTGGCCTCCGACCGCGACCCATGAGCGCCGCCTGGCTGGCCCTGGGCCTGGTGCTGGGCGCGCTGGCGGCGTGGCTGGCGCTGCGCAACCGCGCCACCGCCCTGGCCGCGCATGCCGCCGACGCCGCGCGCGAACTGGCCGAGACCAAGGCCGAGCTGGCCCAGGTGCGCCAGGCCGCCGAGGCGGCCAGCGGCGAACTGCGCGGCGAGACCGCCCGCCGCGCCGCCGCCGAGGCCGCCGCCCTGCGCATCCCCGCCCTCGAGCAGGCCCTGGCCGAGGCGCGCACCGCCATGGCCGCTGCCGGCGAGCGCGCCGCCGCGGTCGAGGCGCGTGCCAGCGAGGAGCGCCGCGCCGCCGAGGACAAGCTGCGTCTGGTCGAGGAGGCGCGCGGGCGCCTGGGCGAGGCCTTCGCCGCCGCCGCCGCCGAGGCCCTGGCGCGCAGCAACCAGGGCTTCATGGACCTCGCCGGGGCGCACCTGCAGCGCCTGCAGGAGCAGTCCCGCGCCGAGCTGGACGCCCGCCACGGCGCGGTCGACGCCCTGGTCAAGCCGGTGGCCGAGCAGCTCGACCGCGTCGGCCTGGCGGTGGCCGAGCTGGGCCGGCACCGCGCCGCCGCCGATTCCGCCCTGCATGAGCAGGTGGCGGCGCTGCGCACCGACCACCAGCTGCTCGCAGCCCAGGCCGGCCGCCTCGCCACCGCCCTGCGCAACCCCAACATGCGCGGGCGCTGGGGCGAGATCCAGCTGCGCCGGGTGGTCGAGCTGGCGGGCATGCTCGACCACTGCGACTTCACCGAGCAGCAGCACCTCGCCGGCGAGCAGGCGCGCCGCCCCGACCTGGTGGTGCGGCTGCCCGCCGGCCGGCGCATCGCGGTCGACGCCAAGGCCCCCCTGCACGCCTACCTGGCCGCGCTTGAAGCCGGCGATGAGGCCGGGCGCACCCTCGCCCTGGCCGAGCATGCCCGCCACATCCGCGGCCACCTCACCGCGCTCAGCTCCAAGTCCTACTGGGACCAGTTCAAGGAGGGCGCGCCCGAGTTCGTGGTGCTGTTCCTGCCGGGCGAGACCTTCTTCTCGGCGGCCCTGGAGCAGGATCCGGCCCTGATCGAGCAGGGGGTCGAGCAGCGCGTGCTGATCGCCACCCCCACCACCCTCATCGCCCTGCTCAAGGCGGTGGCCTACGGCTGGCGCCAGACCCGGCTCGAGGAGAGCGCGCGCCAGGTCGCCGCCCTCGGCCATGAGCTGCACCAGCGCCTGAGCGTGTTCCTCGACCATTTCGCCAAGCTGCGGCGCGGGCTCGACGGTGCGGTCGAAGCCTACAACCAGGCCGCCGGCTCGCTGGAATCGCGCGTGCTGGTGTCGGCGCGCCGGCTCAAGGAGCTGGGTGCCACCGCCGCGGCCGAGCTGCCCGCCGCCGAACCGAGCGAGAAGGCCACCCGCGGCATCATGAGTGATGCATCAGGCAGCACTTCCAGCCCCTGATCGCTGAGCGATGATGCGCAAGCGCCCGCATTCGGTGCGCCTGCCCATCGTACGAGCGCCCCCATGCCCACGCCCCTGCTCGACCTCCTCGACGCCGCCACCGAAGCCCGGGTGGCCAACCCCCAGCTGCGGCCCTCGGTGCTGGCCTCGCTGCGCCTGGCGGCGGCCAACGGCCAGCTGCGCTCCGGCCGACTGTTCACCCTGCGCCACGACGGCGAGGTACGCGAGATCATCGCCCACGGCGACCCCGGCCAGGGCGAGGAGGCCGACCGCGAGCTGGTGACGCGCGCCCGCGACCTGCACCAGCCCCAGGGCGACACCCAGGTGCGCGCCATGCCCCTGGGCAAGGGCAAGCGCGTGCACGGGGTGCTGGTGCTGGAGGGCGCCGACACCGAGGTCGCGCATCTGCTCGCCGACCTCTTCCTGCAGTGGTGCGCGATGACCGAGTTCGCCACCATCGAGAAGGCCGAACTTATCGACGAGAACCACCAGCTGCGCGAGGAGCTGCGTTCTCAGGTCAGCGACCACAACATCATCGCCGTCTCGGGCACCTTCCGCCGGGTGCTGGAGCAGGCGCACCGGGTCGCCGCCAGCACCGCCACCGTGCTGGTGCATGGCGAGACCGGCACCGGCAAGGAGCTGATCGCGCGCCTGATCCACGAGCACAGCCGGCGCGCCAACGGCCCCTTCATCTCGGTCAACTGCGGCGCGCTGAGCGAGACCCTGCTGGAATCCGAGCTGTTCGGCCACGTCAAGGGCGCCTTCACCGGCGCCATCGCCGACCGCAAGGGGCGCTTCGAGGCCGCCCACGGCGGCACCATCTTCCTCGACGAGATCGGCGAGGTCAGCCCGGCGATGCAGGTGCGCCTGCTGCGCGTGCTGCAGGAGATGGAGATCGAGCGGGTGGGCGACACCAAGACGCGCAAGCTCGACGTGCGGGTGGTGGCGGCCACCAACCGCGTGCTGGAAAAGGAGGTCGAGGCCGGGCGCTTCCGCGCCGACCTCTACTACCGCCTCAACGTGGTCTACCTGCAGATCCCCCCGCTGCGCAACCGGGTCGAGGACATCCCGCACCTGGTCGAGCACTTCCTCAACATCTTCAGCCAGCGCAACGCCCGCTACATCGAGGCGGTCGACCGCCGGGTGATGGAGACCCTGTGCCGCTACCAGTGGCCGGGCAACGTGCGCGAGCTCGAGAACTGCATCGAGAAGATGGTGGTGATGACCCCGGGGCGCGAGCTCACCCCCGACCTGCTGCCGATGGCGGTGGTGGCCTTCGATCCCGACCAGGAGGGCGACAAGGCGCACGGGCTGGCGAGCTTCGAGGCGCGCCTCAACCAGTGGATGCGCAGCGAGGTGCACGCCGCGGTCGAACGCGGCGCCACCGACCTCTACGAGCGCGTGCGCGCCAAGTGGGAACGCTACCTGTTCGAGTCGGTGCTCGACGCCTGCGCCGACAACAAGAGCAAGGCCGCGCAGTACCTCGGCATCACCCGCAACACCCTCGCCATCCGCCTGCGCGAGATCAGCGAGCCGTCTCGGCAGTGGACGGTGGAATAGGCGGCCGGCGCGGCGGACCGCCACGACGCTACGGCAGGAAAGGGATTTTCAGCGAAACTGCCCCTCACCCGACGGGAGAAGGACCATATCTCCCCAAGCCCTTCCCGGTGGCGTTGTGGCCGGGGGTCTGCCAGCCACCACCGTCCTACCTGAAGAACCGCCTCAGCACATTGAACACCGCGTTGACCTCGGTGACGGTCATCAGTTCGTCGACCGTCTCCTCGTCGGACAGGATCTGGGCGATCTCACGGTAGACCGCCAGGTAGGTGCGGTCGTCCCACGGCGGCGCCGCGAGCACGAAGAACAGCCGGGTGGGCTGGCGGTCGAGGCTGTCGTACCACAGGCCTTCGCCCGGGGCGCGCGCCAGCCCCATCACGAAGGAGCGCACCTGGAGCGAGCGCACATGCGGCAGCGCGACCCCGGGGATGATCGCGGTGGTGTTGCGGCGCTCGTGGAAGATCAGGTCCTTGTGGAACTTGGTCGGGTTGACCAGTTCACCGCTGGCGTCGAGCAGTTGCGCCAGCTCCTCCATCACCGCCTCCTTCTCGGCCTGGCGGCGGCGGTTGCGCTGGGCCTCGGTCTCCTCCTCGGCGCCGTCCTCGGGCGGCGGCAGCGGGCGGGTTGCCAGCTCCAGACGGATGCAGGCCGGGCGCAGGAAGCGCAGGACGTTCACGGCTGGGCGGCGGGTGCGGTGGCCGGCCCCTCGGCAGGCAGGTCCATCATGGTGAAGTCGGGACCGGGGACGAGTTCGAGGAAATCGCCGTTGTCTGCGAAAGTGAAGGTGAACGTGCGCGCCTCGGCGTGCGCATTCGCCACCGCCTGGCCGCCGCCAGGCAGCGCCGCGGCCTGCGGGGGCGGCCCATCGATCCACACCCGCGCCGCCGGCCGGTCGCCCTGGGCGGGACGCCCGTGCATGACCATGCTCGCCAGGCGCAGGTTCTGGATGCCGGCCGGGGTGATGTCGCCTTCCACCTCGGCCTCGGCACGCTCGGCCCAGCCGCGATACGGACGCCACTGCCCACGCTGCCGCAGTTCGCCGGAGAACGCTCCAAGCGGGATCATGGTCACCGCAAAGCGGACCAGCTTGGGATGGAGCGGATCGGCGGCCAGGCGTGACACATGCACCTGGCCAGGGGTGAGCAGGCCGCGGAAGGCGACCTTGGGCAGGGTCACCCGGCGGGTGTCGAGCTCGATCCAGGGTCCGTCGGGCCCTTGCGGGCCATGCGGCCCGGCGCCGATATCGGCGTCGCTGAGGATCGCCTCGCTGCTGCCAGGGTAGGGCGCACGGGTCACCACCAGCGACTCGCAGCGCACGCGGACCCCGCCATACTGCAGATCGACCCCGCCATTGAGCTGACTGGGGGCATCCGGGCGCAGGCTGAGGGCGCCACCGCCACCGGCCTTGACCACCATCGCCTCGGGCAGTGGGGCATCGGCGGCGGCGGTCACCCCCGCCAGCAGGCAGACCAGGGCGCAGCGCATGACGGCATGCTCGACAGCGGCGGGGGGCTGTCCACCCCCGCTGCGGGCGGTCACGGCGCGGGCGGCAGCCCTTCGACCTTCTGCTTGAGCAGACGGCCGACCTTGAACTTGACCACGGTGCGGCTCTTGACCGGCACCTTTTCCAGGGTCTTGGGGTTGAGCGCGGTACGCGCCTTGCGCGTCACCGTCTCGAACACGCCGAAATCGCGGAATTCGAGCCGGTTGCCCTTGGCGAGCTCGGCCACGATGTGGTCGAGGAACGATTGCACCACCGCCAGCGTCTGCACCTGGCCGAGGCTATGTTCCTCAGCGATGCGCTCGGCGAGCTCACGCTTGGTGATGGTCAGACGGCTGCCGTCGGCGGGCTGCACGCCCGGTTGGCTTTCCTCAGACATGTGGCGTCCTTCGCAAGCTACGGTCCCCTCTCTATACTCCGGAACCACACGCAGGGCAAGGCCATGCACGTTCCCCGCGCAGTGGATGAGACGCCCAGCGACGCACCCCATCGCGGATCATCACCCGCCTCCCTGGCGGGCGTTGGCCCCCTGGCGGGACGCCCAACCCCCAGGACCATGCCACCATGGACAACCCCGATGCCCTCGCCCTGGCCCGCCTGCTGGAGTCGGTGGCGCGCGTCTACCGCGGCCCGGCGCTGGCGGTCGAACTGGTGGCGGTTGCCTTCCTCGCCCGCGGCCATGCCCTGGTCGAGGACATCCCCGGCGTAGGCAAGACCACCCTGGCGCGCGCCTTCGCCGCCGCCGCCGGGCTGCGCTTCAAGCGCGTGCAGTGCACCCCCGACCTGATGCCCGCCGACATCACCGGGGTGTCGATCTGGGACGAGCGCGACCACGCCTTCCGCTTCCATCCCGGCCCGGTGTTCGGCGAGGTGCTGCTGGCCGACGAGCTCAACCGCACCCCGCCGCGCACCCAGTCGGCGCTGCTCGAGGCTCTGGCCGAGGGCCAGGTCACCGTCGACGGCGAGGCGCGCGCGCTGCCGCCGCTGTTCTTCTGCATCGCCACCCAGAACCCCGCCGACCATGCCGGCACCTACCCGCTGCCCGACAGCCAGCGCGACCGCTTCCTGGTCAGCTTCCGGCTCGGCTATCCGGCCCAGGACCAGGAGCTGGCCATCCTCGCCCACGACGGCGCCGACGACGCCATGGGCGCGCTGCACGCGACCCTCGATGCCGCCGCCGCCGGCCGCCTGCGCGCGCTGGCGCGGCGGGTGCGGGTCGATCCCGAGGTGCAGCGCTACCTGCTGGCGGTGGTGCGCGCCACCCGCGGCGCCAAGGGCGTGGTGCAGGGCGCCAGCCCGCGCGCCGCCCTCGGCCTGCAGCGCGCCTGCCAGGCGCGCGCGGTGCTCAACGGCCGCGACTTCGCCATCCCCGACGACGTCCAGGCGCTGGCCGCGCCCTGCCTGGCCCACCGCGTGGCGGTGCGCGCCGGCAGCCATGCCGAGGCCGCCATCCAGGCGGTGGTCGAGGCCACCCCGGTCCCGCGCTGAACCGCCGTGGCCAGGCGCAGGCCGCTCGAGGGGGATGAACCGACAGCGCAACGGGGCGGAGGCGTTGCCGCGGCGCCGTCAGGGACCCGGGACGGCGGGACCGGCCCCGGCGACGGCGTCGCCGCCCCGGCGGAGAGGGGCAGGTTCTGCGAACGGCGCCTGACCGCGCTGGGCTGGATGGTGGCGGCCGAGGCGGTGCTGCTGTTGTCCTGCCGCTGGTGGCCGGCCGAGCTGCTGCCGGTGCCGGTGGCCACCGTGCTGGGCCTGGCGATGGCGCTGGTGCTGGCGGTGGGCTGGTGGGCGCCAAGCCGGCGCCTGCACCGCCTCGACGGCTCCTGGCAGGTGGCGGGCAGCGTGCCCCAGGGCGAAGAGGTGGCGGTGGGGGCGGTGCTTGCCGCCCCCGGCGGCGCCCCGCCGCTGGCGCTGCACGCGACCGATCCCACCAGCCGCCGCGAGGGCGAGGTGGTGCGCCTGCGCGCCATCGGCCCGGCGCTGGTGCGGCCGACCTGGAGCGTGCGCTTCCCGCGCCGCGGGGTGGTGCGGCTGCCGGCGCTGGCGGCGGTGTGCGACCAGCCCTTCGGGGTGGTGGCCGCGCGCCGCACCCTGGGCGGCCCGGCCGAGGTGGTGGTGCTGCCGCCGCTGGGGGCGGTGCGGCGCGGCTTCGGCCAGCGCCTGGAGAGCTGGCTGGGCGGCCACGAGGGCCAGGCCGCCGCCGGCCTCGACGAGCTCGACCACCTGCGCGCCTACCGCCCGGGCGACCAGCCGCGCAGCGTGCACTGGCGCGCCAGCGCGCGCGCCGGCACCCTGCTGGTGGCCGAGCGCCAGGACCTGGTCAGCCGCCGCCTGGCGGTGGTGCTCGACACCGCCGGCAGCCCCGGCCGCCGCTTCGAGCTGCTGGTGTGCGCCGCCGCCACCGCCATCGACGCGCTCTGCCGCGCCGGCTTCGAGCCCACCCTGCACGGCAGCTTCGCCGGCGGCACCGCCGGCACCGCCGGCGACTGCGAACGGCTGCTCGCCACCCTGGCGCTGGCCGAGCCCGACCGCGCCGAGCTGCTCGACCAGGTGCCGCCCGGACGGGCGGCGCTGTGCCTGTGCTGGCGCAAGCCGGCGGTGGCGTGGACGCCGGCGCCGCTCTGCCTCGACCTCGACGACTGCGAGACGCTGATGCAGCTGCCTCGCCGGGTTTCCGCTTTCGAGTTCCCGGTTTCGAGCGGGCGGCTGCCGGCGCGGAGCCGGCGATGACAAAACCTGAGACGCGAAGCGCGAAACCCCTCTCCGTCCTTGCCGCCACCCACCTCGTCTTCCTGGGGGTGATCGCCGCCTGGCTCGGCCTGCACCAGCCGCGCGCCTGGCCGGCGCTGCTGCTGCTGCTGGCGGCGGCGGCGGGTGGCGAACTGGTCGAACGCGCCACCCCGCGCTGGTCGCGCCGGCTGTGGCTGCGCGAGGCGTTGCTGGTGGGCAGCGCGGCGCTGGCGTGGTGGCTGGCGGCGCCGCCGGTGCACGCCTTCGCCGGCATGGGCCTGGCCTGCCTGCTGCTGGCGCCGCCGCGCGGCGGCTCGCTGCGCCTGCTCGCCGGGCTGTGCGCCGCCGACCTCATCACCATCGGCTCCGCCGCCGGGCGCACCGGCGCCCAGGTGCCGGTGCCGCCGTGGACCGCGGCCGCCTTCGACACCGCCCTGGCGGTGGCGGCGGTGGCGGCCGACGCCTGGCTGGAGTCGCGCCGCGGCGGCCGCGGGCTGCTGCGCGGCGCCCCGCGCCTGGCGTGGTGGCGCTGGTGCGCCTGGCCGGCCGCCGCCGCCGTGCTCGGCGGCCTGCTCATGGCCTGGGCGCTCGGCCTGGCCGAGCGCGACCCCTCGCGCCTGCCGCCGGTGGTGCCCAACGCCGGGCGGGTGGCGCGCGCGCGCGCGGGCAGCGGACTGCAGACCCAGCTCACGGTGGGCGCGGTGCAGGAGGTCACCCGCGACACCACCCTGTGCGCCCGCCTCGCCTGGGAGGTGCCCGAGCTCGCCAGCCCGGCGCCGCCGCGCCCGGGGCCGGTGGTGTACCTGCGCGCCCTCGCGCTCAGCCGGCTGCGCTGCGACGGCCCCTACCTGGCGTGGTCGTCGGACCCCGGCGACCTGGCCGAGACCGCGGCGCCGCTGCCGCCGGGGACGCCGCTGGGGGTGCTGCTGCGCCTGCCCGGCGGCGGCGACGCGGTGATGATCCCCGACGGCAGCGCCGGGGCCGTGCTCGAACCGCTGTTCGGCGACCGCGACGGCAACCTCTTCCGCCCGCTGCTGGGCTCGCGGCCGCAGTCCTATGTGGTCTCGCTCGAGGGGCTGGAGGCGGACAGCTCGCCCGGCCCAGCCGAGCACGCCTCGCTCGAACGCTGGCGCAGCCTGCCGCGCGAGCTTTTCGACCAGGACTGGGAGGGCATGCTGGAGCCGCGCTGGGCGATCGAGGACCCGCTGCGCGCCGCCGCCGGGGCGGTAGCGCGGCTGCGCGAGCGCTGCCAGTACGACCTCAGCGACCTGCCGGTGCCGCAGGCCGGCCCCGGCGGCGCCCTGCGCACCTTCCTGCTCGATCCCGATCCCGAGCGGCGGCGCGGCCACTGCCAGTATTTCGCCACCGCCACCACCGTGCTGCTGCGCCTGTCCGGGCACGCCGCGCGCTGCGTGGTCGGCTTCGCCTCGGAGGAGGTCGACGCCGGGGGCGCCTGCTTCCGCGCCCTGCACGCCCACGCCTGGGTCGAGGTGCTGGGCGGCGACCGCCGCTGGCACCGGGTCGAGGCCACCTCGGCGGCGGGCTTCGCCCGGCGCATGGCCGGGGTCGACCCCAGCCTGGCGGAACCGCCGCCGCCGGTGGCGGCCCCGTCCGCCCCGGCGGCGGCCAGTGCCAAGCCGCACCCCCTGCGCCTGCCGCGCTGGTGGCCGGGGGCGGCGCTGCTGGCGCTGGCGCTGGCGGTCTGGTACGGCTGGCGGCTGGCGCGCCGTCCGCGACGACCACGCCGCCTGGCGGAACTGGAGCGGCGCAGCGACGGCATCATCGCCCTGGCCGCCGAGCTGGGGGTGCGGGTGGGGCCCGCCACCACCCTGAGCGTGGCGGTGGCGGGCATCGCCGCGCGCACCGGCCTCGATCTCGCCGCCCCGCTGGCGGCCCACCTGCGCGCGCGCTTCGGCGAAGGCCCGCTGCCGCCGCCGTGGCCGCTGGCGGCCCTGCGCGCGGCCGCGCGCACGCGCCGGCGCTGATCTACTACTCGTCGAAATCCTTCCCCGCCACGCGGATTTCGGCGAGTAGTAGATCGGGGGGACCGGGGGGCGATAGCCCCACGATGAAACAGCCAGCAGCGCGGCCGAGAGGACAATGGCTTTCTTTCGGCTCGACCGCGCTGACACGGAGTGCGCCACCCACCCTCCCCGGCGCCGCCTCGGGGATTCAACGGGGGTGGAGGGACCTGCGTATGCACTCCACCATGCGCACCACCGCCCTCGTCCCGAGCCTGCTGCTCGCCGTCGCCACCCTCCCCCTCGCCGCCGCCGAACTGCGTCTGCCCGCGGTCTTCACCGATCACGGCGTGCTGCAGCGCGACCGCTCGCTGCCGGTGTGGGGCTGGGCCGACGCCGGCACCACGGTGACCGTGACCTTCGACGGCGCCACCGCCACCGCCACCGCGGGGCCCGACGGGCGCTGGAGCGCGCGTCTGCCCGCCCACCCCGCCGGCGGGCCCTACCAGCTCGCAGTCAGCACCACCGCCGGCGCCAGCCGCACGGTCAGCGACCTGCTGGTGGGCGAGGTGTGGGTGTGCTCGGGCCAGTCCAACATGCAGTGGACGGTCAAGCAGAGCGACGAACCCGAACGCGAGATCGCCGCCGCCAACCTGCCGCGCATCCGCCTGCTCCAGGTCCCGCGCATCGCCAAGCCTGAGCCGGTGGCGGATGTGCAGGCGGACTGGAAGGTGTGCTCGCCAGACAGCGTGGGGACCTTTTCGGCCGCCGGCTACTTTTTCGGCCGCGACCTGGCCAAGGCCCTCGACGTGCCGATCGGACTGATCGACAGCTCCTGGGGCGGCACCCCGGCGGAAGCCTGGACCCAGATGGCGTGGCTGGAGCGCGACGCAGTGCTCAAGCCCATCGCCGAGCGCTGGACCGACGCCAGCAAGCCGGCCAACAAGGAGGCCTACGAGAAGAAGCAGAAGGAGTGGCAGGAGCGCGCCGAGTTCGAGGACCCGGGGCTGGCCGAGGCGGCCAAGGGCTGGATGGCGCCCGGGCTGGCCCTCGATGGCGAGTGGAAGGAGATGGTCCTGCCCGGCGCCATCGAGGCCGCCGGCCTGCAGATCAACGGCGGCCTGTGGTTCCGCAAGGAGGTCGCCATCCCCGCCGGCTGGGCGGGCAAGGAGCTGCTGCTGCGCCTGGGCGCGATCGACGACTTCGACACCACCTGGTACGACGGCCAGGAGGTCGGCCACACCGGCAACCAGAAGCCCAGCTGGTGGACCATCAACCGCGAATACCGCATCCCGGCGGCGCAGGTGAAGGAAGGCCGCGCGCTGATCGCGGTGCGGGCGTGGGACCGCTACCTCACCGGCGGCTTCGTCGGCAGCGCGGCGCAGATGACCCTGGCCCCGGTCGACGCGCCGGCGGCGGCGATCAGCCTGGCGGGCGCCTGGCGCTACCGCATCGAGGTCGCCAAGCCCGAGCCCACCGAGCGCCCGCCCGTCAACCCGGCGGCGCTGCACAACGCCCCCGGCCACCTGTGGCATTCGATGATGCAGCCGCTGGTGCCCTACGCCATCCGCGGCGCGATCTGGTACCAGGGCGAATCCAACGCCGGACGCGCCCAGCAGTACCGCACCCTGCTGCCGGCGATGATCGATTCCTGGCGCAGCGCCTGGGCGCAGGGCGACCTGCCCTTCTACATCGTCTCGCTGGCCAACTTCCGCGACCGCGTCGACCAGCCGCGTGAGAGCGACTGGGCCGAGCTGCGCGAGGCCCAGGACCTGACCGCGCGCGGCGTGCGCCAGGCCGGGCTGGCGCTGGCCATCGACATCGGCGACGCCAAGGACATCCACCCGAAGAACAAGCAGGAGGTCGGCCGCCGCCTGGCGCTGCAGGCGCTGCGCCAGACCTACGGCAAGGACGTCGCCGCCCAGGGCCCGGTGCTGGCGGAATGCGTGATCGACGGCGCCGAGGTGCGCCTGCGCTTCGCCGAGCTGGGCGGCGGGCTGGCCACCAGCGACGGCAAGCCGCCGCGCGGCTTCGCCCTGGCCGGCGCCGACCATGTCTTCCAGTGGGCCAGCGAGGCGCGCATCGACGGCGCCTGGGTGGTGCTGAAGGCCGACAAGGTGCCGGCGCCGCTGGCGGCGCGCTACGGCTGGGACATCAACCCGGACGTCAACCTGGCCAACAAGGCCGGCCTGCCGGCGGTGCCCTTCCGCACCAGCCCGCCCCTCCGCTACTTCTTGGCCGGTTCCGGCTTCTTGGACTCCTTGGCGTCCTTCTCCTTCTTGGGCGGGGGCGGGTTCCAGTCGTGGGGCTTGGCCGGGTTGCGCACCCAGGCGTTGTCGGGCACCTTGCTGCGGCGGATGCCGGCCTCGCTCGACCACCACACCTCCAGGCCCAGGCCGCCGGAGCCCTGGAAGTAGTCCACCCGCACCTTGTGCAGGCCCTCGCGCAGCGCCACCCGGCCGCTGCGGAAGCGCATGCCGTGGCCGCCGTCGTTGTCGACCACCAGCTCGTCGTCGATCCACATCCGGCTGCCGTCGTCGCTGGTGGTCTCGAAGGTGTAGACCCCCTCCTGGGGGATGTCGATCCAGCCGGCGAAGCGCAGGCCGAGCTTCTCGCTCAGCGCGGCATAGGCGGGGTTCTCGCGGAAGGCCGCCAGCTCGGGGGCGTGCCAGGTGCCGGTGGCCACCGGCTTGCTGGCCGAGAACTCGGGCAGCTGCGGCCAGGAGCCCTGCCACAGGGCCCAATCCAGGCCCAGCTCGCGGCGGGGCAGGGCTTCGCCCGGGCGCGCCTTGACCTTGGTGAAGACGGCCTTGGCGCTGGCGGTGCTGTTGTGCACGGCATCGACCGCCAGCACGCGCAGCGTCACCGAGGCGCCGCCGGCGATGACCACCGGCTTGCCATCGTACTTCCTCGCGGTCTTGACCGTCGGCTCCTTGCCGTCGAGCGTGTAGTAGATGTCCGGCTTGGCGCCCTTGCGCAGCCGCCGCAGCGGAATCTCGATCTGGGCGCGCTCGATGAACGGCTGGTCCTGGATGTCGATGCGCATGGGCAGCGCGGCCATGCGCTCGCCGATGGCCTTGGCCAGCAGCGTCCCGGCGAGCTCCATCCAGGCCGCGGTGTAGCGCCGCTCGCCGGCGTAGAGCACCGGCTTGCCGCCCTCGGCGGGATGGGTCTTGAGGTAGTCCAGGCAGGGCGCCCGCAGATCGACGAAGGGCACCTCGGCGGCACGCGCCACCTCGCCGGCCAGGCGGGCGAAGGCCTCCACCTTCTCGTCCGCCGGGGTCTTGGCCTCGGTCGCGTCGCTGACCACCGACGGTCCCAGCACCACCACCTCGATGCCGGCCTCCTTGAGCTTGTCGATCGACTCCTTGAGCTGGGCGGCGAAACCGGCGGGGTCGAGTCCGGTATCGACCTTCTTCTCCTCCTTCTTCTCCTCCTTTTTCTCGTCCGGCTTGGCCTCCTTCTTCTCCTCGGGCTTGGCCTCGGCCTTCTTCTCCTCCACACCCACCAGCGCCGCCGCCTGTCCGGCGGCGATCACCACCAGGGCGGGCTGGCGCGGGATGACCTGGCCGGTGACCTGGCTGGCGAGGCCGCGCGCGTCGCCGCTCCACTCCGACTGGAAGACCAGTTCCAGCTCCGGCCGCACCCGCCCCACCTGGTCGCGCAGACGCCAGATGTAATGCGGCACCCCCGCCTGCTCGCCAGCATCATGCAGCACCACGATCAGGTCGCCGCGTTCCCACAGCTGGTCACCGCCCGCCATCGCGGTGCCGAGCGGGTTGTCGGCCGCCGGCAGCGCTGCCGCCAGCGGGACGAGCAGAACGAGGGGAATGATGGTGCGGATGGACAGCATGGCTGGCAGCCAGTATTCCACCGTCGGCGACGAATGCCAACCCGGGAGCCGCCCACCCCCTGCCGTCACAGCTTGTAAACCCTTGTTAAAACGTTACAAATTACCATGCCAGCCCGTCACCGCAACATCGTCCCCGGCTTCCCCCACCTGCTCCATGGCGGCGACTGGAACCCCGACCAGTGGCTCGACCGGCCGGAGGTGATCGAGCAGGACCACCAGTTGATGAGCGAGGCCGGGGTCAACGCCCTGTCGGTGGGCATCTTTGCGTGGGCGGCGCTGGAGCCGGAGGAGGGCCGCTACGAGTTCGCCTGGCTCGATGCCATCCTCGACCGCCTGGCCAAGGACGGCCGCAAGGCCATCCTCGCCACCCCCAGCGGCTCGAAGCCGGCGTGGATGTCGCTGAAGTACCCGGAGGTGCGGCGCATGCACAACGGGGTGCGCGAACCGCACCACACCCGCCACAACCACTGCTACACCGCGCCGGTCTACCGCGCCAAGGTGGCGGCGATCAACCGCGCCCTGGCGGAACGCTACGCCCGCCACCCGGCGCTGGGCGCCTGGCACCTGTCGAACGAGTACGGCGGCGACTGCCAGTGCCCGCTGTGCTGGGACGCCTTCCGCGCCTGGCTGCAGCGCCGCCACGGCTCGCTCGCGGAACTCAACCGCGCCTGGTACACCGCCTTCTGGGGCCACACCTTCTCCGCCTGGGCCGAGGTCAACGCCCTCGACCGCACCATGCACGCCATGACCCTGGACTGGCGGCGCTTCGTCAGCGACCAGACCGCCGACTTCATCCGCGCCGAGGCCGCGCCCCTGCGCCGGCTCACCCCGCAGATCCCGCTGACCACCAACTTCATGGGCACCTATCCCGGGCTGGACTACCACCGCCTGGCCCAGGAGCTGGACTTCATCAGCTGGGACGCCTACCCCGACTGGCACCCCGCCGGCGGCGACGACCTCGACACCGCCGCCCACACCGGCTTCAACCACGACCTGATGCGCGGCTGCGGCGGCGGCAAGCCGTGGGTGCTGATGGAATCGACCCCGAGTTCGGTGAACTGGAAGAAGCTGTCGCGGCCCAAGCAGCCGGGCATGCACCGCGCCGCCAGCCTGCAGGCGGTCGGCCACGGCTCCGAGGGCGTGCTGTACTTCCAGTGGCGCAAGGGCCGCGGCTGCTCCGAGAAGTTCCATGGTGCGGTGGTCGACCACGACGGCCGCAGCGACCACCGGGTGTTCCGCGAGGTCGCCGCCCTCGGCGCCACCCTCGGCCGGCTCGGCGCCGCGGTGGGCGCCCCGGTGGTGGCGCAGGCCGCGGTGCTCTACGACTGGGACGTGGCGTGGGCGATCGACGAAGGCCAGATGCAGCGCAACTGCGACAAGGACTACATCGCCACCGCGATGGACCACCACCGCCCGCTGTGGCGGCGCGGCATCGCCGTCGACGTGGTCAGCCAGCGCGCCGACCTGGCGCGCTACCGCCTGGTGGTGGCACCGATGGCGCTGCTGCTGCACCCCGGCGTCGCGGAACGGCTGGAATCCTTCGTGCGCGCCGGCGGGGTGCTGGTCGCCACCTACCTCACCGGCCAGGTGGACCACAACGACCAGTGCTTCCTCGGCGGCTTTCCCGGCCCCCTGCGCGCCTTGTTCGGGGTGCGCGCGCCCGAGATGGACACCCCGCCCGACCACGTGGTCCAGACCCTGGCGCCCACCGCCGCCGGCACCGCCCTCGGCCTGTCGGGCAGCTATCCCACCCGCCACTTCGACGAGTTGCTGGTGGCCGAGGACGCCGAGGTGCTGGCCACCTACGCCCACGAGTGGTACGCCGGCACCCCCGCGGTCACCCGCCGCACGGTGGGCGCAGGCGAGGCCTGGTACATCGGCGCCCGCGGCGACCGCCGCCTGGCCGACGACGTGGTCGGCGGCATCGCCGCCCGCCTGGGGCTGGAGCGCGCCCTCGACCTGCCGCTGCCCGAGGGGGTGGCGGCGCAGGCGCGCGGCACCGGCGCCGACCGCCTGGTGTTCGTCGAGAACTTCGCCGGCGCGCCGCGCACCCTCGCCCTCGGCCCCGGCTGGCGCGACGCCGAGAGCGGCGCGCCGCTGGCCGAGCTGGCGCTGGCGCGCTACGACGCGCGCGTGCTGGCCCGGGCCTGATCGGGGGTGATGGCGCGGCGGATCACCTCCAGATAGGCGGTGTCGGCCGGCTGCCAGGGCGCGAAGTGGTCGCGCTTCATCATCATCAGGTTGCCGATCTCGATCGCCCAGCCGCGCCGCCGCGCCAGCGCCAGGACCTCGGCGAAGTGCTCGCAGAAGTTGTGGAAGTCGAGCGACACCGGGCAGCCGGGGCTGGTGGCCTCCAGCATCAGACCGCGCGCCTCCTGCTCGGCCACGTTGCTGCTGCTCACGTCGAAGGTGCGGTTGGCCTCGCTCACCGCCGCCAGCCAGGGGTGGCCGGCGCAGCCGAGGTGGCAGGCGTCGGGCTTGTGCCGGCGCATCTCGGCGTGGAAGAGGGCATAGAAGCGCGCGAAGAAGTTCTCCTCGCCGCGCCAGGCGGGATCGAACGGGGGCATGTCGGCATGGACCTTGTCGGCCATGAAGTCGGTCTTCACCCCATCGAGGTCGTAGCAGCCGGGATCGCTGGAGAACAGCCGGTGGAACAGCGGACGGAGGTAGCGCTCCTGCACCTGCGGGTGCGAGAAGTCGAACATGCGCGCGCCGTGGCGGTTGAGCCTGCCACCGCCGATCAGGAAGGCGGGGTCGACCACCGCGTGCTTGGCGATCTCGGGCCAGGCCCACCACACCATCGCCTTGAGCCCGGCGGCGTGGATCTCGTCGACCAGCGCGCGCAGGTCGGGGAAGCGCTGGGGATGCGCCCGCCAGTCGCCGCGCGCTACCTGCCAGCCGTCGTCGAGCAGGATGGTGCCGAAGGGCAGCCGTTCGCGCCGGATCAGCGCCAGCGCCTCGCGCACCATGCCCTGGTCGAGCACGCGGATCGCCGGCGCCAGCGCCGCCTCCTGGTCCTGCAGCTCGGCCGGCGGGGTCACCGCGCCGCGCGCGCACTGGTCGATCCAGGTGCAGTACAGCGGCGCGGTGTGCCAGGGGTGGCGGACCTTGGCGCGCGGATCGGGGATGGCGCCCTGTGCCACCAGCAGGTCGGTCCAGCGCCGGATGGTGGTGCCGACCTCGCCGCGGCGGTCGAGGATGAGGGCGAAGCGCGGGGTCTGGAAGGCGGTGCCGGCGGCCAGGCGCTGGCCGTGGCCAAGCTCGCCGTAGTCGAGGTGCCAGTGCTGCACCCGGTGGTCGGCCACGGCGAGGTACATGCCGTAGGCGGTGGTGAGATCGAG
>JAKLKR010000360.1 GCA_023150565.1 Planctomycetota bacterium
CTGCGACATCGCCGCCACCGCGGCCAAGATCCGCGCCTGCGCCGGCACTCCGCTGCGGGTGTTCGACGCCCATGCCGCGCACATCTCCGCCTCGTGCTCCGCCGGCGGCGCCGGCGCCTCGCCCATCCTCGCCAACCTGGTGCCCGACCTCGTCGCCCAGCTGTGCCGCGATGGCGATCCCGAACTGCAGCGCGAGCTGGCCGCCCTCGGCGCCCTGGTCGAGATCGGCTATCCGCGCGCCACCAAGGAGGCCCTGGTGCTCGCCGGCCTGCCCATGACCGCCACCTGCCGGGTGCGCTCGACCGCCGGCCCGGATGGCCACGCGCAACGCCTGGCGGACGAGGCGGCCCGCCTGCGCGCGCTGTTCCAGGTCGCCGTATGAGCGCGCCGCTATTCCCCGCGGGCTCCGGCTTCGCCCAGTGCCACGCCAGCACGGTGGCCATCCTGGCGGACGGCCGGCTGGCGGCGGCGTGGTTCGGCGGCAGCGCCGAGAAGGATCCCGACACCGCCATCTGGGGTGCGCTGCATGACGGGCGGGCCTGGTCGGCGCCGCGCTGCTGGTTCAAGCTGGGACAGCAGGCGCACTGGAATCCGGTGCTGTTCGCCGCCCCGGACGGCCGCCTGCACCTGTGGTTCAAGGTCGGTGCCGACTGCGCGGTCTGGCGCACCTGGCGCAGCCTGTCCGAGGATGGCGGTGCGACCTGGGGGCCGGCCGCGCCCTTCATCCCCGACGACGCCCTGGCGCGCGGTCCGGTGCGCTGCCCACCGATCGCCACCCCGTCGGGGGCGTGGCTGGCCCCGGCCTCCGAGGAGCGCCTGCGCGGCGCCGACGGCCGCGCCTGGTGGCCGTACATCGACCGCAGCGAGGACGGCGGCCGCACCTGGACCATCGCCCCGATCCGGCTCGACCCGGCCTTGCCGGAGGGGGCCTGCGCCATCCAGCCCACCTTGTGGACCTCGCCGACCGGCGCCCACTGCCTGCTGCGCTCCAACCAGGGTGTCATCCTGCGCAGCGACAGCGCCGATGACGGCCGCAGCTGGTCGCCGGCCCGCACCACCGGGATGCCCAACAACAATGCCGGCATCGCGGTGGCGATGCTGCCCGATGGCAGGCTGCTGCTGCTGTGGAATCCGGTGGGCAAGGATTGGGGCCCACGCACCCCGCTGCGCCTGTCGGTGTCGGCGGACGATGGCCTGACCTGGCGCACCCTGCGCGACCTGGCCGAGGGCGAGGGGGAGTTCAGCTATCCGGCCCTGGCCGTCGCCGGCGGGCGGGTGGTGGCGACCTGGACCGACCGCCGCCAGACCATCGCCTGGTGGTCGTCGCTGCTCGCCGACCTGGGGTGAGCCCGAAACCCGCCGGTGGCGGTTGATGGTCCATGGTTGATGGTTGGCGCACAATGGTTTGCGACAAGGTTCCGTTCCCCTCCGCGGGTGACCCGATGAACAAGGGGCATCTCGTTGGCAACGCGCTGGTAAACCATCAGCCGTAAACCATCAACCGCGCCATCAAGGGTGAGTCAGCCAGCGCGTCGGGTGCAGGCAACCGCATCTTGAAAAATAGATAACGTTAGCTAAAAGTTCATCAGCGTTCGCCCCCAACCGATCCCGGAGCCGGCCATGACCACCGCCCGCCACCACCGCGCCGCAGGCGCATTCACGCTGATCGAATTGCTGGTGGTGATCACCATCGTGGCGGTGCTGGCGGGCATGCTGATGACCGCGCTCAACAGCGTGCGCACCAGCGTGAACACCCTGGGCTGCGCCGACCACATGCGGCAGTACGCCTACGCCTTCACCACCTACGCCGAGGAGAACAAGCGCTGGCCGAGCGAGAAATGGCACATGCTGCTCAAGCAGTACGTGGGCGACGACAGCACCGCGGTGAATGTGCGCAATGCGCGCTGCCCGGCGGTGCCGCTCAAAAACCCCAACGGCACCGTGGCCGGGGCGACCTATGCCTACACCGGGGTGTATTGGACCTCGTACACGACTTGGTGGCCGCAGTACGACCCACAGAAATACTTCTTCGCCTGGGCCGACTGGCTGTCGCCGAAGGCGCCGGCCATCATCACCCAACGCCAGATGCCGCGCAAAGCGGAAAAATGCATGCTGTCGGAATATTGGACGATCACCGCCACCAGTTCCTTTGGCACCAGCCTGCTCAACGACCAGCGCACCCGTCTGGCCCATCCCCAGCGCAACAACTTCGCCTTCGCCGATTGCCACGTGCAGGCCCTTCCGGTGGGGATCAAACGATTCGCCGAGGTGCAGTGGGCGATGGATCCGATGTGGATGCCCTATAATCCCAGTGCGAGCACTCGTCTGCAGTAGCAGGAGATTTGACCACGGCGACGCGGCGACGCGGTGCAATGGAAG
Organism: Planctomycetota bacterium; assembly: GCA_023150565.1. GTDB lineage: Bacteria > Planctomycetota > UBA11346 > UBA11346 > UBA11346 > JAKLKR01. Next base: position 2,380 of record JAKLKR010000360.1, read on the forward strand.
GGGGGTGCCGATGGCATCCCCCTGTTTCGTGGTTGGCGACCGGCACCGGGGCTCAACGCCGGTCACTGCCGCACCGTACAAATAGCAACGTTACCTAAATATGTGGCGACGTTGCCCCACCTATCCTGAGTCCACGGGAACCACCATGGCCAACCACCCTCGTCTGTCCGGCACGCTGCTCGGTGTCGCCCTCCTCGCCTCCTGCTCGGCTGCGGCGTGGACCGCGGAGCCGGCCGACACCACCACCGGCTGGAAGGCGGTCGGTTGGGGCGGCGGCGCCTTCTACTTCGCGGTGTCGTGGCACCCGACCGACACCAACGTGCTCTACATGGGCAGCGACTGCGCCGGGCTGTACCGCAGCGACAACAAGGCCAAGCAGTGGAATTTCGCCAACAAGGGCCTGACCGACTACGCGGTCTACAGCATGGCCACCAGCCCGGCGGCACCCGACCTGGTCTATGCCCTCACCGACAGCGGCCTGCACAAGAGCACCGACCGGGCGGCGAACTGGACCTTCATCGCCGACAGCGACGCCAAGAAGCTCGACATCATCTCCAAACGCGACGGCTCGGTGCGCGCCATCGCCATCGACCCCAAGAATGCCGACACCGTCTATGTCGGCTCGCGCACCGGCAAGCTGTGGAAGACCACCGACGGCGCCAAGACCTGGGCCGAGCTGGCCTACCGCGAAGCGCTGCCCAAGCCGCCCCCGCCGCCTGCCTTCACCGGCACCGGCTCGGCGCGCATCAGCTACGATGCCGGTGGCACCGGCAACGACCCCATGGGGCGGGTGAGCAAGCACTTCGGCCAAGGCGACAAGGCCAAGGACTGGTCGGCCTTCAAGCGCATGACCGTGCGCTTCATGATCCCCAGCGACGCCCCGGCGATCCAGGCCCAGCTGGTGGTGCAGAGCGGTGACAGCTGGAAGTGGCAGCAGGGCGACTGGATCGAGGGCAAGCCGGGCGCCTGGGTCGAGGTGCCGCTCGACCTCAGCAAGCTCAGCGACCTCAACTCGGTGCGCATGATCCACATCGCGGTGCGCACCTTCCAGCCCGGCTGGAAGGGCGAGGTCCTGCTCGACAGCGTGGCGCTGCACACCGATGCCGCCGGCACCCTGGAGGCAGGCGCGGCCGCCGACGGCAAGTCCACCATGCTGGTCGCCGACTGGGAGAAGTCCGGCGATGCCGAGGGCTGGGCCGCCAACAACCAGGGCAACGACTTCCGCAAGGTGACCGGCATCCGTCAGGGGGCCGAGAAGAAGGGCGGCGACGTGCTGTCCTCGGTGGCGGTCGCCGGCGACGGCGCGGTCTACCTCACCAACACCAGGTTCGGCACCCTGCGCAGCGACGACGCCGGCGCCACCTGGGCGGTGCTCGACACCCCCAAGTCGGCGATGTGCATAAGCGTCACCCCCGACCCCAAGGTGCTGTGGCTGGCTGCCGGCACCAACGGCGCCCTGCGCTCGGCCGACCGCGGCCAGACCTGGGCGCCGGTCACGCTCGGGGACAAGCCGAACCCCAAGCTGGCGGTGCGCGAGGTGGTCGTGGCCCCCAGCCGCCCGCAGCGCGTCTATGCTATCGCCACCATCGAGTGGGGTGGCCACTTCTATGCCTCCGATGACGGCGGCACCACCTGGGCGCACAACACCCTGGTGCACAACGACACCACCGGCAACCCGACCCAGCCCGACGAGGTCGGCAACAAGGAATGGGTCAAAGGCACCAGCGGCCTGAGCTCGGTCAAGAACATCGCGGTCAACCCGCAGAACCACGACGAGTTCTTCATCGCCGGCAACTGGCGCAACATCTTCAGCGGCGACGGCGGCAA
>JAKLKR010000361.1 GCA_023150565.1 Planctomycetota bacterium
CGGCCCACGGTCGAATCCCTGGCCGCCGCCCAGGGCCTGGCGGTGATCACCGTCGAAGCGTGCGCCGGGTCCGGAGCGGAGCTGCCCGCGGTGGACGCCGCCGACCCCGCCTTCCTGCAGTACACCAGCGGTTCCACCGGCACCCCGCGCGGGGTGATCGTGACCCACGGCAACCTGGCGGCGGACAGCGCGCTGATCCGCGCCGCCTTCGCCATGGAACGCGACGACGTGGTGGTGAACTGGCTGCCGCTGCTGCACGACATGGGCCTGATCGGTTCGGTGGTGCAGGCGGTCGACATCGGCCAGCACAGCATCCACCTGACCCCGCAGGCGATGATCCGCAAGCCGCTGCGCTGGCTGGCGGCGCTGTCGCGCTTCCGCGCCACCGTCACCGGTGGCCCCGACTTCGCCTGGCGCCTGCTCGCCGAGCGCCTCGGCCCCGCCGACCTCGCCGGCCTCGACCTGTCGCAGCTGCGGGTGGCCTACAGCGGGGCCGAGCCGGTGCGCGCCTCCACCCTGGAACGGGTCGGGGATCTGCTCGCGGTCGCCGGTTTCGACCGGCGCGCCTGGCTGCCCTGCTATGGCATGGCCGAGGCCACCCTGCTGGTAAGCGGTGGGCGTCCCGCCCGCGGCTGGTGCGCCCGGGCGGTGCCTGGCCGCGACGGCGGCAACCCGGTGGTGGGCTGCGGCCTGCCGCAGTCGCCGGTGGCGGTGGTCGATCCCGGGCTGGGCACCCGTCTGCCCGACGACACGGTGGGCGAGGTGTGGGTGCAGGGGCCGCACGTCGCCGCCGGCTACTGGGGCGGGCGCGGCGACGAGGCCTTCGCCGGCCGTCTGGCGGGCGAACCCGGCACCTGGCTGCGCACCGGCGACCTCGGTTTCCTCTCCGCGGGCGAGCTGTTCATCGCCGGACGCATCAAGGACCTGGTGATCGTCAACGGGCGCAAGCACCACCCCGAGGATCTGGAGACCACCATCCAGGAGCTGGTGCCGGGCTGCGGAGGCGGCGCCTGCGCGGTGTTCCAGAGCGCCGACGGCGACGGCCAGCAGCTGGTGGCGGCGGTCGAGATGGCCAGCCGCCCGGCCGATGCCGCCGCCCTGGCGGCGCTGCGCGCCGCCGTCGGCAAGGCGGTGTTCAGCCGCCACGAACTGCTGGTCGAGGTGGTGGTGCCGCTGCGCACCGGGCTGCTGCCGCGCACCACCTCGGGCAAGGTGCGCCGGCGCGAGAGCCGCGACCTCTACCTCGCCGGCAGACTGGGCACCGCCGCCGCCGGCTGACCGGCGCTTGTCGCGGCCCTCCCTCCGGGTCAGGTTGCGACCATGGACCGCCGCACCTGTCTCGACCACCTCTGGCGCCTGGCCCGGCCGGTGCTGGAATCCGCCGCCGCCGGCCGGCTGCACGCCGGGCTGCCGCTGCGCTGCGCGCCCGGGACCGATGCCGCCGAGCGCGCCCGCTTCACCCACCTCGAGGCGCTTGGCCGCACCCTCGCCGGTATCGCCCCGTGGCTGGAGGGCACCGGCGGCGACGCCGACGAGCAGGAGCTGCGTCGCCACGCCGCCACCACCGCCCGCCAGGCTCTGGCGGTGGCCTGCGACCTCGTCCATCCCGACCGGGTCAACTTCGCCGAGGGCCAGCAGCCGATCGTCGACGCCGCCTTCCTCGCCCACGCCCTGGTGCGCGCCCCGGGCGCGCTGGTGGCGGAGTGCCCGGCAGCGGTGCGCGCCAACCTGGCCGCCGCCCTCGCCCGCACCCGCGACCGCCTCGCCTTCAACAACAACTGGCTGCTGTTCGCCGCCATGATCGAGGCCGGCCTGCACCGCCTGGGCGCGCCCTGGGACCCGATGCGTGTCGACCACGCCCTGCGCAGCCACCAGCAGTGGTATGTGGGTGACGGCGCCTACGGCGACGGCCCGCGCTTCCACCACGACTACTACAACAGCTTCGTGATCCAGCCGATGCTGGTCGACGTGCTCGCCACCCTCGACGAGCCCGCCGGCGCGGCCGGGGCCTGGGCCGGGCTGCGCGCGGCGTCGGCGGCGCGCTTCACTCGTGCCGCCGCGGTGCAGGAGCGCCTGATCGCCGCCGATGGCTCCTTTCCGCCGCTTGGGCGCAGCCTGGCCTACCGCTGCGGCGCCTTCCAGCTGCTCGCCCAGGCGGCGCTCCAACACCGCCTGCCCGCCGACCTCGCGCCCGCCCAGGTGCGTGGCGCCCTGGGCGCGGTGATCGCGCGCACCCTGGGGGCGCCTGGCACCTACGACGCCGATGGCTGGCTGATGCCGGGCCTGGCCGGACACCAGCCCGGCCTGATGGAGGGCTACATCTCGACCGGCAGCCTGTACCTCGCCAGCACCGCCTTCCTGCCCCTCGGGCTGCCGCCCGAGGATCCGTTCTGGAGCACGCCCGCCCAGCCCTGGACCCAGGTGCGGCTGTGGCGGGGCGAGGACCTGCCCGCCGACCACGCCCTGCACGACGGCTGATCCGCCGCCTGCTGCCGTGCGCTTGAGCGTGTCCCCTCGCAGGCAGATGGTTGCACGCGGACGGAGAGGCCCCCTTCGCCGGCGGCGAAGGGGGCCTGGGCAGCTACGCTGAAACAAGGTGCCGAGACCGGTGTCAGACCTGATTGCGGAGCCCGTCGCCATGGACCACCCCGAGTCTTACCACGACCAGGACTGCCGCGATGGCCTGCTGCTGGCAGCTTGGCGCGAGCGCCAGGATCAGGACGCCCTGGCCGAACTGATCGCCCGTCAGCGGCCGATGGTCGAGGGAATCTGCCGCCGTCTGCTGCGCAGCAGCGAGGACTGCGCCGATGTGGTGCAGGAGACATTCATCTCCTTCACCAGCCAGGCCTCCGTCATCCGCGGCCAGCCGGGGGCCTGGCTGCGTACGGTGGCCACCAATCGCGCACTGAACCATGGACGTGCCCAGCAGCGCCGGCGTCTGCATGAGGCGCGATCGGTTGCCCCAGTGTCGGTCAGCCAGCCTTCCGTGCTGGAGGACCTGGTGGAGCCCTGCCTGGCGGAACTGGATGCCGGCGACCGCCAGCTCTTGGTACGGCTGTTCTTCCATGGCGAGACCCAGGCCGAGGTGGCGCGGGCTGACCAGCTGACCCGCCTGACCGTGCATCGTCGGGTGCAGCGCGCGTTGGGATGCATGCGCCAGCGCCTGGCTGGCCGCGGGGTGCGGGTGGGGGCTGCGGCCCTGGCCCTGGCCTTGGCAGGCGGCGATCGCGTGCAGGCGGCCGAGGCGTTGGCGCCAGCCAGGACGGTGGCGGCCATGACCGGGACCGCCACCGTGGCCGCGCTGCTGGCGCTGGGATTGGCGTGCGGCTGGTACCTCCACGCACGTGGGTCCCCGACCGGGGCGGGGGAACCGGCGGCCGGGGTCGCGCTGGCGGATGTCGCGGCCGGAGCGCGTTCCGGAGCCATCCCGGCATCGGCAGTGAGCGCCGACTCGGCCCGGCAAGGATCCTGGCCGGCCGGGATCGTTCTTGGTGGAGGTATTCCCGGCCGTCACTCCTCCCCTCGGCTGGACATCAGCCATCTCGAGGTCGAAACCGCAGGCCGCACCACCGATGCAGGGGGTCGGATCACGCTGGTTCCCCGGATCGCGGCACGGCCGGTCGCGGACTGCAGCGAAATCCAACCCCTGGAGGTTCGTTTTGCCACCGGGGCGGTGACCGCGCTTTGGGTGCGCCCGCCATCAGGTTGCGTGCTGATCCTCAACCCGGCCCGGCGGCTCGGCTTGCAAGGCAACGAGATCGAGATTGCGGTGGTCGCCCCAGAGGCCATCGGCTTCCCGGCCGGGGAGGGCGCGCCGGTGCTCGAACCGGATCCGGCTTGGCTGGTCAACCGAACCTATTCCCTGTCGATGCCAGGGCGCAGGGTGCTCACCGTGATGTCCATGGTCGCCACCAGCGATGGGCAACCACCGTGGAGCAGATGGACCTGGGGCGAGGGGTCCGGTCAGACCTGGCCTCGCGGCGGAGTGGTGATCGGCGCCCCGCTGGTAGTGCTGGGCATCGCCTTCCGTGACCTCGATCCTGCCGAACAGGCCTCGTTGGCGGCGTCCTGTCCGGCGCCGGAGGGGTACCGCATCCTGACCCCCATCGAGCAATGAGCGGGCTTGGCGGCGGTGCACTCCGGAACCCCGCGCCAGTGGTGCCATGGCAGCCTGGGCGGACACCGGGCTGAAACAGCCCG
>JAKLKR010000362.1 GCA_023150565.1 Planctomycetota bacterium
GCGCCGGAGGCGCGTTCCGGGGGCGGGCAGCCCCCGGAGGTGACACGACCCCCGGCACCGCAGGTGCCGGCGCCGGCGAAGCTGGCGCTCCCGCCGTCGGCGGGAGGAGGGGTTGGATGCGTGGTGGGCATGGCGGGTTTGTCGCCCGCGCCCGCCGGGGTGCCAGCGCCTTGTGCCACAGTGGCTGCCAGCGGCAGGAAAACGCTTTGCCGCCGCCACCGCTGTCCTGCACCATCCCCGGCCCATGGATCGCCGCCGGCTCCTCCCCCTCGTGGCCTGTGTGTTCGCCCTCGCCGGCTGCGGCGACGACGCCTACTATGCCACTCGCGCGCTGCCCACCTCGGCGGCGGAATCCTATGCCGCGCCGGCGCGCTGGACCCGTTCCGAAGCGGCCGAGGTCTACGAACTGCCCGCCAGCACCCCGGCCATCGACCGCGACCACCGCGGCACCCGCTGCGTGCAGCCGGGCCAGAAGCTCACCCCGTTGCCGGTGGGGGGCTATTACGATGAGCCCCGACGCGGCGAATCCACCATTCCCGTGTTCGCCCTCGGACGCATGAGCGACCAGCCCGACGCGCCGCCCCTGCGTCCGCTCAAGGGCCAGGCCATCGCCGGCTGGTACCAGGTCGACGAGCCGGGCGCGCGTGAGCCGCTGGGCGTGCCCCCGGTCGGCAACTACGATGATCGTCCCGTGTCCCAGCGGGCCTCCAACATCGACCGCATCCCGCCCAACACCGCCGGCGGGATGGGCGAAGCCGACATCTGGTGCGGGCCCGGCATGCCGCCGACCTCACCGGTCAAATAGCACCGGGCTTCCCGTCCCTTCCCTCATCTCCGCCGGTCAGATGGTGACCTTCCACTCGTCCTGGGTGGGGGAACCCCATGTTGCACAACCGCCTGTCCGCCTGCTTCGCCCTCTGCCTGGCGTTCCAAGCCCTGCCGGCGCTCGACGATGCCGCTCGCAGCAAGGCCCGTGACGAACTCAAGGTGCTGGGGCCGGAGATCGCCCGTCTCAGCCGCGCCTTCAACCTCATCCACGAGGTGGTGGCCCCGAGCGTGGTGGCGGTGCACATCCGCGCCAACGTCAGCGTGCCGGTCGGCCGCCGTGGATTCCGCCTGCTCTTCGCCGAGCAGGAGGTCGAGGTCGGCGAGGGCTCCGGCTTCGTGTTCCGCTCCGACGACAAGCGCAGCCTGATCCTGACCAACGCCCACGTCGTGCTGCAGACCAACGAGGACCAGCGCTTCGTCCGCGACGCCCGTGGCAACCCCTTGGTGCACGACCGCTTGCGCATCGAGCTCAACGACGGCCGCGAGGTCGACGCGGAATTCGTGGGGGGGACCCTGGAGAGCGACCTGGCGGTGCTCAGCGTGCCCCTGCCGCGCCTGCCGGCGGTGGACTGGGCCGACAGCGACCGCGTGCATGTGGGCGACTGGGTGGTGGCGCTGGGCTACCCCCTGGGGGTCGGCTATTCCGCCAGCCAGGGCATCATCAGCGCCACCGACCGCTCCACCGGGGTGTACCGCTCGATGGGCGGCATCGAGTCGTTCATCCAGACCGACGCCGCGATCAACCCCGGCAACTCCGGCGGCCCGCTGGTCGACATCCAGGGGCGCATCATCGGGGTCAACAGCGCGATCAAGTCGACCACCGGGGCGAGCATCGGCCTCGGCTTCGCCATCCCCGCCAACCTCGCGCGCCGCATCGCCGAGGACCTGGTCGACCACGGCGCCGTGCGCTGGCCGGCGATCGGGGTCAACATGCCGCCCCAGGACCTCACCGCCGAACAGCTCGCCAAGCTCGGCGTGCCGCCTCCGGGCGGGGCGCCGGTCGCGGGGGTGGTGCCGGCCTCGCCGGCGGCCGAGGCCGGCCTGCGCAGCGGCGACTTCATCCTCGCGCTCAACGGCGTGCGGGTGCGCAACCAGATGCAGTTCAGCGCCCGTCTGCGCGCCTGCCGCATCGGCGAGCCGGTGGCGCTGACCCTGTGGCGCGGCGGCCAGGAGGTGAAGGCCCAGCTGGTGCCGGTCGGGCGCGAGGAGCTGGAGCGCCTGGCCCAGGGCGACGGGGTCGAGCTGGCCGGCTTCGGCATGCGCCTGAACGACGACCGCAAGCCCGGACTGCTGGTGTCGTGGGCCGACCCCGAAGGCCCGGCCGCCGCCGCCGGCATCAAGCCCGGCGACCGCGTGCTGGGCGAACGCACCCTGGGCGCCCTGCACACCGAGGCCGACGCCCGCCAGCTCGCCCGCCGCAGCGAGCTGGTGCTGCAGCTGGTGCGCGATGGCAAGGGGTTCTGGGCGCGGGTGAAGCGTTGAAGATGGTTGATGGTTGATGGAGGCATCAGCGGTACAGCACTGGTCAACCATGAACCACCAACCATCAACCACCATCCGAACCCCCTTGTAACGCCCCCGACCCGGCCGGTGTAGGACAGGCATCCCCCGGAGACCCCCATGAGCCTTCGCCCCGTCCTCGCCCTCGCGCTGGTGCTCGCCACCGCCCTCTTCGCCGCCCGCCTGACCGCCTCCGAGCTCGACCTCACCGCGGTGCCCGCCGACTGCCGCTGGGCGCTCCAGGTCGACGCCAAGCCCCTGCTCGCCGGCCGCCTGGGCGGCTGGCTGCGCCAGGAGGCGCAGCAGCCCGAGCACGCCGCCGGGCTGCAGTTCATCACCCAGCTCACCGGCTGCGACCCCTTCACCGACGTCGAGCGGGTGGTGATCTGCGGTTCCGACCAGGACGAGAACCACCACCTGATCATCGCCAAGGGGCGCTGGAACGCCGAGCAGCTCGCCAGCGTGATCGTCAACGCCAAGGGCTACCGCGCGCTCCAGCACCAGGGCGTGACCCTGCACCGCTGGCTGGACGAGAAGAAGAACGACCGCGAGCAGTTCGGCTGGGTGCTGGGCGACCGCCTGGCGATCGGCAACACCGAGAACCGCCTGCGCGCCAGCCTGGACGTGTTCAAGGGCAAGGCAGGCGCCCGCCTGCCCAGCCCCAACGCCCCCACCGGCGCGCTGGTGGCGAGCGTGGCGGTCGAGGACCTCGCCAAGCTGCAGGAGGGCAAGAACGACCCGGGCGCGCGCCTGCTCGCCCAGGCCCGCACCGCCACCCTGGCGGTGGCCGAGGAGGGCGACCGCTTCGCCCTGCGCATGGACCTGGTCGCCAAGGACGCCAATACCGCCCAGCAGATGCAGCAGCTGGTCCAGGGCCTGGTCGCGCTCGGCAACCTGCAGGCCGGCGGCGACCCCAAGCACGGCCAGCCGATGCCGCCCGCCGCCAAGGAGCTGCTGCGCAACGTCCAGGTGCGCCAGGAGGGTCCCAGCGTGGTGGTGACCAGCTCGGTGGCGTCCCAGGCGGTGATCGACCTGCTCGAGGAGAAGAAGAAGGCCGAGCGCCACAGCCTGATGACCCCCGCCGAGGCGGCCGGCGCCAAGGACCTCTGACCGCCGCCATGGCCCCGGCCCTGGCCGCCACCGCCGCCGACCACGCCGCCCTGGTGCGCTCCGCGCTCCAGGGCGACGAGGATTCCTTCGCCACCCTGGTGCAGGAGTTCGCCCCCCGCCTGCTGCGCTTCCTGGCCGCCGGCGGCCTGGGCCACGCCGATGCCGAGGACGTGGTGCAGGAGACCTTCATCCGCGCCCACCGCCATCTCGCCCGCTACGACGCCCGCTACGCCCTCTCGACCTGGCTCTACACCATCGCCCTGCGCCTGGCCGCCAACCGCCGGCGCGACGCCAGCGGCCATGCCCCGCTCGGCGACCACGACCCCGCCGCGCCCGCCGAGCGCGAACGCGACCCGCTCGCCGACACGGTGTGGGCGGTGGCGCGCCGGCACCTGCCCGCGCGCGACTTCCAGGCCCTGTGGCTGCGCTATGCCGAGGACCAGGACTTCGACGCCATCGGCGCGGTGATCGGCACCAACGCCGCCACCGCCCGGGTGGTGGTGCACCGCGCCCGCGAACGACTCGCCCCCCATCTCCAGGAGCACCGGCCATGAGCGACGACCACGGTCCTTCCGACCCCCTGGACGACCTGCTGCGCCGCGACGCCGCGCGGGTGCAGGTGCGCCCCTCGCCCGGATTCGAGCAGCGCGTGCTGGCGGCGGTTCGCCGCCGCCAGCGCGTCCTGCGCTGGTTCCGCCCGCTGGCGCTGGCCGCCGCCGCCGGCCTGGCGCTGACCGTGGCGGCGCTGGCGACCATG
>JAKLKR010000363.1 GCA_023150565.1 Planctomycetota bacterium
CAACCGCGGCGGATATTCACACGGCGACACCGGCTGGGAGGAATGGGGCGGGATCAAGCTGATGTGCTCCAACGCCCGCGTGGAGGCCAACCTGGTGGCCGACAACGACGGCCCGGGGATCTGGCTCGACAACCACCTGCGCGGCGCCCGCGTCACCCGCAACGTGGTGCTCAACAACCAGCGCGCCGGCCTCTTCCTCGAATTCACCAACGGCCACCTGCTGGTGGACAGCAACCTGGTGGCGGGGACGCGGGCCGAAGGGGCCTTCTACCCCGGCCACGGCATCTACAGCCACGACGCCTCGGATGTGGTGGTGGTGCACAACCTGGCGCTGTCGAACGCCGGCTGCGGGGTGATGATGCGAACCGTCACCGACCGCCAGGACGGCCACGGCACCGCCCACCCGGAACGGCCGCGCCGGGTGCTCACCGCCGGGCAGCGCATCTATGCCAACCTGCTGGCCGGCAACCGCGGCACCGCCATCGCCCTGCCCTGGCCGGACGGCCTCAACCTCGACAACCGCTCCGACGCCAACCTGATCCTGCATGCCGGTGCGCGGCCCTTCTCCCTCGCCGACCACAACCTGAAGGCGGCGGTGCCGCTGGCCGAGGCGCTGGCGGAGTTCTCCCGGCAGCTGGCCGCCATGCCCGATGCCGGGCCGGTACCCGATCCCGCCGCGTGGGCGGCGCGGCCGGACTTCACGCCCCTGCAGTGGGCGCGCCTGATGGGCAACGACGCCGCCAGCGTGTTCGAGCCGCGCGGGCTGGGGCTGCGCATCCGCTCCCTGCTGCCGGTGCTGCGCATCGACGGGGCCGAGCATCTCGCCGCCGGCCGCACCTGCCCCGACGAGGCGCTGGGCGGGCACGTCCTGGGCATCGACCTGCTCGGCCACCCCTATCCCGCCGCGGCCGCCCGCCTGCCCGGTCCCATCCAGGGGCTGGCTCCCGGCTCCCATGACCTGCCGCTGTGGCCGCTGCCCGGGGGATCCCAGCCGTGAGCAGCCGCAGGCTGCTGGGGGGCGAAGGGCCTTTGGGCCCGGAGCGGAGCGGGGGCGCAGCCCCCGTGCAAACACGGCTCCCTGGGCCGCAGGCCCAGGCGCCGGCCCGGCCGGCGGTCCCGCCATCGGCGGGACGAGTCGTTGGAAGGCGCGGATTCACCCTCATCGAACTGCTGGTGGTGATCGCCATCGTCGCGATCCTGGCCGGGATGCTGCTGCCGGCGGTGTCGGCGGTCAAGGACGCCGCCAAACGCTCGGCCTGCGCCTCCAACCAGCGCCAGCTCGTCACCGCCATGCTGGTCTACGCCGAGGACAGCGATGGCCTGCTGGTCGGGCATCTGGTCACCAGCGTGCCGTACTACTGGTTCGACTGGCTGTGGCTGACCGACCACACCCCGAACTGGCGCCCGCCCTCGCCCCTCTACCACTGCCGGGCCAACAGCCGCACCAGCTCCATCTTCGCCACCAACTGGCTCAACTACGGCATCAACAGCCGGATCTCCTCCGCGCCGCTCGCGACCGTGTCGCCCACCCGCCAGATCGCCATCGCCGACGGCAGCTGGTACCTCTACGCCGCCAACCCGGTGGTCGGAGCCGCCAACGGCTGGATCCCCTGGGCGCATGACCGCGGCGGGGTGAACATGACCTTCCTCGACGGCCATGGCGAGCGCCGCCAGACCCTGCTGCTCACCGACGGGGTCTACTGACATGCCCCTCCACCGGCATATCCCGTTCCTGATCGTCGCGCTGATCCTGGCCCTGCGCCCGGCGGCGGCGGGCGAACCCATCCTGCGCCCGGGGACCCGCCTGCTCATCGCCGGGGATTCGCTGACCGAGCAGCTGCAGTACAGCCGGATGGTCGAGGTCTACCTGCGCGCCTGCCATCCCGCCCTGCGCGTCCAGGTGGTCCAGGCCGGCTGGGGCGGCGAGGACATGGGCGGCTTCCAGCGCCGCCTGGAGGTGGCCGCGGGGTGGTTCCGGCCCACCGCCATCACCATGCTCTACGGGATGAACGACGGCTGCTACCTGCCGCCGGACGAGGGGAGGGCGGACAAGTACGCCAAGGCCCTGGCCCTGGCAGTGGATGGTGCCCGCCGGCTGGGCGCGCAGCCGGTGGTGATCGCGCCGGGCGCGGTCGACACCACCTCGTTCGACACCGGCCCGTTCCACCGCCCCGGCACCGATGCCGTCCTCTACAACCAGACCCTCGCCCGCCTGCGCGACCGCGCCCGCGCCCTCGCCGGGCAGCAGCAGCTGCCGTTCGGCGACCTCAGCAGCGATCTGCTGGACATCATGGCCGCGGCCAAGCGCCGCCACGGCCCGCGCTACCTGCTGCTGGGCGGCGACGGCGTCCATCCCGGGCCCAACGGCCACCTCGCCATCGCCTGGACCGTGCTGCGCGCCCTGGGCGCCGACGGCGACCTCGGCACCATTACCCTCGACTGGACGGGCGAGGCCAGCGCCGGCGGCGGGCATCGCATCGCCGCACGCCAGGGCGGCTCCCTCACGGTGGACAGCGACCGCTACGGATACCTGGGCCCGCGCGAGGCACGCAGCATCCTGGCGGACCTGCCCTTCGCCCGCGACCTCGCCCGCCTGACCCTGCTGGTGAAGGGCCTGCCCACGGCCAAGGCCCGGGTGCGCTGGGGCAAACAGGAGATCACCGCCAGCGCTGAATCCCTCGCGGCCGGCATCAACCTGATGGAACTGTTCGAGGAGACCCCGTTCGAGCCGAACCTTCAACGGCTGGCGGCAGCGGTCGAGCGCCGGCAGGCCTTCGACGGCGACCTGGTGCGCGGCACCTTCATGGGCCTGGCCAAGGCGCGTTCCATCGCCAGCGGCGACGCCGCGGTGGCGGCCCACGCCGACGCCATCCAGGCGGCACTGGCCGCACGCTGGAAGGAGCGCGCCGAGGCGTCCGGCCTGGAGGTCGCTACCCACCGCCACACCATCGAGATCGTGCCGCAGTAGCGGCCGCTACCCCACCGGCCGGCAGGGCAGGTCGAGGTTGCCGTCGCTGGGCGGGGTCGTCCCCGCCGGCAGCACGCGCAGGACGTGGCGGGTGTCGATCAGCTGCGAGCGGGTGTGGGGGAAGTTGGTGAACCACCACGACGACGACAGGCAGGGCAGCAGCCAGGGGCGCTCGGGGGCGGCGGCGCGGCGGCCGCTGCGCGCGTGGATGCCGCCCAGCGACACCACCGGGGTGTCGGTGGTGTCGAGCGCCACCCGCTGCGCGCCGTCGTCGAGGGCCAGCCAGCGCCCAGCGGCGACGTGCTCGCCGCAGCACCCCGGCAGCTGGTCGGCGCCCACCCGGGTGGGATGGCCGAGGGCGTCGTAGCTCAGCACGCCGGCGCCGGCCAGGGGCAGAGCCAGCCACAGGCCGAGCGGCCCCAGCTCCTCGCGCAGCCAGATGCGGGTGCGCAGGGCGAGGGCGCCGTCGGGCAGCAGGCGCAGCTCCTGGCGGCAGTCGCGCCAGGCCGGGTGCTCGCGCCGCCAGGCGGCGTGGAAGCCGTAGGCCGACGGCAGCAGGTGGCCGTCGAGGGCCGGCGGCGCGCTCTCGCGCCAGCGGTCCTGCAGCCCGGCGCGGGCGTCCAGCGCCGCCCACGGCGCCCAGCCGTCGACCTGGCGCAGCACCACCGCGCCCAGCTCCCAGGGGGCGGCGGCATCGACCAGCTCGCGGCCGCCGCGCTGCACCGCGGCCAGCGCGCCACGGCGGGCGTCCCAGCGCCAGCGCCAGCCAGCGGCATCGCCGGTGGGAGCTGAAGCCGCCAGCGGCGCCTGCGGGCGGTCGTCCAGCACCAGCCGCCGGCGGCCGCCGGGCACCGGCACCCACGCCCGCCGAGCCACCACCGGGAAGCCCCAGATGTCGTCGCGCGGCACCGGCGGTCGCGGCGCGCCGGCATCGCAGGGCACCCACTCGGCGTCGCGCTCGTCCTCGAAGGGGAAACGCCCGCCGGTGGCGGGGTCGAGCAGGCCGGTGGCGGGGCGGCGCAGGGCCTGGCCCGGCACCGTGACCCAGCCGCCGCCCAGGCGGGCGGGGTCGAGCACCTCAAGCGCGGCGGCATGGGCCGACGGCGCCCATCCGGCGGCGGTCGACAGCAGCGCGCCCTCGCGGCGCAGCGCGTCCTCCTCCAGGCGGTGCGCCTCGGCCATCAGTTGGTGCTCCTGGCCGCGGGTGGTGCTGCGCCACGGGCAGG
>JAKLKR010000364.1 GCA_023150565.1 Planctomycetota bacterium
GTTCCGCGAGCTAGCGCATACGACGCCAATGGGATGGCGAAGGTCGGCGCGCCCCGGTGCCATTTCTGATAATGGGTAAAATCATCAGATTATATCGCTGTCATCTCATTAATACAACCGGTTGTATGATTCTCCAGGATGGTATGGTTTGACTCCGCCTGTAAGGATTACCCCCGATGCGCATGCGGTCCGTTTCCCTCCCGGCGCTGCTGATCTACGGCCTGATCCCGTCGTTGTTCCTGCTCGGGTGCTGTGGCGCGGCCTGGGCCGAGCGCCTGCTCTACGACTCGCTCTACATCTGCGTTGGCATCGCCATCGTCGCCGCCACCATCCAGGCGCGCACGGTGGCCGACCAGATCAAACGCGTCCTGCTCGCGGCCGGGGTGCTATTCATCGAGATGGCGGTGGTGGCCTATGCCGTCCAGATCACCTACGACCCGGTGCGGCTGCATCCGTCGCCGGCGGCGCAGCCGCCGCGCTTCCAGCACTTCGAGCAGTTCCAGCGCCACCGCCAGCAGCAGCGCCCGCCCGCTGCCCCTGCCGCGCCCAGCCAGGTGGTGCGCACGGCCGTTCCCCGTCCCTGAACGCGCGCCGCGCACGGCCAGCCGAACGCCCTGCGCCGGGCGGTGGCGCCCCGCTGGGATTGGGTATGCTCCCGGCCCATGCCCCGAGCCCGCCGCACCGCCTCCATCACCCTCCACGTCAGCCCGCAGGGCGATGACCGCTGGAGCGGCCTGCCCGCCGCGCCGACTGCCGACCGCCGCGACGGGCCGGTACGCACCCCGGCGCGCGCCCAGGCCCTGCTGCGTGCGCTGCGCAAGGGCGGCCCCGGCGCCCCGGCCCAGGTGCTGCTGCGCGCCGGCACCTACGAGCTGGAGGCGCCGCTGGTGTTCGGCCCCGCCGACGGCGGCAGCGCCAAGGCGCCGGTGACCTGGGCCGCCTTCCCCGGCGAACGGGCGGTGCTCTCGGGCGGACGCCGGCTGGAGGGCTTCGCCGAGTCCAGCGTCGACGGCAAGCCCTGCTGGGCCCTCGACCTGCCCGAGGTGCGCAGCGGGGCCTGGAACTTCCACCAGCTGTGGCGCGGCGCCGAGCGCCTGGAACGTCCGCGCCTGCCCGCCACCGGCACCTTCCAGTTCGCCGGCCTCGATGGCCAGGGCGACAGCGGCTTCGACTGGGGCAACGGCCCCGAGCGCGCCGAGTACCGTGCCGGCGACCTGCGCGCCTTCCGCAACCTCGCCGACGTCAAGATCGTGGCCCTGCAGCTGTGGTTCGACATGCACCTGCGCCCGGTGGCGGTGGACGAGCAGCGCCGGGTGGTGCGGTTCGCGGCCAAGGCCATCGGCAGCCTGCGCGACGAGAAGCGCGAGCCGGCGCGCTACTGGGTCGAGAACGTGCGCGAGGCCCTGGCCCCCGGCCAGTGGTACCTCGACCGCGCCGAGGGCCGGTTGTACTACCTGCCGCGGCCGGGCGAGCAGCTCGCCGCCTTCGCCCCCACCGCCCCGCGCCTGCCCGAGCTGGTGCGCTTCGCCGGCGGGGTCAGCGACCTGCGCCTGGAGCGCCTGGTGCTGGCGCACAACGACTGGGAACGCGCCCCCGCCAACAGCGGTGCGGTGCAGGCGGCCTTCGACGTGCCCGGCGCGGTGGTGCTGGAGCACGCCGAGCGTTGCGCGCTCTATGCCTGCGAGCTCGCCCACCTCGGCACCTATGCGATCGAGGTGCAGTCGCCCAGCCACGCCAACACCATCGCCGCCTGCGCCCTGCACGACCTCGGCGCCGGCGGGGTGGCGGTCGGGCACGAGGAGCTGGCCCCGCACACCCCGGCGGTGGGGGTGCCGCAGCAGCCGCTCAACGACCGCCCGCTGGCCACCACCATCGCCGACTGCACCATCCGCGATTGCGGCCGGCGCTACCTCTCGGGGATCGGCGTGCTGATCGGCAACAGCGGCGGCAACCGGGTGCTGCGCAACGAGATCAGCCACATCCGCTACACCGGCATCTCGTGCGGCTGGATCTGGGGCTACCAGCGCTCGCGCACGGTCGGCAACCGCATCGAGGGCAACCACGTCCACCACATCAACCACGACCGCATCCTGAGCGACAACGGCGGCATCTACACCCTCGGCCGCCATCCCGGCTCGACCATCAGCGGCAACCACCTGCACGACATCGCCTGCTACGGCTACGGCGGCTGGGGCATCTACCTCGACGAGGGGTCGTCGGAGTTCCTGGTCGAGGGCAACCTGGTGCACCGCACCGGCGGCCCCGCCTTCTTCATGCACTACGGGCGGGCGGTGCAGGCGCGCGGCAACGTGCTGGCGGCCGGCGACGGCCATTTCAACCTCGGGCGCATGGAGCAGCAGCGCTCCTGCACCCTGGATCGCAACCTGGTGCTGGTGCAGTCGGGGCAGATGCAGGCCGCCTGCGGCTGCTCGCCCGACCACGTGCTGTGGGCTCGCAACCTGGTGTTCGATCCGCGCGGCGAGCCGCGCTGCGGCGACCGCCTGCTGTCTTCGCTCGCCGGTGAAGGCCAGCACCGCGGCCTGGTCGCCGCCGACCCGCTGCTGCTCGACCCCGCCGGCGGCGACTTCCGCGCCATGCCCGGCAGCCCGGCGCTGGCGCTGCGGGTGAAGCCGCTCGATCCCGCCCTGGCGGGTCCCCGGCGCAAGCCGCTGCCGGCCTCCTTCGCGGCCTGGAAGCCGCCGCTGGTGCGTGAGCGTCCGGCGGTCGAGACCACCATCGAGGTGCTGCAGGGCCTCGCCCCCGCCGCCGGGGCGCTGTCCGCCCGCCTGCGGGTGGCGGTCGAGAACCGCGGCCCGCGCGCCGCCCGCGGCGCCCTGCGTGCCGACGCCGGCGCCGCGGTGGTCGCCGGGCTGCCGTCCACCCTGCGCCTGGGCCCCGGCCAGCGCTGGGAGGGCGAGGTGACGGTGAGCGCGCGCGCCGGCACGCGCGCGATCGCGGTCGAGGTCGCCGCCGCCCTGCCCGGGGCGGTGCCGCACCGCGTGCGCCTGCAGGCGCGCGGCGCGGTGCAGGTGCCGCGGGTGTCGACCGCGCGCACCGCCGCCGACGCCGCCCGCCTGCTCGCCGGGCTGCCCGGCCAGCCGCTCACCAGCCTGGGCGGCAAGTGCCGCGGCGAGCTGCGCCTGGGGTTGGCGGGCGACCGCCTGGCCCTGCTCGCCACCGTGCTCGACAGCGACCCGGTGGCGGCCTCGACCCCGTGGGAGGGCTCGGTGCTGGAGATCTTCGCCTACCAGGACGAGAAGGCGCCCAAGGGCCAGGTGTTCCTGGTGCCGGCGGTGGGCAGCGAGCCGGCGCGCATGCAGCACGTCGATGGCCGCGGGCTGCCGGCGAGCGAGGGCGGCGAGCTGGCCACCCGCGCGGTGCCCGGCGGCTGGGAGGTGGCGGCGGTGATCCCGGCCGCCGCCCTGCACCTGGCCGACCTGGTGCGCCCGTTCCTGGTCGAGGCCGCCGCCACCGGCATCGACGCCGCCGACGGCATCCGCTGCCGCGCGCACTGGATCGGCGCCGCCTCGCCGCACAGCTCCAGCGACGGCTGCGCCCAGGTCGAGACGGTGGTGATCCCGGGCCTGGACTGAGCCATGGCGGCCGGCCTGCCGCGCGAGCCTGCGCCTGGCGGCTTCGACGGCGTGCCCGAGGTCGCCCCCGGGCACGGCTACCGCGCCTATCCGCGCCCGGATGACGGCCTGGCGGCGCTGCCGTTCCGGGTGCGCTACCGCATGCTGCACGCCCAGGTGTGCGCCAAAGGCCACCGCGCCGGCCGCCACCGCCACCCCCACTACGAGCTGCTGGTGCCCCACCAGGGGCGCTACGCCTGCCTGCTCGACGGCCTGCCCGCCACCGCGGTCCCGGGCCAGGCGGTGCTGGTGCGGCCCGGTGGCTGGCACGAGGACCATTGCCCCGGGCCGCTGCGCTTCCACGCCCTCACCATCGAGGCCGAGCCCGGCCCCGCGCCGGGGCTGTCGGCCGACATCCTTGCCGGCCCGGTCGATCCCCGCCGCCAGGTGCTGGACGACGGCGGCGGCCGGCTGCGCGCGCTGTGCCTGCGCATCGCCGACGCGGCGGCGCGCGGCGGCGCCACCGCCGCGCTGGTGCTCGACGCCCTCGCCGCCGAGGTCCTGGCCGAATTGCTGCGCGCGATGCCGGCCGAGGCGCTGGCGCCGGAGCTGGCGGCGGC
>JAKLKR010000365.1 GCA_023150565.1 Planctomycetota bacterium
CCCTGACGGCACCCACCTGCGCAGCTTCGGCTGCTTCGGCACCGCCCCCGGCCAGCTGCAGCGCCCTCAGTCGCTGTGCTGGCATGACGGCGTGCTCTACGTCGCCGACACCATGAACAACCGCATCGCCGCCTTCCGCGACGACGGCACCTTCCTCGCCATCCCCGGCGGCGACCACCCGCCCGAGCTGCGCTTCCCCTACGGGGTGGCGCTGCTCGCCGACCGCAGCCTGCTGGTGGCGGAATACGCCGCCGCCCGCCTCACCCGCCTCGGCCGCGACGGGCGCCTGCTCGGACGCCAGGGCGGGCCCGGGCGCGACCTCGGCGGCTACGACACGCCCTGGGGCCTGGGCGTCGACCGCGACGGCCAGGCCTGGATCTGCGACACCGGCAACCGCCGCCTGCAACTCCTCCTGCCTGGAACCCCATGATCACCATCGCCTCCGACCGCCTGCGCATCGACATCGACGAGCCTGACGCCAGGCGCGAGACCCCGCGCTTCTCGCGTGCCGGCTTCGTGCGCCAGGTGGTGCTCGACGGCCGACACCCGTTCTGCGGCGAGGAAGGGGTGTCGCAGGTTGGATTCACCACCGGCGGCGCCGGGCTGTGCCAGGAGTTCGGCATCGAGGGCCCCTGCGGCTTCGACGACTGCCTGCCGGGCGAGGACTTCCCCAAGGTCGGGGTGGGCCTGCTGCGGCGGCCCGACCTGCGCCGCTACCGCCTGTTCCACCGCTACGCCTGCACCCCCTACGCGGTCACCGCCGAGGCCGCCGGCGACCGCGCGCGCTTCATCGTCCACCCCATGCCGTGCCGCGGCTACGCCCTGCGCATGACCCAGGACCTGGCCGCCGAGGGCGACCGCCTGGTGATCGACTGCCGGGTCGAGAACCTGGGCGAGCGGTCGCTGGTGCTCGAGGAGTACCGCCACGACTTCATCGCCCCCGGCGGGCGCGGCGCCGCGCCCGAGCAGACCCTGACCTTCGACCGCCCGCTGGTGGCGCGCTGGCCGCACCAGGCCATGGGCCTGAGCGAGGATGGCCGGGTGCTGACCGTGGTGCCGCCGCGCCCGCGCAGCTACGAGCGCGCGGTCGACCTGGAGGCCACCGGCCCCGTCAGCTGGACCTTCCACGATCCCGCCACCGGGCTGGTGATGACCCACACCACCGACCGCCCGTGGACGCGCTTCAACTGCTGGGTCGGGCACCAGTCCTTCAGCCCCGAGGCCTTCGTCACCGTGCCCTGCCGCCCGGGCGAGACGGTCTCCTGGCGGCGCATCTACGGTTTCGCCGCCGGTCCGGCAGCGACTTGAAACTGGCAACCCGCAAGCCCGTAGAAAGGCTGCCGCCCGGCCCCCCGTGAACCTGCTGCGCACCCTCATCCCCGCGCCCCGCCGCCCGCTGCGCCTGCGCCAGGCCTGGCCGCTGGCGGCGTTCGCGCTCGCGCTGGCGGCGGCGCTGGGCTGGGCGCTGGCGGCGGATGCGCTGCGCTTCGCCCGCCCGTGGTGGCTGCTGGCGCTGGCGCCGCTGCTGGCCTGGCTGTGGTGGCTGCAGGCGGCGGGCTGGGGCGCCATCCCCGGCGCGCGCGCGGTGCTGGCCCTGTGGCTGCGCATGCTGCTGGTGGCGGCGGCGGTGGCGGCCCTGGCCGAACCGCGCGCGGTGCGCACCAGCGACGCCCTGGCGGTGATGTTCTGCCTCGACCAGTCCGACTCGATCGGCGAGCAGGCGGCGGAGCGCGCGCGCGCCTGGATGCTGGCGGCGGTGGCGGGCAGGCCGGCGGCCGACCAGGCCGGGCTGGTGCTGTTCGCGCGCGACGCCGCGGTCGAGCTGCCGCCGCGCCAGGCCTTCCCGCTCGAGGCCTACACCACCCGCATCGACCGCGGCGGCACCGATCTGGAGCGCGCCCTCCGGGGCGGCGCTGCCCGACGACCGCCCGACCCGCATCGTGCTGGTCAGCGACGGGGTGGCGACCGCGGGCGCGGCCGAGCGCGCGGTCGAGCGCCTGGCCCGGCGCGGCCTGCCGGTGGACGTGCTGCCGGTCGGCTACGACCACCGCAACGAGGTGTGGCTGGAGCGCCTGGAGCTGCCCCACGACGCCCGCCCGGGCGAGACCTACGAGGCGGCGGTGGTGCTGGGGGCGCTGGGCAGCGGCTCGGGCGCGCTGGTGTTCCGCCAGAACGGCGCCGAGATCGCCCGCACCCGCATCAGCTGGGGCGCCGGCCGCGCCCGCCTGCGCCTGCCCCTGCTGGCGCCCGAACCGGGCTACTACGAGTACGCGGCGGTGGTCGAGCCCGACCCCGGCTGCGACGGCTGGGCCGAGAACAACCTCGCGCTCGGCGCCCTGATGCTCGCCGGCGAGGGCAAGGTGGCGGTCTACTACGACCCCGAGGGCAATGCCGAGGACTGGCAGCCGCTGGTGCGCGCGCTGCGCGGCACCGGCCGCCTGGTGGTGGCCGAGCCCGCCCACCAGTGCCCGCCCGACCCCCTGGCCCTGGCCGATGCCGAGAGCGTGTGGCTGGTGAACGTGCCCGCCGACGCCCTCGACCAGGCGCAGCAGACCGCCCTGCGCGACGCGGTGCGCGACCTCGGCACCGGGCTGGTGATGGTGGGCGGGCGCAACGGCTTCGGCCCCGGCGGCTGGAACCGCACCCCGGTCGAGGAGGCGCTGCCGGTGAGCATGGACATCAACGCGCGCAAGGTCATGCCCAAGGGCGCGCTGGCGATCCTGCTCCACACCTGCGAGTTCCCCGAGGGCAACACCTGGGCCAAGCGCATCACCCGCCAGGCGATGAAGACCCTGGGCGCGCGCGACGAGGTCGGGGTGCTCGACTTCGAGTGGGGCCAGGGGCAGGGCCAGGGCGAGCGCTGGGTGTTCCCGCTCACCCCGGCGGGCGAGTACGAGCGCCTCGCCACCCTGCTGCAGCAGGCCCAGCCGGGCGACATGCCCAGCTTCGCCACCACCATGCAGATGGCCTGCGACGGCCTGCTCGCCAGCGACGCCGCCGCCCGCCACCTGATCATCATCAGCGACGGCGACCCCTCGCCGCCGCCGCCCGAGCTGATCAAGCGCTTCCAGGATGCGCGCATCACCGTCTCGACGGTGAGCGTTTTCCCGCACGGCGACCAGGAGGTGCCGGCGTTCTCGGCCATTGCCGAGGCCACCGGCGGGCGCGCTTATTTCCCCAAGGATCCCGCGCGCCTGCCGCAGATCTTCACCAAGGAGGCCAAGACGCTCAAGCGCAGCCAGATCCAGAACCGCACCTTCACCCCCGCCGCGGCGGCGCCGTCGCCCATCCTGCGCGGCCTGAGCGCGGTGCCGGCGCTGCACGGCTACGTGCTCACCACCCCCAAGCCGCGCGCCCAGACCGTGCTCGAGGGCCCCGATCCGGAGGAGGACGACCCGGTGCTGGCGACCTGGCGCTTCGGCACCGGCGCGGCCGCGGCCTTCACCGCCGACCTGGGCGGCAACTGGGGCAAGTCGTGGGTGGCGTGGGAGCGCTACCAGGCCTTCGCCGAGCAGCTGGCCAAGGCGGTGGCGCGCAGCCAGGCCCCCACCCGCCTGCGCCTGGGGGTCGAGCAGGACGGCGCCAACGGGGTGGTCACGGTCGAGGACCGCGATCCGCGCGGCGGCCTGGCGGCGGTGCAGGCGCGCATCGACGGTCCGGGCGGGTCGGAGGCGCTGGAGCTGCAGGCGGTGGCCCCGGGCCGCTGGCAGGGGCGCTTCGCCGCCGCCGCGCGCGGGCGCTACCGGGTGGCGGTGGCGGCCGCCGGCAGCGGGCGCGAGGAGCGCAGCGCCGGCACCCTGGCGGTGGCCTATTCGGCGGAATACCGCCGCTTCCGCGCCGACCCGCGCCTGCTCGCGCGCATCGCCGAACGCACCGGCGGCCGCCTGCTCACCGGCAGCGAGGCCGAGGCCAAGGGGCTGTTCGCCCTCGCCCGCCAGCCGCGCTCGGCCAGCCGCAGCGTGCTCGACTGGGTGCTGGCGGCGGCCGCCATCCTGCTGCCGCTCGACGTGGCGGCGCGGCGGGTGCAGTTCGATCCGCGCGCGCTGCTCGCCTGGCTGCGCCGGCGGCGCGACCAGCCGCCGCCGACCGCGACCATGGATGCGCTGCTCAAGCGCGTGCGCAGCGCCCCGGCCGCGCCGGCGGCGCCCGCCGCCCCGCTGCCGCCC
>JAKLKR010000366.1 GCA_023150565.1 Planctomycetota bacterium
GTTGGCCTGCAGGCAGCGGCCGCTGCCGCCGTCATACACCGCGATGCCCAGGGGCGAGGCCTCGATCAGCTGGCGCGCCAGCGCCTGGGTGGCGGCCAGCGCCGCCGCGGCCTGGCGCCGCGCGGTCACGTCGGAATGGGTGCCGACCGCGCGCAGCGGCCGGCCGGCGGCGTCGCGGGCGACGATGCGTCCACGGTCGAGCACCCATTTCCAGGAGCCATCCTTGCAGCGCAGCCGGTGCTCGCTGCTGTAGGAGCCGCAGGAGCCGTCCATATGGCGGCCGAGCTCGGCCATCACCCGCTCGCGGTCGTCGGGGTGGATGCGCCCCGACCACTCCTCGAGGCGGTCGCCGATCTCATCCTCGGCGTGGCCGAGCATGGCCTTCCAGCGCGCCGAGAAGAACACCCGGCCGGTGGTGGCGTCCCAGTCCCACACCCCGTCGTCGACCGCCTCCAGCACCAGCTCCAGGCGCCCACCCGCGGTGGTGGCGCCCGCCACGGCCGGCTCAGGCCGACGCCATGACCGCCCCCCCAGCCAGGCCCCGACAGCAGCGAGAGCCGGCACCGCGACCAGCCAGGTGGGCATCACCGGCCAGATCGCGGCTGCGATGGCCACGCCGGCGGAGGCCAGCAGCAGGACTGGGACAGCGTGGACAAGCAGCGGGCCGACGGCGATCACGTCTGAGGATACCACCTATCCGCCTCCGGCGAAAGTACGGGCGCGGAGGACATCCGGTGCTCTGCGACCATGTGGCACCGCTGCGACGGCGGAGCTCCCAGGGGGTTGCGCGCCGGGCTACTTGTGAGGTAGTCTCTGTCTTCCGGAGACGCCTGCATGCTCACCGCCAGCTCCTGGTCCCGCCGCTCCGATGCCGCCCTGGCGGTGGCCGAGGCCGGCGACCGTCTTACCGCCCGCCTCGGCGGCCGGCCCAGCTTCGTGGTCGTCCAGCACACCATCGCCCTGGCCGCCGACCAGGTCGCCGCGGCGCTGGCGGCGCGCTTCCCCGGGGTGCCGCTGCACGGCGGCACCTCGTGCCAGGGGGTGATGACCGAGGAGGGTTTCATCGCCGACGGCTGCGTGCTGGGGCTGTTCGGGGTGCTCGATCCCGACGGCGCCTTCGGGGTGGCCTCGGCCGAGCTCGGCGCCGATCCGGAAGCGGCGGCGATGGCCGCCGCCGAGCGCGCCCTCGACGCCGCCGGGCGGCCGGGCGAACGCCCCGACCTGGTGTGGATCACCGGCGCTCCCGGCCGCGAGGAGCGCATCCTCGGCGGCCTGCGCCTGCTCTTCGGCCCCGGCGTGCCGGTGGCGGGGGGCAGTTCGGCCGACGACGCGGTGGCGGGTGGCTGGAGCCAGTTCGCCGGCACCCAGGTGCACCGCGACGGGGTGGTGGTGAGCGTGCTGTTCCCCTCGCGCGGACTGTCGTTCTCGTTCCACAGCGGCTACGACCCCACCGCCCACCACGGCCGCGTCACCGCCAGCAGCGGCCGCACCATCCACACCATCGACGGAGA
Organism: Planctomycetota bacterium; assembly: GCA_023150565.1. Taxonomy (GTDB): domain Bacteria; phylum Planctomycetota; class UBA11346; order UBA11346; family UBA11346; genus JAKLKR01. The sequence continues at coordinate 1,512 of JAKLKR010000366.1, forward strand.
ACCCGCGGCCGCGGTCTACGACCGCTGGACCGGCGGGGTGCTGGGCGCCGCCCGCCAGGGCGGCGGCAACGTGCTCGCGCGCACCACCCTCACCCCCCTCGGCCGGGCGGTGCAGGATGTCGGCGGCATCCCCTACTACCAGCTCAGCCACCCCGACCAGGTGACCCCGGACGGCGGCCTGACCCTGTTCTCCGACATCGCCACCGGCGACGAGGTGGTGCTGATGCGCGGCAGCCCGGAGACCCTGGTCACGCGCGCCGGGCGGGTGGCGCACTCGGCCCTGGGCGACGGCACCAGCACCCCCGCCGGCGCCCTGGTGATCTACTGCGCCGGCTGCATGCTGACCGTGCGCGGGCGCATGGACGAGGTCTCGGCCGCGGTGCGCAGCGCCCTGGGCGGGCGGCCGTTCCTCGGCTGCTTCACCTTCGGCGAGCAGGGCTGCCTGCCGGGCGGCAACAACCGCCACGGCAACCTGATGATCTCGGTGCTGGCGTTCCACGCATGAACCAGCCCAACCGCCAACCCGGGGCCGACCCGGAACGGCTGCGCGAGGCGCTGCTCGACCTCGACCGCGCCCGCAGCCACGAACAGGAGGCGCGCCTGGTCTCGGAGCAGATGGTCGCCTGCCTGCGCCTGTTCACCTCCCATCACACCGCCGACGTGCTGATGCCGGCCCTGCTCGGCACCCTGCGCGCGGTGCTGGGATTCAGCGATGCGCTGGTGCTGTTCCCCGACCAGGGACCAGGACTGGTCGCCAGCTTCGCCACCGCCCCCCACCTGGTCGGCAGCCGCTGGCGCGGCGATGGGCTGTTCTTCCGCGTCAATCCCAGCCGTCCGGTGGCGCTGTTCGACATCGCCTTCGTGCCGGAATGGCGCGACCAGCCCGACGGGGTGCGCGACGAGGTGCGTTCGGCCCTGCACATCGCCCTGCGCGAACCGCCCAACCCCGCCTACCTGGTGTGCTGCCACCCCCAGGTGGGATTCTTCGGCCGGCACCATCTGCACCTGGCCAGCCTGTTCGGTCCGCTCACCGCCCACGCCCTCGACGACCTCGACCTGCGCCGCGAGGTCGAGCGGCTGCGCGCGACCGCCCGCTGACCGGGCCGGGCGGGGCCGTGGCGCGGGCGGATGGTGGCGCTAGCCTCGCGCCCATGCCCGTTTCCACCGTCATCATCGATTACGACGCCGGCAACCTGACCTCGGTGCAGCGGGCGGTGGCGGCGGTGGGGGTGCAGGCCGTCATCAGCCGCGATCCCGCGGTGGTGGCCGCCGCCGACCGGGTGATCTTCCCCGGCGTCGGCGCCGCCGGCAGCTGCATGGCCAGCTTCCGCGGCCTCGGCCTGGACCAGGCCCTGCAGCGGGTGGTGGCGGCCGACCGGCCGCTGCTGTGCATCTGCGTCGGCCTGCAGCTGCTGTTCGAGTCCAGCGAGGAGGACGGCGGCACCCCCTGCCTCGGCCTGCTGCCGGGACGGGTGGTGCGCTTCCGCCCCGCCGACCGCGCGCTCAAGGTCCCGCACATGGGCTGGAACGCCACCCGCCTCAGCGATGCGGTGCTGGGGGCCGGCATCGCCCCCGACAGCCACTTCTACTATGTCCATTCCTACCACCCGGCGCCCGGGCCGGGGGTGCAGGTGATCGCCGAGAGCGACCACGGCGGGCGCTTCTGCGCCGGGGTGCGGCGCGGCAACCTGGCCGCGGTGCAGTTCCACCCGGAAAAGAGCGGACCGGTGGGCCTGCGCCTGCTCGCCAACTTCCTCGCCGCCGCCTGAGCATGCGCCTCCGGCCCCTGGCCCTGCTGCTCGCCACCGCCGCTGCCGCCGGCGCCGAGGTGCGCCTGGCGGCCCCGCTCGGCACCCTGGTCACGGCCGAGGGCAGCTGCCCGGGCGGGCGGGTGGTCGAGGCGCTGGTGACGGTGCCGGCCGACGCTCCCGACGAGGTCGGGGTGGGGGCCTGGGCCGGCGACCAGCACGGACGCTGGTTCGGCCGCGCCCAGGCCCTGCGCCTGCGCCCCGGGCGCAACCAGGTGCGCATCCTGCTGCCGGCGGACCAGCCGGTGGCCGGGCCGGGCGGGCCCTGGACCGCCGCCGACGCCGCCGAGGCCGCGCGCTCCGGGCTGTTCCTGTGGTCGCTGCGCCCGCTCACCGCGCCGGTGACGGTCGACGGCCTGCGCGCGCTGCCGCTGCCGGCGGTCGCGGGCGCCTGCCGCCTGCGCAACCTCAGCCTGGTCCCGCGCGCGGCCTGCGGCGAACGCTGGACCCTGGAAACCATCCCCGACCCCTACCCCGCCGACCCCTACGACGCGGAGGAGTTCGCCCTCGACCTGGTGGTCACCGCCCCCGACGGCACCCAGCGGCGCCTGCCCGGCTTCCACCGCCTGCCGGTGGCCCTGGCCGAGGGCGGCGACCGCGAGGAGGCGCGCCCGGCCGGCGCGGCCCGCTTCGCGGTGCGCTGGCGCCCCGACCATCCCGGCCACCACCAGCTGCGCCTGGAGGCGCGCTGGCGCGGCCAGGCGCCGCTGACATGCCCCCTGCCCCCCATCGAGGTGCACGGCCAGGCCAGCGACCGGGTGGTGCGCATCGACCCCGGCGACCGCCGTTTCCTCCAGGACGAGGGCCGCTTCTGGTGGCCGCTCGGGC
>JAKLKR010000367.1 GCA_023150565.1 Planctomycetota bacterium
CCGGAGGGCCGCGCTCCCGGGCTCGCATCCGGCGCCTGCGGGGGCTCCCATGACCCCCGCCGACGTGCTCTGCTACGGCGAGGCGCTGGTCACCGTCAACCGTCCCGCCGACCAGCCGCCGCCGGCCTGGGGGCGTTGCTGGCTGGCGGTGGCCGGGGCCGAGATGAACGTCGCCATCGGCCTGGCCCGCCTCGGCCACGCTGTGCGCTGGGCCACCGCGCTGGGCGACGACCCCATGGGCGACTGGGTGCTGGCGGCGGCGCGCGGCGAGGGAGTGGCGGTCGAGGCCGGGCGCCGGCCGCAGCGCACCGGCCTGATGGTCAAGGTGGCGCGCGCCGACGACGAGCCCTCGGTGCACTACTACCGCGACGGCTCGGCCTTCGCTGCGGCACCGCCGCGCCCGGCCATCGCCGGCGCCCGCCACGTCTTCCTCAGCGGGGTGGTGCCGGCGCTGTCGCCCGCCTGCCGCGCCGCTGCGCGCGCGCTGGTGGCCGAGGCGCGCGCCGCCGGGGCGCAGGTGTGCTTCGACCTCAACATGCGCCGCCGGCTGTGGAGCGAGCAGGAGGCGGCGCCCGAGCTGCGCTGGTTCTGCGCCCACGCCGACCTGGTGTTCGCCGCCGCCGACGAGGCGGAGCTGGTGGCGGGCGCCGGCGAGGCGCCGGAGCTGGCGCGGCGGCTGTGCGCGCTGGGCGCGGGCAGCGCGGTGGTCAAGGCGGGCGGGATGGCGGTGGCGGCGGGCGCCCTGGGCGAGGCGGCGGTGCCGCGCCTGGCCGGGGTGGTGGTGCGCGACCCCATCGGCGCCGGCGACGCCTTCGACGCCGGCTGCCTGAGCGCGCTGCTCGACCGCCAGCCGATGGCGGCGGCGCTGCTGCGCGGCCACCGCTGCGCGGCCGCGGTGTGCCGGACCATGGGCGACTGGGAGGGCTTCCCGCTGCGCCGCGAGCTGGAGCGCGAGCCGGGGGCGGCGACGCGCTGAGCGGGCGCGCCCCGGATCAGCCGCCGGGAGGGTCGAGCGCCAGCTCGACCTATGCCCCGTGCTGGTCGAGCTGGCGCTCGACCCTCCCAGACGTCCGCAGCACGGGCCCGGCGCTCAGCGGAAGCCGCCGGCCGCGCCGGCGGCCTCGCGCAGCTCGGCCTTGGACACCAGCGCCGCCACCAGCGCGGGCGAGCCGCTGACCCGCACCGGCGGGCGCAGCACGCACCAGAAGCGCGCCTGTTCGCGGCGGCGGTCGTCGACCGCCACCACCCGCCAGCCGTCGCGCAGCATGCCGATGCCGGCCGGGTGGTAGGCGTAGGCGAAGCCGGCATGGGGCCCGGCGGTGACCAGCCCCGAGCGGTCGAGCTGGCTGAGGTCGGCGGGCGGGTGGCCGAGGGCGGACTGGTAGGCGGCGAGGTCGTCGGCGAGCGCGGCGAGCGCCGGCGGCGCGTCATGGGTCGGCCACGGGCAGGCCAGGGCGGCGCGGTCCTTGCGGGCGTCCTCGCCGCAGGCGGCGAGCAGCAGCGCTCCGGCGGCGGCGGCGGCCATCAGGAGGGGGCGGATGACGGGGCGCATCAGTGCTGCTCCTGCGCGGTCGGGCTGGCGGCCGCGGCGGTGGCGGGCGGCGCCAGCGGCTGGCCGATGGCGGTGCGTTCGAGCAGGTCGAGCTGGCGGCCGAGCACGCGCGGCTCCATCGCCGCGTCCAGCTCCTGCATCTCGCTGCGCAGCACCCGGCCGGCCATGTCGGCCTCGGCGCCGTCCTGCACCACCTGGGGGGTGAGGAAGACCAGCAGCTCGGTCTTGGACCTGGTGCTGATGGTGCGGCGGAAGAGCGCGCCCAGGTAGGGGATGTCCCCCAGCCAGGGCACCTTGCGCACAGTCTCGACCAGGGTGTCGTTGACCAGCCCGCCCACCACCACGGTCTGGCCGCTGCCGACCCCGACGCGGGTGGTCATGGTGCGCTTGCGGATGATCGGCGACTCGACGTCCTTGGCCACCGGGATGCCCTGGTCGGCGAGCGCCGAGAGCTCCTGGGTGACGTCGAGCACCACCCGTCCGTCGCTGTTGATCTGCGGGGTGACGGTGAGGATCACGCCCACGTCGCGGCGGTCGAAGGTGGTGGTGATGTTGTTCTGGGCGTCGGTGCGCGCGCCGTTGATCACCGGCACCTCCTGGCTGACGTTGACCACCGCCTGGCGGTTGTCGGTGGTCAGCACGTAGGGGCGCGACAGCACGTTGAAGCGGGTGTCGGTGGCGAGCGCGCGCATGGCGGCGCGGAACTGCGTGCTGTTGATCAGGTAGCCGTTCACCCCCAGGGTCTTGTCGAAGATGTTGAAGTCGGAGAACGCGCGCGAGGCGGTGGTGGCGGTGGACACGTCGCCGACCTCCATCTGCACCCCCAGGTCGAGGCCCTCCTCGACCGTCAGCTCGGCCACCACCACCCGCACCAGCACCTGGCGCATGGGATGGTCCATGTCGTCGAGGATGCGGCGGATGAGCGGGAAGTTGCGCTCCGGCGACAGCACCAGCACGGTGTTGGCGACCTCGTCCGCCACCACCCGCACCTGCCCGGTGAGGTCGAGGGCGGAGTCGCTCGCCGCGGCCGCCACCGGCGCCGGGGTGGCCTGCTGGCGGTTCTGGCTGCGCTGGGCGTTGCTGGCGGTGGCGGTGGTCTGGGCGTTCTGGAACAGGCTGGTGAGCGACTTGGCGAGGTCGGCGGCCTTGGCGTTGCGCACGCGGTAGAGCAGCACCCCGTCGCGGCCGGAGGTGTCGACGTCCATCTGCTCGATCACCGCCGCCAGCGCGGTGAGGGCTCCGGGCGAGGCGCGCACCACCACGCTGTTGCTGCCGCTGTCGGCGGCCGCCACCACCTCGCCGCCGCGGCTCTGGCCGCTGCCCGCGCCGCCCTGGGCGCCGCCGCGCGCGCCGCCCTGCATCTGCTGCATCGCGCCGGGGAAGAAGCCGGGCATGAAGGCGCCGCCGCGGTTGCTGGATGCCGCGGCCTGGCGCTGGCCGTAGACGTCGTTCACCACCTTGGCGACCTTTTCCGCGTCGGCGTGCACCAGGTGGAAGACCTTGACCTGCTGCACCCCCAGCACCGAGCCGTCGATCGCCTGCACGATGGCGGCGATGCGGCGGATGTTGGCCTGGGTGTCGGTGAGCAGCAGGCTGTTCGAGCTCTCGTTGGCGGTGAGGGTGGCGGTGGCGTTGTTGAGCAGCGGCTGGAGGTTGTCGGCGAGGTCCTTGACGGTGGCGAACTGCACCGGGATCACCTGGGTGACCATGCGGTCGCTGTCGGGGATGCGCTCGGGGTCGGCCCCCATGCCCACCGGCAGGTTCTGCTGGCGGGCGCTGGCCAGCGGCACCACGCGCAGGGTGCGCCCGCGCACGATCGCGGTGTGGCCCTGGTCGAGCAGCACGCTGTTGAGCGCCTCGACCGCCTCGGCCGGGCCGAGCGGTCGGCGCGAGACCAGGGTGATCGGCCCCGGCAGGTCGACCGGGTTGACGATGATGTAGCCGGCCTCCTGCGCGAGCAGGTCGAGCACCTGGCCCAGGCGCGCGGCGCGGAAGTCGAAGGTGATGCCGCCGCCGGCGGTGGCGGCAGCGGTCGCGGCGGTGGCAGCCGTGGCCGGGCCGGCGGGAGCGGGGGCCTCCTCGGCGGCGGGCAGGGTGCAGGCGAGGGCCAGCAGGGCGGGGGACAGGCGGGACATCATGGGGCGGCTCCGGTGGCGTGGTTCCGCTGCTGGCGCAGGCGCTGGAGGATGGAGGAGCGGTCGCTGTCGCCGGCCGGCGCAGCGGCGGCGGCAGCGGTGGAGGCGGGCGCTGCTGCGGCTGCAGGCGTGGCGCCGCGCCCGGCGGGCGCCCGGCGGGCGGCCGGGATGGCGGTGCCGTCGATATCGTTGCCCACCGCCAGGGTGCGCATCCCGCCCTCGCCGTCGAGGTCGACGGCGTCGGCGCGGATGGCGGCGATGGTGGCGCCGCCGAGCGCCTGGCCCACCGCCAGCTCCTGCTCGCGGCCGTCGCCGAGGTGGCGCCACAGCGCGCTGCTGCGGCCGTCGGCGCGCCCCAGCACCCCCACCAGCGCCCAGCCGCCGGGGGCGGGGGCCGCTGCGGCGGCGACG
>JAKLKR010000368.1 GCA_023150565.1 Planctomycetota bacterium
GTTGCCGATCTCGACGTGGCGGATGCTGCGGCGCAGGCCGCCGGCGAAGGTGTCGTTGACGTGCATCACGGTGCGCTTCACCACCTCGGCATAGACCGCGTCGTCGGCCGGCGGGCTGGTGCGGATGCCGTTGGAGAACGACAGGGTGGGATCGGTGCGCGCGAGGTTGGCGGGATTGGCCGGGTCCTGGGTGGCGGCGAGGGTGAAGGGCATGTAGTCGAAGCACAGGTAGGGCTCGGCGCCGAAGCCCTCGACGGTGCGGATGGCCTGGTCGAGGTAGGCGAAGGCGTAGTTGGCGGGATCCTGCGCCCCCGCCAGGGTGTTGGGCCCGCGGTAGAACTCGCGCGAGCAGGTGCGCAGCACGGCGGGGTCGTCGGACCACGCCGCCGGCTCGGGCGCCATCAGCCAGGTCGGGCCGATCTCCCAGCGTCCGACGCTGAGGCGCCACGAGCGCAGGCCCAGGCGCGTGCACAGCCCGGGCAGGGCGGGGTCGGCGGCCATGTTCTGCACCACCGGCGAGAGGTCGTAGTGGCCGTCGTGCACCGGCGGGATGGGCCCCGCGGCGGTACCGGCGTCGACGGTGGCGCTACGTTCGAGCCAGCTCGGGGCGGGATTGGCGACGGTGGCGGCGACGCTGGCGCTCAGGCCGCCGGCGCTGACCCGCACCAGCACCGCCCCGGCGGCGCCGTCGGCCACCGTGTCCCAGCGGTAGGTGGCGGTACCCGCCCCGCGCCCCTTGGTGGTGGGGCAGCCGTCCGCCGGGGCGGCGCCGCTCCAGCTCCGCCCGCCATCGCCCGACCATTCCACCACCGCGTCCACCCCCGACATCCCGCCCAGGGTGTAGGTGACGGTGGCGACACCGCTGGCCGGGCTGGCGAGGGTCGCCGTCAGGGTGCCGGCGGCGGCCGGCGGGGTGCCCGGCAGCAGGGGGGTGGCGGGGGCCGCGGCGGTACCTCCACCGCCACCCCCGCCGCCGCAGGCGACCAGGAGGCAGACGGAGAGGACCAGGGTGGTCGCACGCATGGCGCTTCTACCCGGGGAAAGCCTCGGCTGTTACACCCTGGCTCCGGCATCGCGCAGGCATTGCAGGGCTTCGTCGTTCCAGCGTGCGGTGGGCAGGAACAGCCCGAGGGCGGCGTGGCCGCCGGCGCGGTCGTCGACCAGCACCGCTGCGCCTCGCACCCCCAGGCGCGGGTCGTCGGTATGGGCCCAGCCCTGGCGGCGCAGCGCCGCCAGTTCGGCCAGCAACTCGCCGCGGGTGGCCAGGCCCGGCCACTGGCGCGCACCCGGCAGGCCGAGGTGGGCGATCCAGCGCGCGCGCTGGGCTGCCGGCAGCGCCGCCACCAGCAGGCGGCCGCTGGCGCGCGCCCACACGTCGTCCTCCTCGCGCAGCGGCTGGCGGCCGCCGCCGTGCACGCCGCCGCATTCCCACAGCAGCACCCGCCGCCACGGGCGCAGCACGCTGAGGGTGCAGCCGCCGCCGGTGGCGTCGGCGAGGGCGCGCATCGCCGGCAGCGCCACCGCCACCAGGGCCGGGGCGTAGGGCTCGCCGGCGGCGAGGGCGAAGGCGCGCGGCCCCAGCCGGTAGGTGCCGCGGTTGCCGTCCTGGTCGACCCAGCCGAGCGCGGCGAGGCGCTTGAGCAGGCGCGAGCAGGTGGCGGGTGGGATGCCGGCGCGCGCCGCCACCGCGCCCAGGGCCAGGGCGCCGCCGCCGGAGCCGCCCAGGGCGGCGATCAGGCAGGTGGCGCGGTCGAGCAGGTCGGGCATGGCTTGTGCCATATTCCGGCACAAGCCGCGGGCGGCAACCGCGGCCGCGCGGCGCGCTAGGCTGCCGGCATGGACACCGCCCCCTGCTCCGGCTTCCTCTCCATCAACCCGCGCGACCGCCGCCACCTCGCCACCGACGACGGCCGCACCTGGGTGGCGCTGGGCGCCAACACCGCCTTCGTGCGCGCCTGGCAGGTGGCCGACGAGGGCCTGTGCCGGCTGATGGGCTGGATCGACCGCATCGCCGAGAACGGCGGCAACTGCGCCCGCGTGTGGCTGTCGCAGCCGCTGCTGGAGGTCGAGCAGGAGGCGGTCGGACGCTTCGATCAGGCCGCCGAGGAGCGCCTGCTCGCGCTGCTCGAGCGCGCCCGCCGCCGCGGGGTGCGGCTCAAGCTCTGCCTCGACCACGCGCGCACGGTCGAGCCCAAGGCCCAGGCCGAGCTCTTCCCCGGCGCGGCGGTGTTCCACCGCCAGCTGTGGCATCCCCGCCACGGCGGCCCGGCCGCGACCTTCGCCGAGTACTTCGACGGCCAGGCCGGGCGCGCCCACTTCCTGGCGCGCGCGCGCCGCCTGGCCGCCATCGCGGGCGAGCATCCGGCGGTGCTGGGCTGGGAGCTGTGGAACGAGGTCAACGCGGTCTCGGCCGGCGACTGGCACGCCTGGACCGCGGCCATGCTGCCGGCGGTGCAGGCGCTGGTGCGCCAGCCGGTGATGCAGAGCTTCGGCGGCCTTGAATATCCCGAGGCGCTGGAGCAGTACCGCAGCGCGGCCCTGCCCGGCAACGTCATCGCCCAGGTGCACCGCTACCTCAACCCCGGCGCCCGCCTGGCGGCCGCCACCGGGCCGATGGACCTGCTCGCCGGCGACGCGGTGGCGCAGCTGGCGCAGCTCACCGGCGGCGACCGCCCGGTGCTGCTGTCCGAGACCGGCGCGGTCGAGGCCCACCACGCCGCGCCGTCGAAGCTCTACGCCCGCGACCGCGAGGGCACCCTGCTGCACGACAGCCTGTTCGCGCCCTTCTTCGCCGGGGCCTGCGGCGCCGGGCAGTGCTGGCACTGGGACCACCACTACCTCGACCGCCACGGCCTGTGGTGGCACCTGCGCCGCTTCGCCGACGCGGTCGCCGGCTTCGATCCCGCCGGCAGCGCGCCGGTGCGCCGCGACGGCCCCGGCATGCGCGTGTGGCAGCTCGACGGCGCCGCCGGCAGCGCGGCGTGGATCCGCGACACCGCCAGCGACTGGCGCAGCGAGCTGGAGCAGGGGGTGGCGCCGCGCCTGGTCACCGGCGCGGCGTGGGAGCCGGGCCTGCCGGCTGAACTCCTGGCGCGCGCGAGCCTGCGCGCCTACGACCCCTGGCTGGGCAGCTGGCACCAGCTGCGCGCCGAGGGCGCGCGGGTGCCGCTGCCGCCCTTCCTGCGCTCGCTGGTGGTGCGCGCCGAGCGCGGCTGAGCCCGATCCGGGCCAGGGTCCGCCATTGCATGCTCGCCGCCACGGCAGCACGGGGAGGCCGCACATGGGCTGCGCCCGGCCATCGCGCCGGTGATCCTCGTCAGCGCGGCGCCAGCGCCGCCAGGGGGGCGATGCGCACCCCCTGGCGGCCGTCCGGTATCACCACCAGGCCGTGGCCGATCAGCGGCCGGCCGGGGTTGCCGGGGGTGATGGCCACGTCGAGCAGGTGCGGGGCGCCGCGGTCGCGCACGTCGATCAGGCGCACCGTCGACCAGGCGGCGTTGGCCACCACCAGCAGGTCGCCGGCGAGCGCCGCCTGCCCGTTGATGGAGCCATGGCCGAAGCGGTTGGCGCCCAGGCGGGCGAGCGGCAGCCCGGCGATCTCGCCCTGGTCGCCGGCCGCCAGGCGCAGCAGGCCCTGGTGGCGGGCGAGCACCAGCAGGCCGTCGCCGTCCGCCGCCAGCCCGCTGATGCCGCTGTTGCGGCAGCGGGTGAAATCGCCCGCCGGAGCGGGGTGGCCGGGGGCGGCGAGGTCGAGCCAGTAGGGGCCGCCGGCGTGCCACCACCAGGCCAGCCAGCGGCCCTGGAGCGGCTCGGCGGCGATCTGCGCGCCATAGAAGATGCCCGGTCCGGTCCAGGCCGCGACCTCGGCCGGCCGCGCCGGGTCGGCGAGGTCGAGCACCGCCAGGGCGCGGATGCCCTTCTCGACCACCGCCCAGCGGCCCGGCTCCGGCACCACCACCTGCAGCACCGCTTCGCCGCCCGCGTCCCAGCGACCCAGGGCGCGGGCGCCATCGCCTTCCAGGCGCCAGGCCGACAGCCCGGCCTCGCCCTCGGCCACGAACAGGCGACCGCCCTGCACCGCCAGCGAGCGCGCGCAG
>JAKLKR010000369.1:0-288 GCA_023150565.1 Planctomycetota bacterium
GCCTGCTGGCCCGGCTCCCAGCGGCGCCAGAGCAGGGCGATGCGTCCGCCGGCGCGGCGCGCGGCGCGCGCGACCGCCTCCTCCAGCTCGGCCACCGGGCGCACCGCGTCGACCCCGAAGGCGCGCCGGGCGGCGGCGCCGGGCTGCAGGCGGGGGCCGTCCCACACCACCCGCTTGGGATCGCCCGGGTCGATGAACAGCTGGTCGCGCCCGCGCGCGCCGGGATCGATCAGCAGCGCCGCCTCGGGCTCGTGGCAGCCGGTGTAGTAGTCGAACCAGGGATCCTGG
>JAKLKR010000369.1:298-4073 GCA_023150565.1 Planctomycetota bacterium
ACCAACGCGTGGCGCTCGCTCTTGGCCAGCACCAGCAGCGGCACCTTGCCGGTGAAGGCCTCCGCCAGCAGTGCGCTCGCCGCGCTGCGGCGGCGGCGGTAGGTGGCGGGCGGGAAGACCAGGCCGCGGATGTGCATGGGCCCAGTGGATGACCCGGCGGCGCGCGCTCAACCACGCACGGTCCACGGGGTTGCCTCGCGTCCGGCATGGCCACCATCCCCCTCATGCTGGCCTTCCTGACCGAACTCGCCAAGGCCGGCGGGCGCATCGCCCGCGACCACTTCGCCACCGTGGGGGAGAAGGACGTGCGCGCCAAGGGCGCGCGCGACTGGGTGAGCCATGTCGACGGCCTGGTGGAGGAGGCGCTGGTGCGGCGCATCCGCATCAAGCACCCGGACCACCAGATCCTGGCCGAGGAGGCGCACGGCGCCGCCGACGCGATCCCGGCCGCGCCCGAGGAGCACCGGCCGCTGTGGATCATCGATCCCATCGACGGCACCACCAACTTCATCCACGGCATCCCCTCCTTCGCCATCTCGATCGCCTTCTGCGAGCGCCTGCGCCCGCGCTTCGCCCTGGTCCACGACCCCATGCGCGACGAGACCTTCTATGCCGAGGCCGGCGCCGGGCTGTGGCTGAACGGCCAGCGCCGCTACGTGTCCTCGTGCCGCAGCCTGGAGCGCGCCCTGCTCGGCACCGCCCTGCCGTTCCGCTTCCCCGGCGCGATGGAGCCCTGCTCGGCGGTGTTCCTCGACGTCCAGCGCCGCTGCGACGACCAGCGCCGCAGCGGCTCCTGCGCCCTCGACATGGCGTGGACCGCGGTCGGGCGCCTCGACGGCTACTACGAGCTCGGCATCTACCCGTGGGACACCGCCGCCGGCGAGCTGCTGGTGCGCAGCGGCGGCGGGGTGGCGAGCGACTGGCACGGCCGCGAGGAGGGCCTGGCCACCCGCCGCTCGATGCTGTGCGCCGCCAGCCCTGAACTGCACCGCGAGCTGCAGGCGGCGGTGGCGCCCGCCGCCCACCTGATCGAGCGGGCTCCCTTCGACCGGGTGCGCTGATGCTGGCGCCGTGGGCGCTGGTGGACGCACCCGGACGCGCGCGCCTGGCGCCGGCCCTCGCCGCCCTGGTCGGCGGCGCCTTCCTGGCCGAACGCCTGACCGCCTGGCATGCAGCCGGCGAAACCGCCACCCGCCTGCTCGCCGCCGCCGGGGCGGCCCTGCGCCTGTACGGCGACGACCACCTGTGGCACCCCTGGCAGCCGTGGAGCGCGGCCCTGCTCGCCGACGGCTGGAGGGGGCTGGCGGCGGCGCTGTGGGCGCTGCTGGTGCCGGCGGCGGCGCTGGAGCGCTGCCACGGCCCGGCGGTGCTGGCGGCGCTGGCGGCGGTGCTGGCGGCGCTCGGCTCGGCCGCCTACCTGGCGAGCGGGGCCGGGCCGCTCGACGGCCCCTGCTGCGACCCGCTCGCGCTCGGGCTGGCTGCGGCGGCGGCGGCGGCGCTGCCCGGCGAACGCCTGCGCTGGGGCGTCGCCTGGTACGCGGTGGTGGCGGTGGGCTGGCGCGAGCTGGCGCGCACCCCGCTGGCGCTGGGCGCCGCCCTGCTGCTCGGACAGGCGGCGGCGCATGCGCTGACCGCCGGCCGGCCGCTGTTCCCCGCTCTGCTCGCCCTCGCCCTGTGCGGTGCGGCCGGCAGCCTGGCGGGACGGCTGCTGGCGGCGCGACGCTGACATCCGGGGCGGGGCGGACGGCTCTTCCCTGGGACCGCCGGGCTCCAGCCCAGCAGCTCATCCTGCTTCGCCAGGCCATGCAAGATCAAGACCACTCGAATTGCCGGGCTGGAGCCCGGCGGTCCCAGGGAAGACGGTCCTCGACCTCAGCCCTTGGCCTTGGCCTCGAGCTCCTGCCAGCGCTGGTACAGGCGTTCGACCACCTGGTCGGCCTTCTCGCGTTCGATGTGCAGCGCCAGCAGGGCCTCGGCGTCGCTCGCTACCGCCGGCAGCGACATGCGCGTGCACAGCTGCGCCACCGCCTCCTCGGCCTGGGCGATCTTCTCCTCCATGCGCTCCAGCTCGCGGCGCTCGCTCTTGCTCAGCCCGGCGGCGCCGAGCGAGGCGCCGCGCTGCGCCCCGCGCACCGGCGGTGCGGCGGGCTGGGCGCGGGCGATGTCCTCCTGCTGGGCCTGCTGCCACTGCCAGTAGTCGGCATGGTGCGACCAGCCGCCGGCGCCGTCGAGGGCGATCAGGCGGGTGCTGACGCGGTCGAGCAGGAAGCGGTCGTGGGTCACCAGCACCACCGCGCCGGGGAAGCTCAGGATCGAGTCCTCGAGCACCTCGAGGGTGGCGATGTCGAGGTCGTTGGTGGGCTCGTCGAGCAGCAGCAGGTCGGCGGGCTGCTGCATCAGGTGGCTGATCAGCAGGCGCGCGTGCTCGCCGCCCGAGAGCTGGCCGACCTCCTGGTCCATCTGCTCGGGGCGGAAGCAGAAGCGCTTGGCCCAGGCCATCACGTGGATGCGGCTCTCGCGGAAGAACACCGTGTCGCCGTTGGGGCAGAGGGTGCTGCGCAGGGTGCGGCGGGGGTCGAGGCTGGCGCGGTCCTGGCGGAAATAGACGGTGCGCAGGGCGTTGGCGAGCTTGAGCCGGCCGGCGGCCGGGGCCAGCTCGCCGGACAGCACCCGCAGCAGGGTCGACTTGCCGGATCCGTTGCGCCCGAGCAGGCCGAGGCGGGTGCCCGGCCCCAGCTCGAGGTCCAGGTTGCGCACCAGGGTGCGCCCGGCGATGTCGACCTGCAGGCCCTGGCCCACCACCAGGTCGGCGGACTGGCGCCCGGTGGCGCTGAAGTCGATGTTGGCGGCGCGCCCCTGGCGGTTGCGCCACGACACCTCGGCCAGCTCGTCCTGGCGCGCCTCGGCGGTGGCGACGCGGGACTGGGCGCGCTTCATCTGCGCCTTGGGGCTGCGGCGCAGCCATTCGACCTCGCGCGCGACCTGGTTGGCGAGCACCGCCTGGCGCGACTCCAGCCCGGCGATGGCCTGGGCGCGCGCCTCGAGGAAGTCGCTGTAGCCGCCGGTGGAACGGAAATGGCCATCGGGGAAGCGCGGGTTGATCTCCATCACCCGGTTCGCCACCGCTTCCAGGAAGGCGCGGTCGTGCGACACCAGCACGAAGGCGAAGGCCGGGCGCGCCAGCACCGATTCCAGCCACAGCACCCCTTCCAGGTCGAGGTGGTTGGTGGGCTCGTCGAGCAGCAGCAGCTGCGGCTCGCGCACCAGCTCGCACAGCACCGCCACCCGCTTGCGCCAGCCGCCCGAGAGGGTGCGGATGCAGGCGGTGGGGTCGGCCATGCCGGCCTTGCGCAGCTCGACCTCGGCCGCCAGCTCGGCCTCGTGGGGGTCGTGGCCGATGCCGACCAGGGCGGCCGCCACCAGGTCGACCGCGCGGTCGTCGGGCGCGAAGCCGTCGGCCTGGGTGAGCAGCCCCACGCGCAGGCCGCGCATCAGCGCCACCTCGCCATGGTCGGGGCGTTCGCTGCCGACGATGATGCGCAGCAGGGTCGACTTGCCGCAGCCGTTGGGGCCGAGCAGGCCGATGCGCTCGCCCTCCTGGACCTCGAAGGACAGGCCTTCGAAGAGCGGGCGGGCACCTACCGAGCGGGTGAGGTCGCGGGCGACGGCGAGGACGGCCATGAGGGCGGGGAGGATGGCGAGCCGGCAGGAAAGGCTAGCGGGGCTCCGTGCCGGCCCCGCCGGCGCGCAGCCGCCGGCGCCAGGCCGCCGGGGT
>JAKLKR010000036.1:0-2637 GCA_023150565.1 Planctomycetota bacterium
CCCCTGGGACCGCCGGGCTCCAGCCCGGCAATTCGAGCGGGAAAACTGCCGGGCTGGAGCCCGGCGCTCCCAGGGAATAGTCGCAGAACGCCATCGGGTTGAACCGGGCGCGCGTCCCGTCCATGCCGGGGCCGGCGCCATCCATGCCCGCCCCTGCGGGAGTCGCTAGGATGGGCCCATGGACCTCCCCCGCCTCGTGCTGCCCGACGCCCCTGCCGACCAGGCGCCCCATGCCGTCAAGGCCTGGCGCCAGGGCGTCGCCATCGCCACCTACCTGCCCGGCGAGCCGGACCGCAATCCGCTGTTCCTCGAACAGCGCGTCTACCAGGGCTCGAGCGGACGGGTCTATCCCCTGCCGGTGATCGACCGCATCGCCGAGACCCCGGTGCTGCGCACCTGGGACGCCATCCACCTCGAGAACGAGCGCGTGCGCCTGATGATCCTGCCCGAGCTGGGCGGGCGCATCCACATCGGCCTCGACAAGGGCAACGGCTACGACTTCTTCTACCGCCAGAACGTGATCAAGCCGGCGCTGGTGGGCCTGGCCGGGCCGTGGTGCTCGGGCGGGGTCGAGTTCAACTGGCCGCAGCACCACCGCCCGGCCACCGCCATGCCGGTGGCGGTGGCGGTGGAGCGCGCGGACGACGGCAGCGTCACCGTGTGGTGCTCGGACCACGATCCCATGGCGCGCATGAAGGGCATGCACGGGGTCGCGTGCACGACCGCTACCAGTCGTTCTTCCCGCCCGAGGTGGGCTTCGTCGCCGACCACGCCCGGCGCGCCACCAGCACCTTCCCGCTCGCCACCGGCACCTACTACGGCGTCGACTACGGCGCCCGCGCCGGCCAGGTGGCGGCTGACGGGGTGGCCGCCAATGACCTCACCTGGTACCGCAACATCCCGGTGCCCACCAGCTACATGATCACCGGCACGCGCGCCGACTTCTTCGGCGGCTACGACCACGCCGTCGGCGCCGGCCTGGTGCATGTCGCCGACCACCGCGACGCCCCCGGCAAGAAGCAGTGGACCTGGGGCGACCACCCCTTCGGCCACGCCTGGGACCGCAACCTCACCGACGGCGACGGGCCCTACATCGAGCTGATGGCCGGGGTGTTCACCGACAACCAGCCCGATTTCAGCCACCTCGCCCCGGGCGAGACACGCTGCTTCGAGCAGGTGTGGTACCCGATCAAGGGCATCGGCGTCGCCCACGCCGCCAACCGCCGGGCCGCGCTGCACCTGTCGCGCCAGGGGCGGACGGTGCGGGTGGGGGTGGCAACGGTGCAGGCGTTCGCCGCCGAGGTGGTGCTGCACCGGCGCGGAGCGGTGGCGAAGCGCTGGCGTCTGCGCCTGGACCCGGACCGGCCGCTGGTGGCCGAGGTGGCGGTGCCAGCCGGCACCGCCGATCCCGACCTGCGCCTGGAGGTGCTCGCCGGCGGCGAGCCGGTGCTGGCCTGGTCGCCGTCGTCGGCGGTGGCGGTGCCGCCCGCCACCGCCAGCGAGCCGCCGGCGCCGGCCGAGGTGACCACCGTCGAGGAGCTGTGGCTGACCGGCCAGCACCTGGCCCAGTACCGCCACGCCACCCGCTCGCCGGTGCCCTACTGGCAGGAGGCCCTGCGCCGCGATCCCGCCGACAGCCGCAGCCATTGCGCGCTCGGCTGGTGGCACCTGCGCCGGGGCGAGGACGCCGACGCCGTCGCCCACCTGCGCCAGGCGGTGGCGCGCCTGACCACGCGCAACGCCAACCCCGCCGATGGCGAGGCCTTCTATGCCCTCGGCCTGGCCCTGGTGCGCCGGGGCGACGACGCCGAGGCCTGGGAGGCTCTGGGCAAGGCCTGCTGGACCCGCGCCTGGCAGGGGCCGGCGCGCCTGGTGCTGGGCGAGATCGCCTGCCGGCGCGGCGATGCCGCCCAGGCCGAGGGCGAGCTGCGCGCCGCCCTTGCGGTGGAACCAGATTCCCAGCGCGTGCGCGCGCTGCTGGCGCTGGTGCTGCGCCGGCGCGGGCAGGACGCCGAGGCCGGCGAGCTGGTGGCCGCCAGCCGCCGCCGAGATGCCCTCGACTGGTGGGCGGCCGACCTCGCCGGGGCCGAGGTCACGCCCGACCCCCAGGTGCGCCTCGACCTCGCCTTCGACCATTGCCGTGCCGGCCTGTGGGCCGACGCCCTGCGCCTGCTGGAAGGCGCGGCCACCGCCCCCGGCGACGGCGCCGAGCCGGTGGTGCGCTACCTGCGCGCCTGGTGCTGCGAGCGCTTGGGCCGCGCGCGCGAGCGCGACCGGCAGCTGGCGGCGGCGCGCGCCGCCAGCCCCGACCGCTGCTTCCCCGCCCGGCTGGAAGAGGAGGCGCTGCTGCGCTGGGCGCTGGAGCGCGATCCCGCCGACGCCCGCGCCCTGCACTACCTCGGCAACTGGCTCTACGACCGTCGCCGCCACCACGAGGCCATCGCCTGCTGGCGGCGGGCGGCGGCCGGCGATCCCGGGCACAGCGTGACCTGGCGCAACCTCGCCATCGGCGCCTACAACGTCCTCGGGCGCGGGGCCGAGGCGCGCCGGGCCTATGAACGCGCCCTCGCCGCCGCCCCTGGCGACGCCCGCCTGTGGTACGAGCGCGACCAGCTGTGGCAGCGCCTGGGGGTGGCC
>JAKLKR010000036.1:2647-7860 GCA_023150565.1 Planctomycetota bacterium
TCGCGGCCTCGGGCATGGCCGCCCGCCGCGACGACCTGGCGGTGGCCTATGCCGGCCTGCTGTGCCAGGTCGGCCGTCACGCCGACGCCCTCGCCTTCCTCGCCGGGCGGCGCTTCCAGCCCTGGGAGGGGGGCGAGGGCCTGGCCCTGGGGGTGCATCAGCGCGCCCATCTGGCGCTGGCGCGCGCCGCCCTCGCCGCGGGCGATGCCGCCACCGCCGAGGGCCACGCCCGCCAGGCGCTGGAGGCCCCCGCCAACCTGGGCGAGGCCTGGCACCTGCTGCAGAACCAGGCCGAGGCCTGGTTCCTGCTCGGCGAGGCCTGCGCCGCCCTCGGCCAGGCGGACGAGGCGCGCCGCTGGTGGACCACGGCGGCGGATTTCACCGGCGACTTCCAGGCCATGGGGGTGCGGCCGTACAGCGCGCGCACGCTGTGGTCGGCGCGCGCCTGCCTGCGCCTGGGCCGCCGCGCCGAGGCGCGCCGGCTGCTCGCCGGCCTGGCCGCGCACGCCCGCGCGCTGGAGGACGGCGAGGCGCGCATCGACTACTTCGCCACCTCGCTGCCCACCTTGCTGCTGTTCACCGAGGACCTCCAGCGCCGCCAGGCGATCGAGGCCCGGGTGCTGCGCGCCCACGCCGAGGCCGGCCTGGGCCGCACCAGCGCCGCCCGCGGCCTGCTCGCCGGGGTGCTGCGCGAGGACCCCGGCCACGCCCTCGCCGCCGACCTGCTGGTGACGCTGGAACCCCGATGAGCGTCGAACCCATCACCGTGGCCGGCTTCGCCGCCCTGCGCCTGCGCACCCCGGCGGTGGTGTGCACGGTGGTGCCGGAGCTGGGCGGGCGGCTGGTGGGCCTGGCCCGCCCGGGCGGCCGCCAGTGGCTCTACCGGCCGGGCGGCCGCCTGCGGCTGTGGCGCAACCGGCCGGGCGATCCCTTCGCGACCTCGACCCATGCCGGGGTGGACGACTGCATCCCCACCGTCGAGGGCTGCACGGTCGATGGCCGCCGGCTGCCCGACCACGGCGAGGCCTGGGCGCGGCCCTGGACGGTGACTGCCGCCGAGCAGGGCATCGCCCTGGCGGTGGACCTGCCCGGCCTGCGCCTGGAACGCACCCTGGCCGCCACCGACCGGGGGATCGCGCTAGACTACCGGCTGGTCAACCGCGGCCGGCGGCCGCGGCCGTGGGGCTGGGCCTGGCACGGGCTGCTCGCCCCGCGGCCCGGCGACCGCATCGCCCTGCCCGCGGACGTGCGCCGGGCCCTGCCCACGGTGTGGAAGCTGCCCGGGATGGCGGCGGGATCCTGGGCCTGGCCGCGGCCGGCGCCGGGAGTCGACCTCGCCCGCCTCGACCTGGGCGGGTCCGGCCGCTACGCCAAGTGCGCGCTGGGGCCGCTGGGCGCGGGTCGCGCCGCCCTGGTGGGGGCCGACGGCCAGCGCCTGGACCTGGCGTGGAGCGCCGAGGTGGCGCCCTGGTTGGGGCTGTGGATCACCCGCGGCGGCTACCGCCGCCAGCACTGCCTGGCGTTGGAGCCGGCGACCATGGCCGCCGACCGCCTCGACCGGGGCCTGGCCCAGGCCCCGGTGCTGGCGCCGGGGGCCGCGGTGTGCTGGCGCCTGGAGCTGTCCCTGCGCTGAGGGCACCTACCGTTGGGCCATGCCCGCCCTGCGCCGCCGCGACGGTTTCGCCGGCCAACGCCTGCGCATCCTGCCCCGCCCGCTGCTGCAGGAGGCGCTGCTGCACCACCTCGATGCGGTGGGCGGGGCGATGCCCTCCGATCTCGGCTTCTTCCCCCGCGCCGCCGGCCACGAGGTGTCTCGCCCGGCCGGCTGTCCCGAGCTGGTGCTGATCCTCTGCCTGCGCGGGCGGGGCTGGGGCCTGGTGGACGGACGCCGGCATGAGCTTGCCGCCGGGCAGCTGCTGGCCCTGCCGCCCGGCCGGCCGCACGCCTATGGCGCCGACGAGCGCGATCCCTGGTCGATCGCCTGGCTGCACCTGGCGGGTCCGCGCGCCGGGGAATGGAGCGCGGTGCTGGCGGCGGAGCCGGTGCGCACCCTCGCCGACCCCTGGCGCTGCGCCGCCCTGATCGAGGAGGCCTGCGACCTCGCCGAGCGCGCCGCCGATCCCGCCGCGGCGCGCGCCTGCGCCGCCGCCGCCGCCCACGCCCTGGCGCTGTGCGCGCTGCCGGCCGGCGGTGCCGGCGACGGCTTCGCGCGCGCCCTGGCCGCGGTGCGCGCCGACCTCGCCCAGCCGTGGACGGTGGCGGCGATGGCGGCCGTGGCCGGGCTGTCGGCCTCGCGCTTCACCGTGCGCTGCCGCTCCGTCCACCGCCTGCCGCCGCTGCGCTGGCTGGCGGCGGAACGCATCGAGGCCGCGGCGCGCCTGCTCGCCACCACCGGGCTGCCGGTGCAGACGGTGGCCGGGCGGGTGGGCTTCGCCGACCCGCTGCACTTCTCGCGCCGCTTCCGCGCCCTCAAGGGCGTGCCGCCCAGCCGCTGGCGCGCGGCCGGTGGTGCATCAGCTGGCGATTCCACCTCGCCGTCCCGGCGGCAGGATAGGTCCCAGGTGCCGCCATGACGACCACCAGCCCCACTGCCGCCTCCATCGCCGACCTGGAACGGCATCCCGGCCGCTGCGAACTTGTGCACGGAGAGATCATTACCATTGCCCCAGCCGGTCCTCACCATGGCCATATTACCGCGCGGGTGGTGTGGGCGCTCAAGCCCTTCGCCGACAGCCATGGCGGAACTGTCCTGGCTGGCGATGTCGGCTTCATCTGGAGCCAGGACACGGTGCGGGCCCCGGATGTGGCCTACCTGGACCCGGCCGGAGTCGCGGCGATGCTGGCACGCGGCTTCATGCCCCATCCGCCGGTGCTGGTGGTGGAAGTGGTGTCCCCCACCGACCATTGGTCGGAGGTGAAGCAGAAGGTGCGGGGTTGGCTGGCCTTCGGCGCAGCCATGGTGTGGGTGGTCGATCCCGACGACGGCACGGTCGAGGTCCACGGCCAGGGGGTTCCGGTACGGACGGTCGGTGGGCGTGATGTCATCGACGGCGGAGCCGCCCTGCCCGGCCTGCTGGTGCCGGTGGCGTCGATCCTGGGCTGAGTTTCGGGCTACGGCCAGCAGCGGCGCAGGCCGTGGGCGAGCACCACCAGGGTGAACAGCAGGTTGCGCAGCGGCAGCAGCGGCCAGGCCCAGGGCGCCGGCGGGCCGCCGGCCGCCAGGGCCTCGCCCATGCGCCGCAGGGTCGCCACCGAGAGCGGCCAGTCGCGGATCGCCGCCACCCAGGCCGGGTCGAAGGCGGCCTCGCCGCCGTCGGTGCCGTAGAGCGCCCCCGCCATCGCCCCACTGGTGTCGGTGTCGCCGCCGCAGGCGAGCACCGCGCCCAGCCCGGCGGCGGGGTCTGTGCGGTGGCGCAGCCAGGCGGCCAGCGCCAGGGGCACGCTGCGCATCGCCCAGCCACCCACCGCCTGCGGGCAGCCGAGCCGGGCGGCGAAGGCGTCCACGTCCTCGCCGGTGGTATGCCAGGTGCGCAGCAGGGCGAGCACCCGCCGCCACTCGGCGTCGTCGCCGCAGGACTCCAACGCCGCCCACAGCCCCGCCAGGTCCTCGCCGCGCACGATCCAGGCCGCGGTCTCGGCCATCGCCAGGGCCCCGGCCAGGGCTTGGGGATGGCGGTGGGTGAGGGTGGTGGCGGCCGCGGTGAAGCGCCGGCGCCGGTCGTGGTCCTGCGGGCACCAGGCCCCGATCACCGCCGCGCGCATCGCCGGTCCGTTGCCTCCCGAGACCACTCCAGCGCGGTGCGCCGGCCAGCCCAGCCACAGGCGGATGCCGGCGCGCAGGGTGGCGAAGCCCACCCCGGCCGGCAGACAGGCGATCCAGCCGCGCAGCCGCCAGCCCAGGCGCCGCTGGAAGCGCCGCGGATCGTCGGGGCAGGCGCACAGGCACTGCGCCACCAGGGCGGTGTGCTCGGTGTCGTCGCTGACCATGCCCCAGGGTCCGAGGAAGCGCTGGCGCAGGGGGCCGGGGAAGCGGCGGGCGATGCGCCGCCGCGTCAGGCCCTCGGCCGGCAGCAGCAGGCTGTCGCCCACCGCGGTGCCGATCAGGCAGCCGATCAGGCGGTCGGTGGGGGTCATGGCTGAGGACGCAGATAGCGCGGCGGCACTGTCTCGGTCAGCCACACGCCATTTTCTGAACGGAAGAACTTCAGGCCATCGACGTGCATCTGATGTGCATCCACCAGAAGCACCACTGGAGAACCGTGCCGGGATCCAACCTTCACTGCAGTTGTTTGATCAGCGGAAAGGTGGACGTGATGCCGGTCGCCGCGAAGCAGTCCTTCCTGCATGATCGACGCCAGGAATCGGCTTGCGGTCCCATGGTAAAGGAGCGCAGGAGGGGTGAGCGGAGCCAGGGCCAAGTCGACTTGGACAGAATGTCCCTGGTTGGCCCTGATCTTTGTGCGATCGATATTGAGCGCGAATCGCTGTTTGTCGCTGGAGCGGACAAGCACGGCCAGAGCGTCGATGGTGAGCGGATGGCCTGCGCGTCGAGCGGCTTCCAGTAGGGCTGCCACATCGGTCCACCCCTGGTCATCCAGGGTTATTCCTGCTTCAGCGGGGGCATGGCGCAAAGCCCAGCTGAGCCATTTGCTGATGGCTACTGTGTTCATAGGTCGGCCTTTCAATGGCAGGTGATCAAGCGAGTTGCTCGTGCCCCACCCACCACAACGCGGCATGGATCTTGTGGTCGATCAGCACCCCGGCGGCGGCGCGCGCCGCCAGCCAGGCGGGGACTTCTGCCAGGGGGATGGCGTGCACGGTGATGGTTTCGCCCGCCACCCCGCCGCCGGCGCCGGTGCGCTCCAGGCCTTCGGCGCGTACCAGGGTGGTGACCTCGCTGGTCAGGCCGGCGGAGGATGGCCCGCGGCCCAGCACCCGGCAGCGTGCCGGGCGCCAGCCGGTCTCCTCCTCCAGTTCGCGGCCGGCGGCGGCGGCGAGGTCCTCGCTGGCGTCCTCGTCGCCCACCAGGCCGGCGGGCAGCTCGATCACCGCGCCGCCCACCGGGATGCGCGGCTGCTCGACCAGCAGCAGCTCGCCCGCCGGGGTCACGGCGATGATCGCCACCACCGCGCTGGCGTTGCGCCGGCGCACGAAGTCCCAGCCGTCGTGGTGCACGAGTTCGAGGAAGCGGGTGGCGTGGAGGATGTTCATGG
>JAKLKR010000036.1:7870-28902 GCA_023150565.1 Planctomycetota bacterium
AGCTGGAGGTGGTGGTCGGGGGCGCCTTCGATGCGGATCAGGCGGTCGCTGCGCTGGCTGCGCGCCACCAGCCAGCGGGTGAGGTCGACCCCGGCCTCGCGCAGGCCACGGTGCCAGGCCAGGCGCTGGAGGTCCAGCTCCTGGCGCTGGGCCAGGCGCTGGGCGTGGTCGGCGGCGCGCTCGGCGCGGCGGGCGTCGGCCGCCAGGCGGCGACGGGCCAGGCGCTCCTCGGCGCGCAGCCGGGCCTGGGCGGCGGCGTGGCGGGCGGCCTCCATCTCCATCGCCTGGCGCTGGGCGGCGCGCTGGTGCTCGCGCGCCAGGGTGAGGTCGGCCAGCTCCTGCGCCTGGGCCTGGGTCTCGGCCTCCAGGCGCAGGCGGGTGCGTGCCTCGATCGCCTGGTCGTGCATGCTCTGCAACTGGTCGTTGGCGGCGTAGCCGCGGTAGACCACCTTGCCGATGCGGTAGCCGATGCGCTCGGCGCGGCCGGTGAGCTGGGGATAGGTGCCCAGCTGGTTGAGCCGTTCGGTGTCGGCCTTGAACGCCTCGAAGCTGCGCGCGGCGGCGAACTCGATGGCGTCGGCGGTGAGGGCGTTGAGCAGGTCGGCGATGGGGTCGTGGGTCTGGTCGAGCATCACCTGGATGTCGGCCAGCTCGAGGAACACCATGAAGCGCACCGCGATCAGCGCGTCGTCGGCGGTGCGCACCGACTCGACCTCGACGTACATCTGGTCGGGGATGGTGCGCAGGCGCTCGAAGCGCAGGGCGTGGGGGATCTTGCGCGTCGGGCGCTGGGGGTCCGAGCCGTGCCAGCTGAAGCGGTGCAGCCATTCGCCGCTGGCGGGCACGAAGCGCGCCGGGCCGCGCACCACCCGCCGCTGCACCGCCCCGTCCGCCTGGCGGCCATAGACCACCACCGCCTCGTTGGCGCTGATGGCGATGGCCTCGGCCACCGCCACGCTGAGGTGCTCGACCGGGTGCTGCCAGAGGGTGGCGGGGCCGGCGAGGTGCTCGACCCGGCCGTCGCGGTGGGTGACCACCAGGTACTCGCCCTCGCGGGCGCTGTGCCGGGCCAGCGGGGCCACGGTCTGGCGCCACAGCGACAGCCGGCGCGGGCCGTCGACGATGGCCACCCGGCCGTCGGGATCCCAGACTGCCACCCGTTCGCCGGCCTTGACGATGTGCGTGCCGAACATGGGTCACCTCCTGCCGCCGGTGGCGGCCTCGACGGTGCTGATCGCCACCCCCGCCTTCCGCATCTCGGCCAGGGCGGCGGGGATGTCGTCGCAGGACAGGCCGACGCCGCGGCAGGCGTCCTCGGCCACGGTGGTGCGGAAGCCCAGGCCGACGGCGTCGATGGCGGTGGCCTTGACGCAGTAGTCGGTGGCCAGGCCGCACACCAGCACCGCATCCACGCCCTGGGCCTTCAGCCATCCGCCCAGGCCGGTGGCCTTGCGCCGGCCGTTGTCGAAGAAGCCCGAATAGCTGTCGATGCCGGCGTCGGTGCCCTTGGGGAACACCCGCGCGATGCGCCGGGTGTCGAGGCCGGGGTGGAAGAGCGCGCCGGCGCTCCACTGCACGCAGTGCGCCGGCCACAGCACCTGGGGCAGTCCCCCCAGCTCGGCGAGGGTGAAGGGGGCCTTGCCCGGGTGGTTGGCAGCGAAGCTGCCGTGGTCGGCGGGGTGCCAGTCCTGGGTCGCCACCACCAGATCGGTGGCGGTGATCAGGCGGTTGGCCGCTGCCACCACCTCGTCGCCCTTGGGCACCGCCAGGGCGCCGCCGGGGCAGAAGTCGTTCTGGATGTCGACCAGGATGAGGGCGGTGGTCATGGCGTCCCTTTCAGGATGGCGAGGGCGCGGCGCGCCCACTGGCGGTCGAGTTCCTTGCGCGCCTCGGGCAGCGCGGCGTAGGGCACCAGGTCGGCACGCCAGCGCGCGGCGCGCTCCGGCGACAGGCCCGGCTCGCCGGCGAGCAGGGCGGCGGCCCAGGTCGACCACTGCTCGTGTTCGTGGGCGGCGAGGCGGTCGATCAGCGCGCTGTCCATGGCAGTGTCCTCACAGCTCGAAGTTGAATCCATCGGCGAGCTTCTGGCGGTAGGCGGCCTCGTCGAAGCGGTAGAGGCGGGCGGCGCGGTGGGCGACGTCCTGCTCGACCTCGTCCAGCTCCTGCAGGATGCCCAGGGCCAGGGCCTTCTTGCGGAAGTTGCGCTTGTCGAGCGGGCGCTCGAGCACGGTCTCGTACAGGCGCTGCAGCTGGGTGAGCGAGAACTTGGGCGGCAGCAGCTCGAAGCCGATCGGCTGGTAGCGCACCTTGGCCTGCAGGCGATTGAGCGCGGCGGCGAGGATGGCGTCGTGGTCGAAGGCCAGCGCCGGCAGGTCGTCGGTGGCGAACCAGGCCACGCTGCGCGCGTCGGTGGCGGCCTGCACGGTGTGGTCGCCCAGGCGCACCAGGGCGTAATAGGCCACCGTCACCACCCGCTCGCGCGGGTCGCGACCGGGGTCGCCGAAGGTGTAGAGCTGCTCGAGGAACACCCGCTCCAGCCCGGTCTCTTCGCGCAGCTCGCGCAGGGCGGCCTGCTCCAGGGTCTCGTCGAGGTGGACGAAGCCGCCGGGCAGGGCCCAGCGTCCGGCGAAGGGCTCGATGCCGCGCTGGATCAGCAGCACCTTGAGCCCGTCGTCGTCGAGACCGAACACCGCGCAGTCGACGGTGAGGGCGGCGCGCGGATGGTCGTAGGTGGCGGGCATCTTGGTGTCTCTCTGACACGAAATATAGTGTCAATACAACACTAAGTCAAGGGCGAGCTTGCAAGGGCCAGGATATGGTGGCACGATATGGATATGACCAGGACCACCATGATCATGCCGGACGAGCTCCAGCGCCAGGCCCAGGCCGAGGCGCGGCGGCGCGGCATCACGGTCAGCGAACTGGTGCGTCAGGCCCTGGTGCGCGAGACCAGCATGTCCTACCAGGTCGGCGCCGACCCCTTCTGGAGCGACCCGCCGACCTTCGCCAGCGCCCCCGACGGCCAGGGCACCCTGGCGGAACGCCACGACGACGAACTCTACGGCGCAGTGCATGGCCCGATCAGCCAGCCCTGACCTGTTCATCGACACCGGCGCGTTCATCGCCCGCTACGACCGCAGCGACCAGTACCACCAGCGGGCGGTGGCGGCCTGGGCCGAGCTGGCGCCGCCGGCCGGGCGCTTCCGCCTGGTGACCAGCGGTGGAGTGCTGGGCGAGACCTTCACCCTGCTCGGCCGCCGCGCCGGCTTCCCCTTCGCCGCCACCGTGGCCCGGCAGGTGCTCGACAGCCCCTCGATCGCGGTGCGCTGGAGCGACGCCACCGTGGGCGGTGCGGCCCTGGCCTGGTTCGCCAAGCTGTCGGATCAGCAGGTGAGCTGGGTCGACTGCGAATCCTTCGCCCTGATGCGCGCCGGCGGCATCACCCGCGCGTTCACCTTCGACCGCCACTTCGAGGACGCCGGCTTCCACCGCTGGGCGGGGTGAGGGTCAGACCAGCGCCGCCGCCAGCACCCCGGCGCAGGATTCCACCAGCAGGCCCTTTCCGGCCAGGGCGCGGGCGCGCGGGTGGCTGTCGGTGCTGGCGATGGCGGTGAACAGGCCGCTGGCCTGCAGGCGCTCCAGCGCATCGCCGGGGAACAGGCCGTGGGTGGTGATGGCGGCGATGCGCGCGGCGCCGGCCTCGCGGTAGGCGCGGGCGGCGTTCATCAGCGAGCCGCCGGTGCGGATCATGTCGTCATAGATCACCACCGGCCGGCCCTCGACCTGGGCGCTGACCGCGGTGACCTGGGTGCGGCTGCCGTCGAGCCGGCGCTTGAACACGAACGAGGCCGGCACCCCCAGGTCGTTGGCCAGCGATTCCACCCACTTGGCGCGTCCGGCGTCGGTGCAGGCGAGCACGAAGCCGTCGCCGCCCAGGCGGCGGGCGAGGTCGCACACCACCTGCTTGGCGTAGAGGTGCACCGGGCGCAGCTGGCCCTCGAAGTAGTGGGTGATGCCCTCGGCGTGGAGGTCGAGCAGGAACACCCGGTTGCCGCCCGGGGCCTGGGGGATGGCCGAAAGCAGCCGGGCGCGCGTCTTGGCGGTCACCACCTCGCCCGGTTTGACCGCCCGCTCCATGGTGCTGTAGCCGAAATAGGGGATGACCAGGCGCAGGCTGCGCGCGCCGTAGCGCACCAGCGCGCAGGCGAGGTCGAACAGTTCGAGGGTGTCGCTGTCGCCGATGGTGCCGCCGAGCAGGGCCACGTCGTGACCCTCGACGCTGTCGACGATGCACTGGTAGCGTTCGCCGTCGGGGAAGGCCACCACCTCGACCGTGCCCGGGGTGCAGGGGGCGTGGGCCGCGAGGTCGCGGGCGAGGTCGGCGTAGGCGAGGGTGTGGAACAGCAGCATGGTCAGCCCTTCCGCCCGCGCGCCGCCAGGATCAGCGCGGTCTTGCGCGCGTGCAGGCCCTGCTCCAGCCCCACCGGGTACTGGTGCGGGTTGTCGAAGCGCTTGATGCCGGGATGGAACAGCGCGAGCTGGGCCTGGGTGCGCGCGCGCACCGCGGCCAGCGGCGGCGGGGTGTAGACCGCCGCGCCCGCGCGCAGCACCGGCACCAGCAGGTCCTCGGCCGCGGCGTCGGCGGGCAGGTCCTTGTGGCGGGTGGGATCGGCGGGATCGACCATGGTCCACTGCCCCGGCCGGGGGTGGAGCTCGTCCCAGATCACGTCGCCCACCGCCTCGCCACCGTGCACGAAGCGGCGCACGTTCTGCATGCCGGGGGTCGACACCTTCACCGCCTGCTCGCTGAGCTTGACCCGCGGCTGCCAGTCGCCCTGGTCCTTGATGCTGGCGATGGTGCGCTCGTCGAGGTCGTTGGAGGCCACGATCGCGGCCTGGGGGAAGCCGGCCTCGTCGAGCAGCCTGCGCGCCTCGATCGACAGCCAGGCGAGGTCGCCGCTGTCGAGGCGGATGCCCACCAGCTCGTGGCCGCGCGCGCGCAGTGCCCGGCCGGCGGCGATGGCGTGGCGCACCCCTTCCAGGGTGTCGTAGGTGTCGACCAGGAACACGCAGTTGTTGGGCATCGCCGCGGCGTAGGCGGCGAAGGCCTCGGGCTCGTCGGCGAACGACATCACCCAGCTGTGGGCGTGGGTGCCGCGCACCGGGATGCCGAAGCGCCGGCCGGCGAGCACGTTCGAGGTCGAGGCGCAGCCGCCGACGTAGGCGGCGCGGCTGGCGCCGAGGGCGCCGTCGAAGCCCTGCGCCCGGCGCAGGCCGAACTCCAGCACCGGCTCGCCGCGCGCCGCCTGGCAGATGCGCGCGGCCTTGGTGGCGATCAGCGACTGGAAGTTGACCAGGCACAGCAGCGCGGTTTCCAGCAGCTGGCACTGCAGGATCGGCCCGCGCACCCGCACCAGCGGCTGGTGCGGGAACACCACCGTGCCCTCGGGGATGGCGTCGATGTCGACGCTCAGGCGCAGCGCGCCCAGGTGGGCGATGAAGGCGGGCGGGAACAGCGGCTTGCCGTCGTTGCCGGTGAGGGTGGCGAGGTAGGCGCAGTCGTCGGCCGAGAAGCGGAAGCTGCGCAGCCAGTCGAGCGCGGGTTCCAGCCCGGCGGCGACGGCGTAGCCGCCGGCGAAGGGCGATTTGCGGAAGTGCAGGTGGAACACCGCCTCGTGCTCGGCACGGCCGGTCTGCCAATAGCCGTAGGCCATGGTCAGCTGGTAGAGGTCGGTGAGCAGGGGGGCGCTGTCCATGGCAGGCTCCAATGGTGTAAACAATACACTATTCGGAACCGGGGCGCAAGTCTCCGCGACCAGTATTTATTATACATTAACGTACTTGCCAGTTGATGAACGAGGGGCCGGCATATTCAGCATGCCATGCTGGCAAACGACGTCCCGGGTAGTGGCAAGCCGGAGGTCCCACGAGAGGGGGTCGTGCGCCAGGTCGTGTCCCCCCCTCGTACATCCGTCATCGCATCGCTCGGCATCCAGGCGATGATTCTCGGCTGCGCGGGTGTGTCGCTCTGGCTTCTGCTGCTGGGCATCCGGGCGGAAGGCGGGCGCTCAGCCAGTCAGTTTGGCAGCTTCCACGATCTGCGGCAGTGTTGACCGTTATGCCGATGGGTTAGTTTGTCCTCAGCCTGGTATTATTAATAAAGTATTATTCTAAGAAACATCACGTGTATACAAAGGCGATTTTCTGAAAGAGGATCCTTTCTGTTGATTGACTTCTCGTTGATCGATGAAGTCTTGCGCGTCCCTTACCCCTGTGGTTGCATTATGCCTATGAGCCTCATGTCCTCGCTGCGCGGGTTTCGTCCCCTCGCCATCCTGCTTGCCATGGCCTGCGTCTCAACGCTGGCGAAGGCGGATATCGATCTGTCGCTGTCCTCGCCGATGGCCACCTGTGGTGCTGAGACAAGGTCGGCAGGGTCTTCGCTTACAGCGGCCTGGGCGTCGTGGTCCCGGAAGGGCGATGCAGTCGGGACTGTGGGTTCACCCACCGATGGGTTCCTGACTCCTTCAACTGCCCCGGCGTTGGCGCCAGCAGTACAGGCTGCCATCGATGCGCGCATGGCTTCGCCGTCGGGGACGATCACGGTGCTGCCCGAGGGGGCGCGCATCGATCATCCCGGCCATCAGGTGCAGGCGCGCATCGATGGCCAGGGATTGGGGTTGGACGGGGCGCGGATCGCGCTGCGCGGGGTGGGCCGGGCCGGTTCCGGCGTGACTGCGGTGGGCTCAGGCGAGGTCAGGGCCTCGGCTGACCACGTGGTGCTGTGGCGTCCCTTGGCGCATGAGGTCTACACCACCAGCCCCGCCGGGGTGCGCCACGATGTGGTGATCGAGCAGCGTCCGGCGGGCGCGGGCGATCTGGTGGTAGAGATCGCTTGCACGGGCGGTCACTTTGCGGCCAAGGACGAAGCTGGCGCTGAACTGATACTGGCGGATCGCCGGCTGACCTATGATCGATTGCTGGTCACCGATACCGACGGCCGTCGCCTGTCGGCAGTGATGTCGGTGGTGGATGGGGCGGTACGCATCGCGGTGGCGGACGCCGGTGCCCGGTATCCGGTGGTGGTGGATCCGACCATTAGTACGACCGGATCCATGGGGACAGCGCGGTTGCTTCATACTGCGACGGTGTTGCAGTCTGGGAAGGTGCTGGTGACAGGGGGCATCAGCGGCAGCTTTGCTTTAGCCTCGTGCGAGGTGTATGATCCGACGGCTGGGACGTGGAGCGCCACCGGTTTTCTTGCGACAGGGAGATATTCTCACACTGCTACGCTGTTGCCGTCGGGGAAAGTGTTGGTGACGGGGGGCTACGACTTCCACTACAATACTGAGGCTGCCCTCGCCTCGTGCGAGTTGTACGATCCGACGACTGGTACGTGGAGTTTCACCGTGTCCCTGGCGAATACCAGATATGCTCACACCGCTACGCTGTTGCCGTCAGGGAAAGTGTTGGTGACGGGGGGCTTCAACAGGTTCTCCTATCTCGCCTCGTGCGAGGTGTACGATCCAATGTCCGGAACGTGGTGGAGTATCACCGGGTCCTTGGCGACCGCGCGGAGTTCTCACACTGCCACGCTGTTGTCGTCCGGGAAGGTGCTGGTGACGGGGGGCTTTGGCAGCGTTGGCTATTTGGCCTCATGCGAGGTGTACGATCCGACGACTGGGACGTGGGCTGCCACCGGGTCCCTGGCGACAGCACGGAAGTACCACACCGCCACGCTGATGCCGTCGGGTAAGGTGCTGGTGGCAGGGGGCTATGTCACCAACCTCTTTTTGTCCTCGTGCGAGGTGTATGATCCGACGGTCGGTACGTGGAGTGCCACCGGGTCCCTGGCGACGGCGCGGGATGATCACACCACTACGCTGTTGCCGTCGGGGAAGGTGCTGGCGGTAGGGGGTTATGTCGCCAACCTCTATTTGTCCTCGTGCGAGGTGTACGATCCAACGGCTGGGACGTGGAGTGCCACTGGGTCTCTGGCGACGGCGCGGAGTTCTCACGCCGCCACGCTGTTGCCGTCGGGGAAAGTGTTGGTGACGGGGGGCGTGGGCAGCAGCATGGATTTTTATTTGTCTTCGTGCGAGGTGTACGATCTCCCCGGTGTGTCGTACTGGGCCAATGGTGCGACCGGAGGATCAGCGCCCGCTTACCAAGCTAAGGCACTTGGCGTTTCCCTGACCTTATCGACTAGTGGTTCACTGGTGCGGACTGGCTACGCGTTCGCCGGTTGGAACACGGCTGCGGACGGCAGTGGCACCCCCTACGCAGCAGGCGCCAGCTACACAATGGACGAGTCCTTGATGCTATATGCGCAATGGGCGCCAGCTTCGCGTCCCGGCGATCTCAACGGCGACAAAGTGGTGAATGTCAGCGACCTTTCCCTGGTCACCGCCCATTTCGGCCAGACCAGCAGCGATGCCAACTGGGATGCCCGCGCCGACGCCAACGGCGACGGTGTGGTCAACGTCGCTGACCTGACCCAGGTGACCAGCAACTTCGGCAAGACCTACTGACCCGATTCGTCGAACCATCGATTACCTACGACCCGATCTACAAGGACCCCCATGACCCGCCTCCTGATCGTGCTGCTGCTCGCCTGCCTGGCGAGCGTGCAGGCCGCCGACATCACCCTGTCGGTGCCCGGCACCGCCCAGACCCTGGGCAGCACCTTCACGGTGACGGTGCAGGTGGCCAATGCCGGTCCCTTCGCCAATTGGGGCGCCTATGTCACCTTCGACAAGACCAAGGTGCAGTTGACCGCGCAGTCGACGGGAACCTTCACCACCTTCGTGCAGGACAGCCGCGGCCTGGCCGCGATCAATGCCGCCGGCGATGTGCGCACCGGCGGGTTCGGCTTCGCGGACAACGCCGGCGGCAGCGGCACCCTGGCGGTCCTGACCTTCCAGGCTATCGGCGCCGGCAGCGCCTCGTTCGCCACCGCGGCGAAGTCGGGGGCGACGCCCTTCGGCTGCGTGCTGACTACCGCGGCAGGCACCGACACCCTACCCACCATCCCGCCGGCCTCGACGG
Source organism: Planctomycetota bacterium (assembly GCA_023150565.1). Classification (GTDB taxonomy): domain Bacteria; phylum Planctomycetota; class UBA11346; order UBA11346; family UBA11346; genus JAKLKR01. The sequence goes on from JAKLKR010000036.1 coordinate 16,919, forward strand.
TCACGGTCAACGGCTCGCCCCTGACCATCACCGTGAACAACGCCACCCGCGCCTACGGCGATGCCAATCCGGCCTTCTCGGTCACCTATGCCGGCTTCCAGGGTGCCGACAACGCCTCCTCCATGACCGGCACCCTGGTCTTCGCCACCGCCGCCACCCCGGCCAGCCCCATCGGCGCCTACCCGGTCACCGCCAGCGGCCTCAGCCATCCCAACTACACCATCACCTATGTCGCCGGCACCCTGACCGTGTCCCCGGCCGCCACCGCCGTCACCTGGGCCAACCCCAGCGCGATCACCTACGGCACTGCCCTGTCCGCCACCCAGCTCAACGCCGCCACCGGGGTGGCAGGCACCTTCGTCTACACCCCGGCTGCCGGGGCCGTGCCCCATGCCGGCACCCAGACCCTCCAGGTCAGCTTCACCCCGGCGTCGGGCAACTACCTGGCCTCGACCGGCAGCGCCAGCCTGGTGGTCAACCAGGCTCCGCTGACCGTCACCGCCGCCGCCGCCAGCCGCGCCTTCGGGCTCGCCAATCCGACCTTCACCGCCTCCTACACCGGCTTCGTCAACGGTGACACCGCCGCCGTGATCGATGTCGCCCCGACCCTGAGCTGCGCCGCCACCACCACCAGCGCGCTGGGCACCTATCCCATCACCGTCACCGGCGGCAGCGATGCCGATTACGCCTTCACCCGTGTCGATGGCGTGCTCACCGTCACCGGCGCCACCCCGGTGCTGACCTGGGCCACCCCGGCGGCCATCACCTATGGCACCGCGCTGTCGGCCACCCAGCTCAACGCCACCGCCAACACCCCCGGCACCTTCGCCTACAGCCCCGCCCTGGGCGCGGTGCTGGGCGCCGGGTCCCAGTCCCTGGCGGTGACCTTCACCCCCACCGATGCGGTCAACTACAGCACCGCCACCGCCAGCGTGACCCTGACCGTCAACCAGGCGACCCAGACCATCGCCGGATTCTCCGCCTTCGGCACCCGCACCTATGGTGATGCGCCGATCAGCCTGGCCGGGGTGACCGGCGGGGCCTCCACCCAGGTGCTGACCTTTGCCAGCAGCGACCCGGTGGCCACCGTCGCCGGCAGCACGGTGACCATCGTTGGTTCCGGCAGCGCGGTGATCACCGCCAGCCAGGCCGGTGACGCCAACTTCACCGCCGCCACCGCGGTGCCGCAGACCCTGACCGTGGGCAAGGCCGCCCTGAGCGTGACCGCCGCCGATGCCACCCGCGCGGTCGGCACCGCCAACCCGGTGTTCACCGGCACCCTGACCGGGGTGGTGGCCGGCGATGCCATCACCGCGACCTATGCCAGCACCGCGACCGCCGCCACCCCGGTGGGGACCTATGGCCCGAGCTCGCCCGAGGCCATCACCCCCACCCTGGTGGATCCGGGCAACCGCCTGGGCCACTACACCGTGACCAGCACCAAGGGCACCCTGTCGGTGGTCGCCGGCCTGGCGGTGAGCATCACCCGCTCGGGCAGCGGAACTCCGAACGTGGCCAGCCATCCCGCCGAGACCATCACCGTGACCTTCTCGGAGGCGGTGACCGGCTTCGCCGATGGCGAACTGACCCTGACCGGCGGCGGCACCCTGGGCGCCCTGGCGGGCAGCGGCGCGGTCTACACCGCGACCTGGACCCCGCCGGTGGGCAGCGAGGGCGCCGCGACCTTCGCCGTGGCCGCCGGGGTCGCCACCGGAGCCACCCTCAACAACCTGGCCGGATCCCTGGCGGTCGGCTATGACACCCTGGCCCCGGGCGCGCCGACCATCACCGCGCCGCTGGCTGGAGCCACCGTGGGCGGCGCATTCACCGCCTCGGGCGCCCTGCCGAGCGGGGCGACCGCGCTGAGCATCAATGGCCTGTCGGCCACGGTGACGGGCAGCGCCTGGACGCGGGCCTTCAGCGGCCTGACCAGCGGCGCACTGGCGCTCACCGCGCACGCGCTCGACGCCGCTGGCAACGTCGGCCCGGATGTGGTGGTCAATGTGACCGTCGACTACTCGCCGCCGGCCCTGACCGTTGCCCCGCTGGCCACCCCCAGCGCCAGCCGCATCCAGGTGCTCACCGGCACCACCGATGATGCGGCGGCGACCATCACCGTGTTCGATGGCGCGACCACCCTGGTCGCCACCCAGCCGACCGCCGGCCTGAGCTGGAGCGCCACCACGGCTGCCCTGGCCGATGGCGTGCACAGCCTGACGGTGACCGCCACCGACACCCTGGGCAACGCCACCACCTCGGCGGCGATCCCGCTGACCGTCGACGCCACCGGGCCGGTGGCGACTTTCGCGACGCCTTCGGCCACCGTGGTGAAGCCAGGCGACGCGCCGACCATCGCCGTGACCTATGCCGACGCGATCTCGTCAGTGGCGGCGATCACCCTGGCTGCGGGCAACGTGACCGTGACCCGCACCGGAACCGCGACCGCCGCCGCCACGGTGAGCGGGAGTGGGCTCTCGACCCGTACCATCACCTTGTCCGGCATCAGCGGTGATGGCACCCTGACCGTGTCGCTGGTGGCAGGAACCGCGTCCGACACCCTGGGCAACCTGGCCGCCTCGGCCGGGCCCAGCCCGGTCATCACGGTCGCCACCCCGGTGGTAGCGGTACCGGTGCTGCCGATCTCCACCACCAGCCAGGCCGCAGCGCTGGCCGCCGCCAGCAGCGGCAGTTCCGACAAGAAGCTGCTGGGCTGCGGCATGGGTAGCGGTCTGGGCCTGATCGCCGGGGCCTGCGCCTTGCTGATGCTGAGCCTGCGCCGCCGGCGCAATTGAAGACGCCAGTCAGGTCACCGCGGCGGAGTTTTCCGCCGCGGTGACGCCCTGCAGATGGAAGCAAGCTGGAGGTCGCACCTGAGGGGTCGTGCGCCAGGTCGCCTCCCGATCGTACACTCGTCATCGCATTGCCCGGCATCCTGGCGATGATTCTCGGCCGCGCGGGTGTGTCGCTCTGGCTTCTGCTGCTGGGCATCCGGGCGATTTGGCCGGATTGAGGGCGCGGTCGCTCAGCCAGTCAGTCCGGCGGCTTCCACGATTTGCGGCAGCGTTCCTGGTCGCAGCACGGAGCGCACCAGGGTGTTGACGGTGATGCCGAGGAGTTTTGCCTCGGCCTGGAGCGCGGTCCACTCATCCGGCGTCATCTTGATCGAGTGCACCTCCAGACGCTCGCGCTTCTCGCCCTTCCGCGGGCGGCCCGGAGCGTGCTGGAGGGGCAGATCCTCCCACCGTTTGTCGGCCGAAAAGCGCTTGTCCATGCGCTTGGCGATGCGCTGGTACTCGGCCACGGTCATATCGGTGATGCGCTTCATGGGGGGATCCCGCGCAGGCCACGGCGGGTGATGGGGAAACCGGTGATGGGGATGATGGTGAGCGGGATGACGGTGTCGCCGTCGATGGCGTAGACGATGCGAAAGAGCTGTCCGCGGACCCGTCCTTCGGCTGCGACTACCGCGGCGTCGTCCTTGTCGCACAACCTCACGATGGCGTGGTGGAAGACGGATTCCCAGAGATCGGGTGTCAGCCCATGGGAGCGGATGTGGTCGACGTTGGCGCCGGGCCGCTCATCCCAGAGGAAGACCACGCATCGCACCTGATTTATGGTAATACCATTTTTCCTGGAATCAAATGCCTGGCGGCATCCGTCCCTCAGTCGTCGACCACGGTGAACACGAAGCCCTTGAGGTATTCGCTCTCCGGCACCGCCGGCAGCACCGGGTGGTCGGGGCTGGCGCCCAGCACGGCCTCCAGGCGCAGGGTGCGGCGGGCGTCGCTGGCGGCGTCGAGCACCATGTCGAGGAAGGAGCGGGCGTCGATGTGGTGCGAGCAGGTGAAGGTCAGCAGCCGTCCGCCGGGAGCCAGCCGGCGCAGGCCGCGCAGGTGGATCTCCTTGTAGCCCGCCATCGCCTGCGGGACGCTGGCGCGGTTGCGGGTGAACGAGGGCGGATCGAGCACCACCACGTCGAAGCGCTCGCGCGCCAGGTCGGCCTGGCGCAGCCAGTCGAAGGCGTTGCCCACCGAGGTGGTCAGGCGGTCGCCCACCCCGGCCCGGGCGGCGCAGCGCACCGTGCCGGCGATCGAGCCTTCCGACTGGTCGACCGCCACCGCGCTGCCGGCGCCGGCGAGCAGGGCGTGGATGGCGAAGCCGCCCAGGTGGCAGAAGCAGTCCAGCACCCGGTCGCCGGGGCGCACCCAGCGTGCGATGGCCTCATGGTTGAGCTGCTGGTCGAGGTAGGTGCCGGTCTTGTGCGGGTCGAGCAGGTCGCAGTCGACCGCCGCCTTGCCGATGTTGATGGTCAGGCTGGTGTCCGACGACCCGAGCAGTACGCCGGCCCGGCCTTGCAGGCCCTCCAGGTTGCGCACGTGGAGGTCGTTGCGTTCCACCACCTGGCGCGGTGCGAGTTCCGACACCAGCAGGTCGAGCCACAGGCGCTGGCGCTGGTCCATGCCGGCGGTGGTGGTCTGGATCACCAGCCGGTCGGCGTACTGGTCGACGATCAGGCCGGGCAGCAGGTCGCCTTCCGACGACACCAGGCGGCGGGCCGGGCGCCCGGCCATGATCTCGGTGCGGCGGGCGATCGCCAGGCGCAGGCGGGCGCGCAGGAACTCCTCGTCCACGGCGATCGGCCGGCGGGTCAGCAGGCGCACTGCGATCTGCGAGGTGGCGGAATAGAAGCCCTTGCCGACCAGGTTGTTGCGACGGTCGCGCAGCTCCACCAGCTGGCCCGCCTCGGGTTCCGTGTCGAAGCCGTCGAGCTCGCTGCGGAAGACCCACAGATGCCCGTTCAGGCAGCGATGGGTCTGTTTGGGCACCAGGATTCCGACGGGACAGGAGGCGGGCATGGGGGGTGCGTAGATGTACGATGGTGCAGCGATCACGCCACTGCTGCAGCCTGCAGCCGCCGGCGCCCTTCGGCACAATCCGTGCGTACTTGGGGCATGGGCCCCTTGTTCAACGACCCCCAGGCGCAGCGGCTGACCCAGCTCATGGACGTGGCGTCCCTGCGCGCCCGCGTGCATGCCGCCAACATCGCCAACCAGAACACCCCCGGCTACAAGGCCCGGGCGGTGGCCTTCGAGGAGGCCTTCCGCGAGGCCCTGGGCGAGGGCGGCGACACCTCCGGGGTGGCGCCGAGCGTGTTCGAGCGCAGCGATCTGGCGGTGCAGCCCGACGGCAACAACGTCAGCAGCGAGCGCGAAGTGCTGGAGATGGGCCAGAACCAGACCCTCTACAACGCCTGGGCGGCGATGGCCCAGGGCAAGAAGAAGCTGCTCAACATCGCCATCACCGCCGCCCCATGACCGGACCTGAGCCATGCCCGACCCGATCGTAGCACCGAAAGGCGGAATCTTCCGCGCCGTCGACATCGCCGCCTCGGCGATGTCGGGCGAGCGCCTGCGCATGAACGTGGCGGCCGAGAACCTGGCCCACGCCGGCGACACCCGCCGCCTGGCCGACGGCATGCCCTACCAGCGTCAGCGGGTGGTGTTCAGCGAGGCCCTCGACCAGGCCGGCAAACCCGCCGGCCGGGTGCAGTCCGAGGTGATCACGAGCCCCAAGTACGAGGGTCGTTACGACCCCGACCATCCGGATGCGGACGCCAACGGGGTGGTGCACACCCCCGAGGTCAGTTCGATCCTGGAGCTGACCGATCTGCTGACCGCGTCGAAGGCCTACGAGGCCAACGCCAATGCCGCCCGTGGCCTGCTGCGGATGCAGGAAAACGCGCTGCGCATCGGCCAGGAATGAGATAGACTGACAGCGCCGACGGACCCCAGCCATGCCCCAGCCCCTCGATCCCATGCGCGCCATCCTCGGCGCCGGAGCCGTCGCTCCGGTGGCGCCCGCCAACACCCCGGTGCAGGCCCCCACCACCGAGGACGGCAAGACCTTCAAGGACGTGCTCAACGACTTCGTGCAGCAGGTCGACCAGAGCCAGCACCAGTACGACGCCGCCATCACCGCGGTCGAGAACGGCGAGTCCGACAACCTGCACCGGGTGATGATCGCGCAGAACCAGGCCCAGCTGTCGTTGAAGCTGGCGGTCGAGGTGCGCAACAAGCTGGTCGAGGCCTACAAAGAGACCATGCGCACGCAGTTCTGATCCACCTCACGGTGGAGGGACGGTCATCGGCCTGGGGTCATCCCCAGGCCGATCGCGTTGTCAGCGGTGCGCGTCCATCCCGGCGCAGGTGCACACCAGGTTGCGGTCGCCCCACGGGTTGTCGACCCGGCCCACCGCCGGCCAGAACTTGGCTTCGCGCAGCCAGGGCGCCGGGAAGGCGGCCTGTTCGCGGGTGTAGGCGTGGCCCCAGGCGTCGCCGGTGACCTCGGCGGCGGTGTGGGGCGCGTTCTTGAGCGGGTTGTCCTTGCGGTCGGCCTTGCCTTCGGCCACCGCCAGGATCTCGCCGTGGATGCGGATCATGGCCTCGCAGAAGCGGTCCAGCTCCTCGAGGTTCTCGCTCTCGGTGGGCTCGACCATCAGCGTGCCGACCACCGGGAAGCTCAGGGTGGGGGCGTGGAAGCCGTAATCCATCAAACGTTTGGCCACGTCCTCGGCCTCGATGCCGCTGGCCGCCTTGAGCGGGCGCAGGTCGAGGATGCATTCGTGCGCGACGGTGCCGTTGGCGCCGGTGTAGAGCACCGGGTAGAACGGCGCCAGGCGCTTGGCGATGTAGTTGGCGTTGAGGATCGCCAGCTCGGTGGCGCGGCGCAGGCCGGGGGCGCCCATCAGGCGGATGTAGGTCCAGCTGATCAGCAGGATGCTGGCGCTGCCGAGGTCGGCCTGGCTGACCGGGCCGACCAGGCCGGCGCCGGGAAGGTGCGGGCGCAGCGCCTCGCTGGCGCAGATCGGGCCCATGCCGGGTCCGCCGCCGCCGTGCGGGATGGCGAAGGTCTTGTGCAGGTTGAGGTGGCAGACGTCGGCGCCGATCACCCCCGGGCCGGTGATGCCGACCTGGGCGTTCATGTTGGCGCCGTCCATGTACACCAGCCCGCCGTGGCGGTGCACGATGGCGCAGGCGTCGCGGATGGTGGTCTCGAACACTCCGTGGGTCGAGGGGTAGGTGATCATCAGGCAGGCGAGGTCGGCGGCGTGGGCCGCGGCCTTGGCCTCGAGGTCGACCAGATCGACGTTGCCCTGGCTGTCGCAGGCCACCGGCACCACGGTGTAGCCCACCATCGCCGCGCTGGCGGGGTTGGTGCCATGGGCCGAGACCGGGATCAGGCAGGCGGTGCGCGCGCCCTGGCCGCGCGCCACCTGCCACGAACGGATGGCGAGCAGGCCGGCGTATTCGCCCTGGCTGCCGGCGTTGGGCTGCAGCGACACCGCCGGCAGGGCGGTGATCAGGCCCAGCCAGCGCTCGAGGTCGGCGGCGATGCGCGCGTAGCCGGCGGCCTGGGCGGCGGGAGCGTGCGGGTGCAGCCCGGCGAACTCCGGCCACGACACCGGCAGCATCTCGACCGCGGCGTTGAGCTTCATGGTGCACGAGCCGAGCGGGATCATGCTGTGGGCGAGCGAGAGGTCGCGGTTCTCGAGGCGCTTGAGGAAGCGCATCATCGCCGTCTCGGTGTGGTGGCGGTTGAACACCGGGGCCTGCAGGAAGCCGGAGGTGCGCGCCAGGCCGGCGGGCAGGGCCTGCTCGTGGGCGGGCACCTGCACCGCGCGCCCGGCGAGGGCGGCGGCGATCGCCGCCAGCTCGGCGTCGGTCACCGTCTCGTCGAGCGCCACCACCACGCAGGCGGCGGCCTCGGCGCCGGCGGCCGGGCGCAGGTTGATGCCCTGGGCGGCGGCGCGCGCCACCGCCGCGGCGGCGTCACCGACGCGCACCCGCACGGTGTCGAAGAACGGGCGCTGCACCGCCATCCCGGCGCACTCGCAGGCCGAGGCCAGGCGGGCGGCGGCGCGGTGGGCGTGGTGGGCGATGGCCTTGAGCCCCTCGGGGCCGTGGTAGATGGCGTACATCGCCGCCATGTTGGCGAGCAGGGCCTGGGCGGTGCAGATGTTCGAGGTGGCCTTCTCGCGGCGGATGTGCTGCTCGCGGGTCTGCAGCGACAGGCGCAGGGCGGGGTTGCCGTGGCGGTCCTTCGACACCCCCACCAGGCGGCCGGGCATGCCGCGCTTGTGCTCGTCGCGCACCGCGAAGAAGGCGGCATGCGGGCCGCCGTGGCCGAGCGGCACCCCGAAGCGCTGGCTGGAGCCGAGCGCCACGTCGGCGCCCAGCTCGCCCGGGCTCTTGAGCAGGCAGAGGGCGAGCAGGTCGGTGGCGACCACCGCCAGGGCGCCGGCGGCGTGCGCCTCGGCGATGGCGGCGCTGGGATCGGCCACCAGGCCGTCGGCGCCGGGATACTGCAGCAGCACCCCGCAGGTGGCGGCGTCGGGGGTGGGCGACTCCTCGACCACCACCGTCACCCCCAGCGCCTCGGCGCGGGTGCGCACCACCGCGATGGTGCGCGGGTGGACATCGGCGGCGATACGGAACACGCTGCGGCCGTCGCGCGCGCCCAGGCACAGGTGCAGGGCCTCGGCGGCGGCGGTGGCCTCGTCGAGCAGCGACGAGTTGGCCACCGGCAGGCCGGTGAGGTCGCAGACCATGGTCTGGAACGCCAGCAGCCCTTCCAGGCGGCCCTGGCTGATCTCGGCCTGGTAGGGGGTGTACTGGGTGTACCAGCCGGGGTTCTCGAACAGGCAGCGCTGGATCACCGGCGGGGTGAAGGTGTGGTGGAAGCCGCCGCCGAGGAACGAGCGTGCGGGCCGGTTGAGCGCCGCGATCGCGCGCAGCTCGGCCAGCGCCTGGTGCTCGTGGCAGGGCTCGGGCAGGCCGGACAGCGGGCGCGCGGCGCGGATGCCGGCGGGCACGGTGGCGTCGATCAGCGCCGCCAGCGAGGGGAAGCCCACCACCGGCAGCATGCGCGCGATCTCGTCCGCGGCGGGGCCGAGGTGGCGCTCGGCGAAGCGGTCGGGATGGGGGGTGCTGGCGGTCGCGGCGGTGGGGGCAGGGGTCACGGCAGGCTCCGGCCCGGGCTGGGTCCACGGCGTGCGTCCTCCCGGGCGGGCGCGGCCGTTGAACCCCTGTGGGCTGACCTGAGAGCGTGACTCCGTCGGTGGCGGCTGCTGCCGCGCTTTCCAGGGCGCCGTCGGGTGGAGGTCCTTCGGCCTGAGAGCGTGACTCCTTCGGCACCCTGGACCCGCTTGCGCGGCTGGGGCTTCTCCCCCCACCGTCGTCCGGCGGCGGCAATGTCCGGCGCCAGCCCGGCGGTCAACCTCCGCTTGCCCGCGGGGGGGGATGCGGCCAGCGTGTCGCCGTGCCCGCCCTGTACCTGCCCGATGAGGCCGCCACCCGCGCCTTCGCCGCCGCCCTCGCCCCGCGCCTGCGCGCCGGCGACGTGCTGTGCCTGGACGGGCCGCTGGGGGCGGGCAAGACCACCCTGGTGCGGGCGCTGGTCGAGGCGCTCGGAGGAGACCCCTCGCAGGTGGCCAGTCCAACGTTCACCCTGCTCCACCAGTACCACTGTCATCCCCCGATGATCCATATCGACGCCTATCGGCTGAGCGGTCCCGGCGATCTCGACGGGCTCGGCTTCGAGGAACTGGCCGAGGGCGCCATCTCGGCCATCGAATGGTCGCAGCGGGTGGCCGCGGCGCTCGCCTGCTGGCGCTGCTGGCGGCTGGTCCTGGACCACGAGGGCCGCGGACGCACGGTGGCGGTCCTGGAGCCTGCATGAGCGGCACGACCACACGCCTGCTGGTGGATCCCTATGGCCGCGACCCCCTGGTGGTGGCCTATCGCGAGCGCTTCGCCGCCACCTGCGCCTGGCACACCATGTCCTGGCGCTGGGTGGCGGTCGGGCTGGCGGCAGGGGTTGCGGGGGCGACCGCGGCCGGCCTGGCCTTCCCCCCGCCGGCGGGCGCGGCCGAGGCCCTGGGCACCAGCCAGCCGCTGCTGCTGGCCTGGTTCTGCCGCCCGTGGGTGGCCCAGGTCGGGATCTGGCTGGCGGCGGTGGCCGCCTCGTGCCAGGGGGTGCTGGTGGGCCCGCACCTGGGCAAGCGCATCCCGGCCGGGCAGGAGCCCTTCTGGGGCGCGGCCCTGGTGGCGGTGGCGCACCTGCTGGTCTACGACCGCCTGGTGTGCCTGGCGGTGGTGACCGCGGTGCTGTGCGCGGTCTATCTCGGCGCCATCGTGTTCCGCCTGCTGGCGCTGGTGGCGGGCGGACGCCCAGGCCACCGCCAGGCCGGGCCGCTGGCCGAGCCGGAGGGCGGCTGGCCGCTGTTCACCGTGCTGGTGCCGCTCTACCGCGAGCGCGAGGTGGCCTCGAACATCCTGCGCAGCCTGGCCGCGCTCGACTATCCGCGCGACCGCCTGGACGTGAAGTTCCTGCTCGAGGGCGACGACCAGGAGACCTACGCCGCGATCGAGGCCGCCGGCATCCCCGACTGGGCCGAGGTGCTGGTGGTGCCGCACGCCCAGCCCAAGACCAAGCCGCGCGCCTGCAACCATGGGCTGGAGCGCGCGCGCGGCGAGTTCACTGTGATCTTCGACGCCGAGGACCGCCCCGAGAGCGACCAGCTCAAGCAGGCGGTGCTGGCCTTCCGCAAGCTGCCCGAACGCACCGCCTGCCTGCAGGCCCAGCTCGCCTACCACAACCACGCCCAGAACCTGCTCACGCGCTGGTTCGCACTCGAGTACAACCAGTGGTTCCGCCGCTACCTGCGCGGGCTGGTGCGGCTGCGCCTGCCGATCCCGCTGGGGGGCACCAGCAACCACTTCCGCACCGCCGCGCTCAAGGAGGTGGGCGGCTGGGACCCCTTCAACGTGACCGAGGACTGCGACCTGGGGGTGCGTCTGCACCTCAAGGGCCAGCGCACCGCCATCCTCGAAAGCGTGACCTGGGAGGAAGCCAACAGCCGGGTCGGCAACTGGCTGCGCCAGCGCAGCCGCTGGCTCAAGGGCTACCTCATCTCGCACCTGGTGTGGACGCGCAACCCCTTCCGCCTGCTGCTGGTGCTGGGGCCGTGGTCGCTGGCCGGCTTCCTGCTGTGCGTGGGGGCGGTGCCGGTCCTGGCGGCGGCCAACCTGGTCCTGTGGGGCTACGCCGCGATCTACCTGGTGCAGATCGCCCGCGACCTCGCCCACGGCTTCCCGCTGTGGGAACTGCTTTCCACCCGCGATTATGCCGAGGAGCGTCACTCCTGGCCGATGTGGTTCCAGGGCAACGACGAGGACCCGGTGTTCGCCTCGCTGTCGCGCATCTTCTTCATGGCCACCTGCGCCCTGCTGCTGGGCAACCTGCTGTTCATCCTGGTGGCGGCCACCGCCGGCCGCCGTCCCGGCCAGCGCGGCCTGCTGCTGGCGGCGCTGCTGTCGCCGCTGTACTGGGTGCTGATCAGCCTGGGCGCCTGGAAGGGCGTGTGGCAGTTCCTGTTCAAGCCGCACTACTGGGAAAAGACCGTCCACGGCCTGGACGTGAAGAAGCCCGGCCCCGGCTGAATCAGGGGCAATAGGAAGAGGTATCACCGCGGCGACGCGGCGACGCGGCGAAAACCAGGAGGGTGGGTGGAGCGAGGATGGATTTCCTCACTCTTCCGCCGTGTCGCCGCGCCGCCGTGGTGAACCGTCTTCTCTTCAGTGGCGTCGTGGTCAGCGCCCGATCGCGCGCACGCGCTCGGCGTCGTCGCCGATGTCGTCGGCGGCGCGGTCGCCGGCGTCGTCCAGGCTGGTCTCGATGCGTTCGGGGGTGAGGCCTTCCGCCAGCAGGGCTTCGCGCAGGCGGCGGGTGCCGACCGCCTCGCCGAACACCTCGGCGTCGTAGGCGCCGCGCCGCACCCTGACGCGGGTGGTCTTGGCCAGCGCCGCAGCCGCCAGCATGGGCAGGAGCAGTCGTCGGTTCGTCATGGATTGCATACTTGTCATGGCGTCCTGCCATCCTCGACGGGCTCCGCCCGCCGGCGAACACTCAGAATCTCGATGCCT
>JAKLKR010000370.1 GCA_023150565.1 Planctomycetota bacterium
GCCGCCGCCGTCGCCCCCCGCCCGGGGCTGGTGGCGCGCGCCCGCGCCCTGGTCGACGCCCGCCTCGACGACCCTCCCGCGGTAGCCGAGCTGGCGGCGGCGGTGGGCTGCTCGGCCGCGCACCTGCGCCGCCGCTTCCGCGCCGAGCTCGGCCTGGGGGTGAAGCCGTGGATCCAGGCCCGCCGCCTCGAGCGCGCCCGCCACCTGCTCGCGCACAGCGCCCTGCCGGTGCGCGCCATCGCCGCCCAGCTCGGCATCGACGACCTCCAGCGCTTCAACAAGCTGGTGCGCCGGGCCTGCGGCCTGGGGCCGCGGGCGCTGCGCACGCGGGGCTCATAAATCAGTAAATCATTGAAACTGATATAATGTCAAATAGACTAGCGTCATGCCCACCCCGCGCCCGGGTTTCACCCTGATCGAGCTGCTGGTGGTGATCGCGATCGTCGCGGTCCTCGCCGGGATGCTCCTGCCGGCCGTCGGCCTGGTCCGCGATGCGGCCAACAAGACGAGTTGCGGCAATAACTTGCGGCAGGCCGGGCTGGCCAGCGCCAGCTACCTCGGCGACTGGGACGGCATCCTGGTGCCGTCGCACATGCCCACCTACACCAACGTCGCCTCGCGCGAGCACTGGGGCTGGTTCCTCAATGCCCACATGGGCGATGGGCGCACTGCCCTGTTCACCCCCAGTGACCGCCCGGGCTGGCTGATGTGCCCCGCGCTGAAGACCACCCTGGGCTACGGTTACAACTACAAGGCGCTCAGCATCTGGGTGTGGAACCTGCCCGGCGACCAGCACCTGGTGCCGCTGGCGTCGGTCGCACGGCCGTCGCAGAAGGTCATGCTGGTGGACATGGTGGCCCAGTTCACCGCGCAGTCCTGGGCCGACTGGCAGGCCATCGTGCGCTGCGGCGACGGCACCGGCGGGGCGCCGAACAACTTCGACTTCGTGATGTCCTTCCGCCACAAGGGTGTGGGCAACGCCCTGTTTCTCGATGGCCATGTCGAAGGCCATCGAGCCGGCGACGGCTTCTACGACCGGGTGCCGCCCGGCCCCACCGCTGCCAGCCAGTACTGGGCGCGCAATTGAGCGCGCCACGCCGCATGCGTCTGCTCGTGTCCCTGCTCGCTGGCGCCCTGCTGGCCACCGCCGCCGCCGAGGATTCCATCCGCGTCCAGGCCGGTCGGCCCGCCGACCTGGCCTCGGCCGACGACCTCGCCCGCCTGCAGCATCTGGCGGCGGGGGTGGGCTGGGAGTTCGAGCCCGACGCCACCACCACCGCCGGGCTCAGGCGCCTGGGCATGCGCGCCATCCGCTGCATCAATGTCGACCCGCTCGAGGGCGTGTTCACCCCCGACGGCGGTTTCGCCATCGCCGAGGGGGCAGGCGGCAGGTTCCTCAAACGCCTGCACGCCCACCTCGACACCTGCCGGGCGGTGGGGGCGCAGCCGCACATCATCCTCGGCACCAGCCTGCCGCCCGAGCTGAGGGTGGAGATCGCGGCCGGGCTGTCCGGCCCGGGGATCATGGGCCAGAACGGCCATGCGCGGGTGTTCGGGCCCACCGACCCGGAGCGCTACATCAGCTACCTCGAGGCCTGCATCACCTATGTGATGGTGACCCAGGGCTTCGCCGGCGCGCGCTTCGAATACGGCAACGAGCCGGACATCCACGGCCAGTTCCCCTTCCCCCGCCCGCCCCTGCCGGGCATGGGTTCGCGTGCGCTGTTCGACGGCTACTTCGCCGCCTACCGCCTGGCGGCGGCCGCCGCTGACCGGGTGCAGCGCCGGCATCCCCGGCTGCGCGTCAGCCTGGGCGGACCGGCATTGGCCTGGGCCTACACCTTCCGTTTCGGCGACCTCAACTGGAGCCTGCGCTTCATCGAGGAATGCGCCGCCCAGCGCGTGCGTCTCGATTTCCTCGGCCTGCACTTCTACGGCAATGTGTCGTCGCTCGACGGCGCCTACCCGTCGGACGGCGGCTATCCGCCCTTCACCGGCATGCTCGCCGCCGTGACCGCGGCGCGCGACCGCCACCTGCCCGGCCTGCCGATCTGCATCAGCGAGTGGGGCCCCAGCTACCATGGCGCCGCCAACCCCTCGGCCGCGGCCAACAGCGCGGCCTGGTCGCTGGCCTTCCTCGATCTGCTGGTGCAGAGCCCGGTCGAGAGCGCGCTCTACCTCACCACCACCGATCTGCGGCGGAAGCGCGCCGACGGCGGCTGGGACAATGTCTTCGGCTGGCCGGCGCTGTTCACCAACCCCGGCGCCACCGGCGGCGCCTGGCCCAAGGCCCCGTTCCACGCCTTCGACATGGTCGCCCGCCTGCGCGGGCGGCGGGTCGAGGCCACCCGCCCGGGCGGCGGGGTGGGCTGCTTCGCCGCCGCCGACCCCGCCCAGCGTACCCTGCGCGTGCTGGCCTGGAACAGCGACCCCCGCCTGCCCGAGTCAGGTGCGCCGATCGAACGCGCCCAGCGCCGGCTGGTGCCGGTCGAGGTGGTGGATGCCGCCGCGTTCTTCGCCGGCGCGCGGGTGGCGTTCGCCAGCCAACTGCTGTCGCCGGCGGGCGGCGACGCCTTTGCCGCCCACCGGCGCGGCGAGCCCCTGGACGCCGCCTCCACCGCCCTCGCCCCGGCCGCCACCGGCGAGTTGGCGGTGGTGGATGGGCGCCTGGCCACCCTGCTCGACCTGCCGCCCTCGAGCGTGGCGCTGATCGAATTCCATCCCGTCCCCTGAGGCCGTCATGCGCGTCCTGATCCCCTGCCTGCTCCTGCTCGCCGCCTGCACCAGCGAGGAGGCCCGGCCGGCCGGGGGCGGCTCCCCGCCGCCGGCGCCCGCCGCCAGCGCCGCCGCGGTGGCCATCGTCGGGGTGGGCGACTGGATCGCCGATGCCGGCGTGCCCGCCGCCCTGCGTCTGCGCGGCCCCGCGGGGGCGGCGGTGCCCTGGTCGCTGACCGACTGGGATGGCGCCGCGGTGGCGGCCGGCACCTGCACCCTGGGCGTCGACGGGATCGGCACCGTCAGCCCGGCGCTGGCCGAGGGCTGGTACCAGCTCGCGGCCGGGACGGCGACCTTCGGCGTCATCGTGCGTCCGCCCGGCGGCAGCCCGGATCCGTTCTTCGCCATCGATGCGGTGCTGGGCGAGCTGGTGCGCGACCCCGCCGAGCGCAGCGCCATGGCCGCCATGCTGCCGCGCCTCGGGCTGGGCATGGCGCGCGAGCGCCTGCACTGGTACGGCGTGCACCCCGAGCCCGGCAGGCTGGTGTGGGAGGCGCGCTTCCGCGAGGAGTCGCTGCGCCGCGACTACGCCGCCGCCGGGGTGGCGGTGCTGGAGATGTCCAACCACATGCCGGGCTGGCTCGGCCGGGTGGCCGGCATCTGGCCGCAGGACCACCTGCGCACCGCCTCCAGCTGGGAGGCGATGACCGCGCACTGGCGCGCCACCACCGCCGCGGTCGAGACCTGGAACGAGCCCGACACCCCGGAATACGCCGGCGACGCCACCCCCGACATGCTCGCCGCGCACGTGCGCGCGGTGGCCTGGGGTGTGCGCCGGGGCGCGCCGGCGGCGCAGGTGTGCAGCAGCGGCTTCACCTACCACATGGACGACGCCTACCTGCGCATGGTGCTGGCCAACGGCGCCCTCGCCGCCAGCGATGTGCTGAGCTACCACGACTACCGCGACCCCGAGGCCCTGGTGCCCTACATGGCGCACCTGCGCGCCCTGCTGGCCGAGGCCGGCGATCCCGCCATCCCGGTGTGGATCACCGAGGCCGGGCGGTACTGGAAGCCGGCGCCGCGCCCGGCCGCGGCCGACGACATGCAGAGCGCACGCGGCATCACCCTGCGCGCGGTCGAGGCGCGCGCCGCCGGGGTGGCGCGCTACTTCGCCTTCGCCCTGCCGTGGTACGCCGAGGGCACGCGCAGCTACGGCATGACCGGCAAGGATCGCACCCCGCTGCGCAGCCTGGCCGCCTACGGGCACGCCGCCCGCCGCCTGGCCGGGCTGGCCTACGCCGGCGACCTCGACCTGCCCGGCAGCGCGCGCACCCGCGTGTTCACCGGCG
>JAKLKR010000371.1 GCA_023150565.1 Planctomycetota bacterium
CGGAGGCGCTCGAACGCGCCCCTGCCGCCGCCGCCGCCCAGGCCCAGGCCCAGCCGCCCTCCGCCGCCGACCAGGCCGAGCAGCTGCGCCGCCAGCAGCAGGAGCTGGCGCGGCTGCAGCAGGCCCAGGAGCAGCTGCTGGAGGAGACCGGCAGGATCCCCGAGCAGAGCGCCCGTCTGGCCCAGCTCGCCACCAGAGAGGCCGATCTCGCCGCCCAGCTGCGCCCCCAGCAGGCGGCCGAGGCCCAGGCGGCGGCCGAGAAGGCCGCGGCCGCGCTCGCGGCCAAGGACCGCGCCGCCGCCCTCGCCGCCATGCGCCAGGCCCTGGCCGCCCTCCAGGCCCAGCGCAGGCAGCTGGCGCAGCAGGAGCAACAGCTCGCCGGCAGGCCCCAGCCGGCACCGCCGCAGGCGGGCCCTCCCCAGCCAGGGCAGGAGCAGCCGCGTCCGCCCCAGGGCGATGCCGCCGCCGCGGTGGCGCGCGAACTGGCCAGGCGGCGCCAGGGCGCCTGGCAGGTGCAGCTCGAAGGCCAGGAGCGCGAGGTCATCGGCAATGCCGCCAGCGGCCGCTTCCCCGGCCGCTACGAGGCCGCCTTGAGCGGCTACTACCAGGCCCTGGCCAAGGGCGGCGAGGGCGGCGAATGATCCCCCGTCGCCTGGCGATCCTGCTGCTGGCGGCGGCGGCCTGCGCGCTGCCCGCGGCCGAGCCGGCGGACGAGCTGAGCGCGCCGGCCAAGACCGCGGTGGCGCGCGGCCTGACCTGGCTGGTCAAGGCGCAGAAGGCCGACGGCTCCTTCGGCGGCACCGGCCTGACCGGGGCGGCGCTGCTGGCGGTGCTGGCCACCGGCAGCGTGCCCGGGCGAGGCCCCCGCGGCGAGGCGGCGGCGCGCGCGGTGCAGTCGCTGCTGCGCCAGGCGCGGCCCGACGGCCTCATCCACCAGCAGGGCGACGGCAGCGCGCCGATGTACAACCACGGCCTCGCCACCCTGGCCCTGGCCGAGGTGTGGGGCGAGAGCGCCGAGCCCAAGGTGCGCGAGACCCTGCGCCGCGCCGTCGACCTGATCGTGTCGACCCAGAACCAGCGCGGCGGCTGGCGCTACCAGCCGCGCGCCGACGACGACGACCTCTCGGTCACGGTGATGCAGCTGATGGCCCTGCGCGCGGCCAAGGACGCCGGCCTGCTGGTGCCCAAGGACTGCATCGACCTCGGCATCGCCTACGTGAAGTCCTGCCACAATCCCCGCGCGCAGGGCAAGGACGGCGGCTTCGCCTACACCCCGGGCGGCGGCTCCGGCCCCGGGCGCACCGGCGCCGGGGTGACCTCGCTGCAGGTGGCCGGCAACTACCGCGCCGGCGAGGTGCAGGAGGGGGTGGCCTACCTGCTCGGCTTCCAGCCGCTTGGCAGCGAGGAGGTCAAGGAGCACTCGTGGTACGCCTGGTACTACGCCACCATGGGCATCTACCAGGCGCAGTCGGCGGGCCCGTGGGGGCGCGAGGCCTGGCGGCGCTGGTACCCGGCCATGGTCGGCCACCTGTGCAGGACCCAGCACGACACCGGGCGCTGGGGCGACGGCGTCTACCCCACCTCGATGGCCCTGCTCATGCTCGCGGTGCCCTACCGCTGCCTGCCGGTGTACCAGCGGTGAGGCGGGATGGTCTTCCCTGGGACCGCAGGGCTCCAGCCCGGCAATTCGGCGGCGACGAGTCGCGCAGGCGCCTGGCGCTTTTGCGGGGGTCTGCGCCCGCGCGCTGGACCTGCCTGCTGCTGCTGGCCGCCGGCGCCGGCGCCGCCGAGCCCGCCGGCTGGGCGCTGACCGACCAGGGCACGGTGGCCGCGGCCGGGGCCACCGCGGCGTGGTCGGCGGCGGTGGCGACGCAGCTGCCGGGCGAGGTCGCGAGCTGGATCGACCAGGGCCTGGTGAGCGCCGCCGGCGACGTGCTGCGGGGATCGGTCGAGGGCCTGGCGGCGGGCAGCCTGCGCCTGCGCAGCGATCTCGCCGGCGACCTGGCGCTGCCCGCCGAACGCGTCGCGCTGGTGGTGCTCGCCCCGCTGCCGCTCGCCACCGCCCAGGCCGAGGCGCAGTCCGCCTCCCCCGGGCTGCTGCTCGCCAACGGCAGCCGCACCGCCGGCACCGTCACCGCCATCGACGAGCGCACGGTGGCGGTCGACACCGGTCGCCGGGTGCTGGCCATCCCGCGCGAACGGGTGGTGGCGGCGCGCCTGGCATCGTCCAACGCTCGGGCAGCCGGCACCTGGGTGCGCCTGGCCAACGGCGACCGCCTGGTCGGCACCCTCGCCGCGACTGCCACCGGCGCGGTGACGGTCGAGGGCCTGTGCGGCCGGCGCGAGCTGCCGCCCGGCTGGCTGCGCGCTGGTGGCGGCGGCGGCGAGCGCCGGCTGTTCCTCGAAGCGGTGCCGCCGGCGGCCGCCTCCTACCTCAGCGTGGCGGGCGAGGCCCCCACCGGCGCCGCCGACCGCGCCGCCGATGGCGGCTGGGTGGTGGCGGGCGGGCTGCGCGGCGAACGCGCCCTGGCCTGGCGCTGCGGCCAGGAGGCGACCTGGGAGCTGGACGGCGGCTGGCAGCGCCTGGTGGCGCTGGTGGCGCTCGAGGACGGCCCCGGCGCGGCGGTGTTCCGCGTCGACGGCGACGGCCGCACCCTGTTCACCAGCCAGGCCCAGGGCGCGCGCCAGCCGGCGCGGCCGCTGGCGGTGCCGCTCGCCGGGGTGCGCCGGCTGCGCCTGGCGGTGCTCGCCCCGGTCGAGGGCGCCAGCGCCGGCGCGCGCGCGGTCTGGCTCTATCCCACGGTGGTGAAGTGATGCGCCTGCAACGTCCCGTGCGCACCCTGCTCGCGCTCGCCCTGGCCGGTTCCGCCTGGGCCGCCGAGCCGGCCACCGCGGCCGCGACCGCCTCCACCCCCTGGTCGATCCAGGCTCCGGCCGGGGCGGTGCGCGAGCAGGACGGCGCCATCGTCATGACCGGTCGGGCCGAGGAGGCCTGGAGCGCGGCCCAGCCGCTCGCGGCCGGGCCCGGCAGCGATGCCGCGCCGCTGGTGGTGCGCGCCCTGCTGCTGGCCGGCGGCCGCCACGCCCAGGCCGTCCACCCCAGCCTGCTCCAGCTCGGCTGGGGCGACGACCAGGCGGTGGCGGTGGGACTGCCGGTGGGCGACGGCAAGGACCGGCGCGGCTGGGCGGCCTGGCGTGCGGGTGCGGCCCACGGCGAGGCCATGGCCCGCAGCCAGGTGCCGGCCGGCCAGCCCATCCACCTGCGCCTGGTGCTGACCTCGCGGGTGATCGCCGCCGAGACCAGCCGCGACGGGGTGGCGTGGGAACGGGTGCTCGAGCTGCCGCGCAGCGGAGCCCTGGCCGGGGCCCCGACCCGGCTCGCAGTCGGGCGCGGCTGGGGTGCGGCGGCGGCCGAGAGGAGGAAGGGCGACCGCTCCGAGGATTCCTGGCGCTTCGCCGGGGTCGCCGTCCAGGCCCTGCCCTCGGCCCTGGCCGCGGACCTGCTCAAGGACTACCGCAAGCCCGACGGCTACGATGCGGTGCGCGCCGAGGACGAGGCGCGCGGGCGGGTGCTGCGCTGGCGTCTGCGCGGACCGGTGCCCCATCCCGCGCGCGCCGCCGGGGCGGCCGATGCGGCCGAGGATCCCGCCGGCGATGGCTGGGTCGACGCCGAGCTGCCGCCGGGCGGGGCCGAGGACCAGCTCGATGTCGGCCGCCTGCTCGGCGCCAAGCCCAACGGCCACTACCTGGCCGCCGTGCGCATCCCCTCCCCGGTCGCGCGCTGGGAGCAGCTGCAGATCGAGGGCGTGCGCGAATTCACCGTGCTGGTCGACGGCATGCCGCTGCTGCGCAGCGCCCCCGAGCAGCGCGGACCGGTGCGGGTGGCGGTGCCGCTGCGCGCCGGCACCACCACCGTGCTGGTGCGCCTGACCGCCACCCCGGGCGGGGTGGCGCTGCTGGGCATGACCCGCGCCGACGCCGATCCGCGC
Source organism: Planctomycetota bacterium (assembly GCA_023150565.1). Lineage (GTDB taxonomy): Bacteria > Planctomycetota > UBA11346 > UBA11346 > UBA11346 > JAKLKR01. The sequence continues at coordinate 3,990 of JAKLKR010000371.1, forward strand.
CCGCGCATCGCCTGGCTCGGCCGCATCGCCCTCGACTTCCCCGGCGAGGCCGAGGCCCAGGCCGAGGGCCG
>JAKLKR010000372.1 GCA_023150565.1 Planctomycetota bacterium
GCGCGGGCGAGCGGGAAGATGTTCTCCTCGCAGGCGGTGATGAACACCACCGGGAACTCCAGGCCCTTGGCCGCGTGCAGGGTCATCAGGGTCACGCGGTCGTGCTCGCCGGCGCGCTCCTCGCGCGCCCCGGCCTCGGTGTTGAGGGCCACCAGGTCGAGGAAGCCGCTCACCCCGCCCTCGGGATAGGTCTCCTGGTACTGCTCGGCGCCGGTGATGACCTCGCGCAGGTTGGCGATCTGGTCCTGGGCCTTGGCCTCCTCCTCGGTGCGCTTGTAGTGCTCCTCGAGCGGGACGTGCTCGAGCACCGCGCGCACCAGGGCGGCGGGATCGCCGCGCGGCAGCCGGCGCAGGATGCGCCAGGTGCGCGCCAGCTCCTGCAGCGGGCGGGCGGCGCGGCCCACCGCCACCCGCTCCAGCAGCTCGTCGCGCTCCAGCACCTCGGCCGGCGGCACCAGCTCCTCGTCGGCCAGGCGCAGCAGCAGGTCGAGGGTGGCATCGCCCAGGCCGCGCTTGGGCACGTTGGCCAGGCGCGCCAGCGAGACGCGGTCGCTGGGGTTGATCAGCAGCTTGAGGTAGGCGAGCAGGTCCTTGACCTCGGCGCGGTCGTAGAAGCGCGTGCCGCCGACGATGCGGTAGGGGATGCCGCGCCGGCGCAGGCCGTCCTCCAGGATGCGGCTCTGGGCGTTGGTGCGGTAGAACACCGCGAAGTCGGCGTAGGGCCGGCCGACGTCGTGCATGCGTTCCAGCGCCGCCGCCACCGCGTAGCTCTCGTCCAGCTCGTCGTCCACCGCCAGCAGCGAGAGCGTCTTGCCCTCGGGGTTGTCGGTGCGGATGGTCTTGTCCTCGCGCTGGGTGTTGTTGCTCACCACCCCCTGGGCGGCGCGCAGGATGATCTTGGTCGAGCGGTAGTTCTGCTCGAGCAGCACCTTCTTGCAGCCGGGGAAGTCCTTCTCGAAGGACAGGATGTTGGTGATGTCGGCGCCGCGCCAGCCGTAGATCGCCTGGTCGGGGTCGCCGGTGGCGCAGATGTTGCCATGCGAGCCGAACAGGCGGAAGAAGCGGTACTGCGCCTTGTTGGTGTCCTGGTACTCGTCGATCAGGATGTAGGGGAAGCGCTCGGTCCAGCGCTTGCGGAAGCCCTCGTCGGACTCGAGCAGGCGCACCGGCCGCACCAGCAGGTCGTCGAAGTCGACCAGGTTGGCCTCGCGGCACTTGCGCTCGTAGACCGCATGCGCCTTGCGCGCCTCGGTCTCGATGTCGTCGACGCAGGGCTGGTTGGCGATGTCGACCAGGTCGTTCTTCCAGCGGCTGATCGTCCACTGCACCTTGCGCGGATCGATCAGCTTGGGATCGACCCCCAGCTCCTTCAGGCACTCGCGCCACAGCTTGAGCTGGTCGTCGGCGTCCATGATGGTGAATTCGTTGGTGAAGCCGAAGGCGGCGCGCTCCATCTTCATGATGCGGTTGCCGGCGCTGTGGAAGGTGGTGATCCACGGCGTCTGCAGGTGCATCAGCTTGTGCACGCGCTCCTGCATCTCCTTCGCCGCCTTGTTGGTGAAGGTGATCGCCAGCACGCGGTCGGGGGTGGTGCCGTGCTGGATGATGTTGGCGATGCGGTGGGTGATGACGCGGGTCTTGCCCGAGCCGGCCCCGGCCACCACCAGCAGCGGGCCCTTGAGGTGGGCGATGGCCTCGCGCTGCGGCTCGTTCATCCCCTTGTAGACGTCGATGGCCATGGTCCCCCGCTGCGCGGGCGGGAGTCTCGTCCGCCCCGCCGGCTGGGAAGCGGCAGCCCGTCCTTGCCCGCCCGCACCCCCGCCGCAGCGTGCCGCCCATGCCCGCCGCCGGCCCTGCATCCCCCTCGCCGTTCCGCCTGCGCCTGGCCCTGGGCCTGGTGGCGGCGGCGGCGGCGGGCAACCTGGCGGCCCTGGCGCTGCCCTTCATGTCCCTGCGCATGGCCATGTCGCGCGACGACATGGGCCTGTTCCACACCGTGCGCATGCTGGTCGACAGCGGCATGTGGCCGCTGGCGGCGGTGGTGGTGGCGTTCTCGCTGGTGTTCCCCTTCGCCAAGCTCGGCATCCTGGCCTGGGTCGCCGCCGGCGGCCGCCGCAGCGGCGCCCATCTGGCTGCGCTGGGCTGGGTCGAGCGCCTGGGGCGCTGGTCGCTGCTCGACGTCTACATCGTGTGCGCGCTGATCGCCCTGTGCTCCGACCAGTGGCTGGTGGGCGCCCAGCCGCGCATCGGCCTGGGCTGCTTCACCATCGCGGTGGTGCTGTCGATGCTGGCGGGCGAGGTGCTGTCGGCCGGGCTGCCCGCCCACCCCCAGGCCCCGCCCGCCAACCGCGGCGCCGCCTGGGCGGTGCTGGCCCTGCGCGCCGCCCTGCTCGTCTCGGCCCTGGCGGTGCCCTTCCTGCGCATCGACGACTGGCTGCTGAGCGACCGCGACATCGGCCTGGCGGCCCTGGTCGCCGGTCCGGCCGCGCACGGGGCGCCGGGGGTGGCGGCGGTGCTGGCGCTGACCCTGGTGCTGGTGCCGGGGCTCGCCCTGCTGACCGAGGCGGCGCGCCTGGCCGGGCGGCCCTGGCCGCGGCTGGCGGGCTGGTGCGCGCGCTGGAACGGCCTCGACGTGTTCGCCGCCGCCCTGGTCATCCTCATCATCGAGGCCCAGACCCTGATGAGCACCCGGCTCCAGGGCGGGGCCGCCGCCCTGGTGGCGCTGCTCATCGCCGAGCGCGCCATCGCCCTGGTCCGCCGCCCGTCCGCCTGAGGAACCGCCATGAACCGCTGCCTGCTGCTCGTCCTCCTGCTCGGCCTGGCCGCCGCCGCCGAACCCGATGCCGGCGACGCCCACGCGCCGCTCCAGCTGTGGAACCGCGACATCGCGGTGCTGCGCGCCACCATCGCCGGGGTCACCCCCGAGCAGCGCGCGCAGCGCATCCGCGAGCGCTTCGAGGCCCTGCCTGCCGACGCCCCGTCGACCGTGACCATGGGCGCCGCCGCCATCGGCGGGGTCTCCGGGGCGCTCTATTATGTCGGTCCGCACATGCTCATGGCCTTCGCCGACGGCGATGCCGACCCCGAGGCCGGCACCCCGATCGAGGCCCAGCGCGAGCAGGTGAAGCGCCAGATCGAGGAGGCCCTGCGCGTGCGCGACGAGCAGCGCCGGCCCGAGACCCTGCTGCGCGGCGCCGCCATGGCGCTGGCAGCCACCCTGGTGCTGGCGCTCTGCCTGTGGCTGCTGGCGCGGATCCACTGCCGGCTGCAGAGCCGGGTCTCGGAGCGCTGGTTCGAGCGCCTGCCGCCCATCGCCGGGGTCGACCTGCGCCCGGCGGCGGTGAGCAGCGTGCACCTGCTGCTGCGCCTGCCGGCGCTGGCGCTGGCCGCCATCCTGCTCTACAGCTGGCTGACCTGGTGCCTGGGGCAGTTCCCCTACACCATGCCCTGGTCCCACGCGCTCGGACGCTCGCTGCTGCGCGGGGCCTTCGCCGCCGGCGACAGCATCGTCGCCGCCGCCCCCGGCCTGTTCGTGGTGCTGGTGATCGCCCTCGCCACCCGCCTGCTGGTCAAGGCCAGCAACGCCTTCTGCACCGGAATCGAGGATGGCCGCATCCAGGTCGCCTGGATGCAGCCCGAGACCGCCCAGGCCACCCGCCGCATCGCCTCGGTGGTGCTGTGGCTGTTCGCCCTGATCGTCGCCTACCCCTACATGCCGGGCTCGTCGACCGAGGCCTTCAAGGGGGTGAGCGTGTTCGCCGGCCTGATGCTGACCCTCGGCTCGGCGGGCATGGTCAACCAGGTGATGAGCGGGCTGGTGGTGGTCTATGCCCGCACCATGAAGCCCGGCGACATGATCAAGGTCGGCGAGGTGGTGGGGCGGGTGGACGAGCTCGGCTTCCTCTCGACCAAGGTGCGCACCCCCATGGGCGAGGAGGTGTCGATCCCCAACGCGGTGCTGGTGGGCAGCAACATCGTCAACTATTCGCGCTTCCCGGCCGGCGACTTCCCCTCGCTGAGCACCTGCGTGACCA
>JAKLKR010000373.1 GCA_023150565.1 Planctomycetota bacterium
GAGCGCGCGCGCCAGCGAGGCGAGCGCGCCCGGGCGGTCGCCCAGCCGCATCAACGCCTCGCCGCGCACCGCATGCGCCTCGACCGAATCCGGGTGCAGACGGGCGGCGTGCTCGGCCTCGACCACCGCCTCGCGCACGTCGCCGTGCTCGATCAGCAGCCGGCTCAGCTCCAGGCGCGCATCCAGGTCGTTGGGCAGGCGGGTGAGCAGCTGGTTGAGGGCGGAGACCGCCCCGGCGGTGTCGCCGCGCGCGCGGCGCAGCTGGGCGCACAGGCGGCGCAGCTCGGTGGGTGCGCGGCCGCCATAGGCGGGCGGCTCGCAGGCGTCGTCGGCCTCCTGGTGGCGGCCGAGGGTGGACAGCGATCTCGCCAGCAGCAGGTGGCAGCGCACCTCGCGCGGGGCGAGGGCGGCGGCACGGCTGGCGCAGTCCAGGCGTCGCGCCGCCGCCGCCGGTCCGCGGCGTTCCAGGGTGGCGGCCAGGCGCAGCCAGCGCTCGGGGTCGGCCGGACGGCGTTCGCACAGTTCGGCGGCGAGGGTTTCCGCCCCGTCAGGGTCGGCGGCGGCGAGCTCGCCCCAGGCGCGCTCGTCGCGCGGGGCCAGGGCGGCGGCATGCACCAGGTGGGTGCGCGCGGTGGCGCCATCGCCCTGGGCGGCGAGCAGGCGCGCGAGCAGCAGGTGGGCCTCGGGGTCGCGGGGATGGTGGCCACAGTCGTCGAGGTGGAGCGCGCGCGCCTGCGCCGGTTCGCTGCGCGCGGCCAGGGTGCGCAGGGCGCCGGCGGCGGTGGGGTCGGCGGCGAGGGCGCGTTCCAGCGCCTGGCGCTCGCCGGCGGCATCGCCCGCGGCGGCGGCCGCCGCCGCCAGCAGCTCCCACAGCGGGGCGTGGCCGGGGAAGCGCGTGCAGGCCTGGTCCAGCAGGGGGCGAGCCTGGGCCGCCTGGCCGCTGCGCAGGGCGTGGCCGGCGCAGGCGGCATGGGCCTGCCAGGCGTCGGGGTGGTCGCGCAGCAGGGCCTCGTATTCGCGCGCCGCGGTGGCGGGGGCGGCGACCAGCGGCAGCAGGCGCATCCACGCCTCGATGCCCCGGCTCCAGCAGCCGTGCATGCGCAGTTCGGCGGCGGCGGACTGGAGCGCGTCGAAGGCGTCGGCATTGGCGCCGGCGGCGCAGGCCAGGCGCTCGACCGCCGGGGCGCAGGCGGGATCGCCGCGCAGCACGTCGAGCCAGCGTTCGCGGGCCCCGCGGCGGTCGCCGCTGCGCCAGGCCAGCTCGGCGGCGAGCAGCTGGCCGGCAGTGGTGCCGGACTGGGCACGTTCGGCGCGCTGGTTGGCGATGCCGGCATCGACCGGGTCGGGCTCGCCCTGCTCGATCAGCGCCCAGGCCAGCTCGCGCTGCACCCAGGGGTCGGCGGGCATCGCCCCGGCCAGGGCGCGCACCACCGCCAGGCGGCGTTCGCCCAGGCCGGGCCGGCGCAGCCAGTCGAACAGGAAGCGCATGGCCGGGCGGTCGCCGCTGCGCCGGCCCAGGGCCTTGACCAGGAGATCGGCGGCGGGGCCGACGCCGATGCGCGGTTCGAGCAGGGTGGTGATGGCGAGGTGGGCGTCGAGCGCGGCCGGTTCGGCGCGCACCAGTTCGCGCCACAGTCCGAGCGCCTCCTCATCCTGAAGGTCCTCCTCGGTCACCAGCGCGGCGGTGCGCAGCCAGGCCGGCCGTGGCGAGGCGGACTCGGCCGCGGCCAGGCGGGTGCGCGCCTGGTCGAAATGGCGGCGGCAGGCGAGCTGGTGGATGGCGGCCAGCTCGGGGTGCCCGGGCGGTATCGCCGGGGCGGGCAGGGGGGCGTCATCCCATTCGCCCGCCGACCAGCCCGAGCGCGACGTGCTGATCGCCACCGCCGCCGGGGGCGGGGCGCCGCCATCGTCAAGATCCAGCAGTCCTTCGGCGGACATCGCCACCCGAGCCTCCCCGCAGCCGGGGCACCTTGTAGCCGGTGCGCCGCCGGCCTGCAACCGCCCTGCTGCTACTCCGGTCCAGATCGGGCAACCGCCGGCCATGGCCGGCCGACCCGTTCCGGGGTATACTCGGCCATGCCTCCATCCTCATCCCGGGCCAGCGCCTTCACCCTGATCGAGCTGCTGGTGGTGATCAGCATCGTCGCCATCCTGGCGGGCATGCTGCTGCCGGCGGTGTCGCTGGTGCGCGACGCCGCCAACGGCACCCGTTGCGCCGCCAGCCAGCGCCAGCTCGGCATCGCCCTGATCGCCTATTCTGGCGACAACGAGGGCCTGCTGCCGCCGGCCATCGCCTGGACCGAGCCGTGGCCGGAGAGCTGGGACCGCTTCATCATCGGCCAGCTGGCGAGCGCCGGGGTGTTTGGTTGCCCGGTCGACCGCGTGTCCCCGCCACAAACGCGTACGGTCGACGGGTTCACCGGCACCACCCGGCGGTCGTTCTCAATGCCTGGCGTCAACGCCGTGGCCGGCGATGCCTGGCGCGAGCGCATGCTGACCTGGTGGGACACCACCGGCAAGACCTGCACGCCGGGCACCGCCATCGCGCGCCTGCCCGACGCCAGCGGCACCGCGCTGCTGATGGAGCGCTTCTCGTCGAGCAACTTCTGGCTGAACAATTCCGGGGCGATGGCCTATGGCCCGCCCGACCTGCCCAGCCGCCAGGCCACCCCGCTCGGCCATCGCGGCGGCGACAACTACCTGTTCTGCGACGGCCACAGCGAGAAGCTCAGCGCCCAGCGCGCGGCCGGTACCGGCGGCATGGCCAACGTCACCCTGGCCGGCGGCGCGCGCGGGGTGTTCACCGCCGTGGCGGGGGACTGATGCGCCTCCTGCTGCCCCTGCTCGCCGCCGCCCTGCTGGCGGGCGCCGAGGACCCTCGCCCGCCGGCGGTGCAGGCCTGGGAATCCCCCGGCTTCGCCCCCATCCACGCCGGGGTCGCCACCACCCGTCCGGTCGATATCGGCAGCGCCTGGAGCGAACTGCGTTTCGCCGGCACCGCCAGCCACGATGACGAGGCTGCCTTCTTCCAGCTCAACCTCGGCGGCGGCAGCGGCACGGTCGAGGTCGCCGCGGTGACGGTCACCGCCGAGGACGGCAGCGTGCTGCTCGCCGCCCCCACCACCGGCGCCGCGGTGCTGCGCCTGGTCGACGCCCGCGCCACCGGTGCCGCCCTGGCGGTCGCCGGCGAGGTGCTGCGGGTGACGGTGCCGCGCCGCACCGAGTTCCCCTGGGACGTGCAGCTGGCCTCGGAGCCGCTGCGCCTGCAGCGCGGCCAGCGCTACCAGGTGGCCCTGCGCGTGCGCGCCGACCACGACGGCTGGCCGGCGACCTCCTACCTCATGCGCAGGGATCCGCTGCGCTTCTACGCCGCCGCCGGCGAGAACATGCTGCTGGCCACCGGCGGCCTGGCCCGCGCCGCCGGCGCCGGCGAGATCAGCGTGCCGGTCAACCTGCCCTGGCCGCGCCCCGGCGAGGCCTTCGATCCCGCCGAGGCGTTGCAGCGCCTGCGCGCGGTGCGCGCCGGCCTGCCCGCCATGCGCCTGCTGGTGCGGGTCGGGCTCGAGCCGCCGGGCTGGTGGCGCAGCGCCCACCCGGACCAGCTGCTGCGCTGGGAGAACGGCCGCACCGCCAACTTCGCCAGCCCGTCCTCGCGCGCCTGGCGCAGCGAGTCCGGGGCCCATCTCGCCGCCCTGGTGCGCGCCGCCGAGGCCGAGTTCGGCGATGCCATCTGCGCCTGGCAGCCCAGCGCCCAGAGCACCGGCGAATGGTACTACCCGATCTGGGAGCATCCCGACTGGGGCGACGTCGACAGCGCGCCGCCGGCGCTGGCTGCCTGGCGCGCCTTCCTGGGCGCGCGCTACCGCGACGACGCCGGCCTGGCCGCCGCCTGGGGCCGGCCGGCGGTGATCGCCGACGCCGTCCTGCCGGCGGGCGCCGCCCGCCGCGCCGGCCCGCCCGGCCCGCTGCGCGACCCCCTCGCCCAGCGCGAGCTGCTCGACCTCGCCTCCTTCCACG
>JAKLKR010000374.1:0-3562 GCA_023150565.1 Planctomycetota bacterium
CACATCCCGGTCGACGCCCCCGCCCATGGCGCCCTGGCCAGCACGGTGGCCGAGAGCCGCGCCGGGCTGGCGGCGCTGGCCGCGCACGGCTGCCCGCACATCGCGGTCGAGACCTACACCTGGTCGGTGCTGGCCGCGGACGAGGCCGCCCGCCTCGACGGCACCGCGCGCGAACTGGCGGCGCTGGCCGCGCTGCTCGGGCGGCGATGAGCTTCGCCGCCCACCATCTGCGCCTGGCCACCCTGGCCGAACGCGACCCGGCGGCGGCGTGGGCCTCGCGCAACCTGCTGCTGGCCGCCGGCGATGGCGCCGAGGTGGTGCAGGCGGCGACCCTGGCGCTGGCGGTGGGCGGGCTGGCGCTGGCACGCTGGGGCGAGGTCGAGCACCTCGCCGCCCATCTGCTCGAACGCAGCGGCGAACCCGCCGCGCGGCGCTGCTGCTGGCGTCTGCGCGCGGTGGCGCGCATGCTGCTGGGCGAGGCGGCGGAATCCGAGCTCGCCGCCCGCCAGGGGGTGACCGGACCGGACGAGGCCTGCCGCCTCGACGCGGTGATGGCCCAGGCCCTGGCCCGGGCCGGGCGCATGGACGAGGCCGCCGCCCACCTGCGCCGCGCCGCCACCCTCGCCTGCTCGCTGCCCCCGGCCGACGCCGCCGCGGTGCAGGCGGCCGAGGTGGCGGATGCGGTGCTGGCCCATGCCGTCGACCTGCACCAGCGCGCCCACCGCCTGGCGCTGGAGGCCGGCGATGCCCTGGTCGAGGCTGCCGGCGGCGGCCCCTGGCGCGCCCGCCACCGCGCCCTGGCGCGCCGCGCCCACGCCCTGCTCGACCTCGATGAGTCGGTCCAGCCCGCCCTCGACCTGGCCGAGATGATGCAGCTCGAGGACCACCACCAAGCCGGTCCCGGCGAACGCTTCTGGTCGGCGGCGGCGCACTGCCGCATCCTGCTGCTGACCCACGGCGCCGGCGCCGCCCGCGCCGCCTGGGAGGCGGCCCACGACTTCGCCCAGCGCGCCGCCGGCGACGACCCCGACCGCGACCTGCTGCTCGGCCGCCTGGCGGCGGAGTTCAGCCTGGACGCCTGACGGTCCCGGGACGGTCACTCCCCCGGGCGGCCCTCGCGCAGCACGTCGCGGCGGCGCACCAGGCGGCCGGCGGCGTCGATGCCGATCAGGTCCAGGCGCAGGCGGTAGCGCTGCAGCTCGAAGCGGGCGATCAGCGCCTGGGCCGCCGCCAGGGTGCGGTCGAGCTTGGCGCGGTCGATCGAGGCGAAGGCCTCGGCGGTCTGCGGCCGCCGGCGCACCTCGACCACCAGCAGGGTGCGCCAGCGGCTGGCGACGATGTCCAGTTCGCCGCCGCCGCCGATCCAGTTGCGCGCCACGATGCGCCAGCCGCGCCAGGCCAGATGCCGGCAGGCGCGGCGCTCGGCCGCCTGCCCGAGCGCGCGCGCATCGGGCGGCAGGCGGCGGGGATCGCCGGGCGTCACCAGCCCCCGCCAGCGCGCCAGGAGCCAGGGTGCGACCACGATCCAGGCCAGCACCAGCACCCACAGGTTGCCCTGATGGAAGCGGTAGGGCGCCAGCATGTGCTCCCAGCTGCGGCCGGCCGCCAGACCCATGGCGAACTCGAAGGCCAAGGTGGCCAGCAGCCAGCCGGCGCCGACCGCCAGCCAGGCCGCCCGCGGCCTGGCTCCGATGCGGCCCACCATCAGCGCCACGATCAGGGTGATGGCCAGGGCCAGCAGCACCCCGCTCAGCGGCTGCGCCACCGCCATGCCCCAGCGCGGCGCGAGCACGAATTCGCGCACGGCGCCGTTGGCGATCGCGCAGGGGATGACCGCGAACCACCCCAGGACGGACCAGAGCAGCAGACGGCCCATGCCGAGCATGGTCGCAGCGATCCGCCGCAGGCAACTTCCCGCGCCGCCGCCGCCGCCACCATCGCCGCCATGGCCAGCCAGCCCAGCCTGTTCATCTCGCACGGCGCGCCCGACCTGGTGCTGCAGGACATCCCCGCCAGCAACTTCCTGCGCGCGCTCGGCCGCCACCTGCCGCGACCGCGGGCGGTGGTGGTGGCGAGCGCGCATTGGACCGGCGCGGGGATCGAGGTCGGCGGCGATCCCCGGCCGGACACCATCCACGACTTCGGCGGCTTCGCCCCCGAGCTGCACCGCATGCGCTACCCCGCCCCAGGCGATCCCGCCCTGGCGGCGCGGGTGGTGGACGCCCTCGCCGCCGCCGGCCTGCCGGCGCGCACCAGCGCCCGCGGCCTCGACCATGGCGTATGGGTGCCGCTCGCCCTGCTCTTCCCCGGCGCCGAGGTGCCGGTAGTGCCGCTCAGCGTGCAGCCGGGGCTGGACGGCGCCCACCACCTGGCGGTGGGCCGGGCCCTGGCCGGTCTGCGCGACGAGGGCGTGCTGGTGGTCGGCAGCGGCGCCGCCACCCACAACCTGGGCGAACTGATGCCGGGGGTCGAGCAGGCCCCCTCATGGGTGGCCGACTTCGACGATTGGGCGGTAGCGCGCGCCGGCGCCGGCGACGGCGCGGCGCTGGCCGACTGGCAGCGCCAGGGTCCGCAGGCGCGGCGCAACCATCCCACCCCGGAGCACTGGCTGCCCCTGCTGGTGGCCCAGGGCGCAGGCGGCGGCGCCCCCGGCCGCCTGCTGCACCGCAGCACCACCTGGGGGGTGCTGCGCATGACCATGCTCGGGTTCGGCGGCGGGCTGGATGCGGAGGTCCTGCCGTGAGCCCCCTGCTGACCGCCGTGCGCCTGCGTCTGGATGCCGCCGCCGACCCCGCGCGGGCGCCGGCGATGCAGGCCTACATGAAGTCGGCCATGCCTTTCCATGGCGTGCCCACCCCGCAACGGCGCGCCATCACCCTGGCGCTGTGGCGCGAGCACGCCCCCGCCGATGCCGCCGCCTGGCGCGCCCAGGTGGCGGAGCTGTGGGACGGCGCCGCCCGCCGCGAGGAGCGCTATGCCGCCCTCGACTGGTGCCGGCTGGCCCAGCGCCGGGCGCGCGGCGCCTTCCACGACCTGGCGGCGCTGCCGCTGTTCGAGCGCATGATCGTCGAGGGCGCCTGGTGGGACCTGGTCGACGAGCTGGCCGGCCACCAGCTGGGGGCCCTGCTGCGCGCCCAGCCGGCGCCGATGGCCGCCATCCTGCGCACCTGGGCGGGCGGCGACCACCTGTGGATGCGCCGCGCGGCGATCATCGCCCAGCTCGACGCCAGGACCGCCACCGACCCCATCCTGCTCGTCGACTGCATCGCGCCCTCGCTGGCGCCCTCGCCCTTCGCGCGCGAGTTCTTCATCGCCAAGGGCATCGGCTGGGCCCTGCGCCAGTACGCCCGCCACCACCCCGCCTGGGTGCGCCGCTACCTGCGCACGCACCAGGACCGGCTGCCGGCGCTCAGCCGGCGCGAGGCGGCCAAGCACCTCTGATGGGGGTGCTCGGTGGACTCGTCGGCGCCGTCCTTCGCCGCTGGCGCGGCGCCGGCGCCGGCCCAGGGTGGCGTCCATGGACTGCGTCATCCTGCTGGGACACGGCAGCCGCGCCCCTGGC
>JAKLKR010000374.1:3572-3962 GCA_023150565.1 Planctomycetota bacterium
CGCCGACATCGAGGCGGTGGCATCCGGGCTGGCCGGACGCCATCCCGGACTGACCGTGCGGGTCGCCCACCTGGAGCTGTGCCAGCCCGACCTGGCGGGCGCGGTGGCGGCCCTGGCCGCGGCCGGCGCCCGCCGGGTGACGGTGCTGCCCTACCTGCTGTCGCGCGGTCGCCATCTGCGCGACGACGTGCCCGCCCTGCTGGGCGAACTCGGCCAACGGCACCCGGGCCTGGTACTGGTGCTGGGGCCCCACCTGGGGTGCGACGAGGCGATGGTCGACCTGGTCGACCGCCGTCTGGCCCAGGCGCACGGCACAATCCCTGCCGCCGGACCCTGATCGGCAGCTCGATTGCCGAAGCGGCGGCCCATGCCGACCGGGTGGAGCACGCC
>JAKLKR010000375.1 GCA_023150565.1 Planctomycetota bacterium
GGCATCGACGGCTCAACGACGAGCTCTACGGCCGTGACCAGCAGCGGGCGGTGCTGGAGCTGCAAGAGTCGTACGAGCATGACCAGCGCGAGCGCGAACTCGAGCTGCTGCAGCGCGAGAACCGTCTGAAGCAGGTGCAGCTGCTCAATGCCGAGCTGCGCCAGCGCGTGTGGCTCGCCTCGGGGGCGGTGGGCGTGCTGCTGGTCGCGCTGGTGGGCGCGATGCTGCACCGGCTGCGCCAGGCCGGCCGCCTGACCCCGCCCGGGGTGCAGGTGCACGAGCTGGCCTGGCTCGACGACGGCACCCTGGCGGTGCGCGAGACCGAGGTGCTGGGCGAGGGCGAGCGGGTGGTGCGCCGGCGCGCCGACGGCACCGAGATCGATGAGGCCCTGTTCGGCGGCTGGGACGACGGCGGGGTGGAACGCGACCTGCGCCGCACCCGCGACGGCGCGCTGTGCGGGGCGGGCGCGGCCGGCGGTCCGCTGGCGGCGCCGCGCGCCGAGCTGCGCCCGCATGCCGGGCCGGGACCGTCCCCGGCGCTGCGGCACGGCGATCTCGCCACCCTCGCCGACGGCACCGCGGTGGCGGTGGGGGTGCGGCCGGACGCGGACGGCGGCCAGGAGCTGGTGGTGGTGCGCCTGGCCGATGGCGCGGTGCTGGCGCGCCACCGCCCGTCCGATGCCGCCCCCTGGTCGCCGTGCGTGCATCCGGGGGCGGACGAGGTGGCGTGGATCGAGCGCGCCGCGCGCAGCTCCCGCCTGATGACCGCGCGCCTGCCCGGCCTCGGTCAGCCGGCGGTGCGCTGGCAGGTCGACGGCGTGCTCGCCGCGCCCGCCTTCACCCCCGACGGGGCCGCCATCGCCGTGTGCAGCGACCACACCGGGGTCTTCAACGCCTGGCTGGTGCCCGCCGCCGGCGGCGCGCCGCGCGCCCTCACCAATTCCCCCGGCGGGGTGCTGGCGTGCGTCCCCAGCCCGGACGGCAGCCGCTTCGCGTTCATCGACCACGACCGCGACGGCGCCTACCTCGGCCTGCTGCCGGCCGCGGGCGGGGCGGAGCCGCCGCAGCTCGACCGGGCGGAGCCGCCGGTGGAACCACCGCCGCCGCCGGTGGAACCGCCCCCGCCGCGCCGCGCCGACGGTCTCGCCGACCTGCGCTTCCTCGGCGTCATCCCCAGCACCGATGCCGCTGGCGGCGGTGGCCAGGGGCTGCTCGGCGGCAGCATGGGCCTGGGCCTGCGCGCCCATGCCGGCGATCCGCTGCGGCGCCTGCACCTGGTCGCCGGCCTGGGGATCGCCGACGGCGTGGCGGTGGGCATGGCCCGGGCCGAGAGCCTGCACCTGGCCCCGCTGATGCTCGCCGCCGAGGTCCACCGCCAGGCCCAGGCCTGGGACGACGCCGCCCGCCTGAGCGGCGCGCGCGAGGACTACCACGAACGCCTGACCGGCGGCCGGATCGAGGCCTGGGCGGGGCCTTTCCTCGGCCTGGCGCTGGGCCTCGACGACCACGCCCCGCTCGCCGACGCCAATGGCTACCCCGTCTCCGCCCTCTCAGCGCCGCCGCCGCTGGTGGGCAGCGAGCGCTATGTCGAGGTCGGCGGCGCCATCGACCTGCGCCGCGAGCGGCCCCTGGCCATCGCCCCCGAGGACGGGGTGGCGCTCTCCGCCACCTTCCGCCACAGCGGGCTGGGCGGCGACCTGGAGCGCAACCGCCTGGTGGCCGGGGCCGAGGGCACGCTCGCCACCTGGCGCCGCGCCGGCCACCAGCTCGCCGCCCGCCTCGCGGTGGGCTGGAGCGACGGCGACGACGTGCTCCAGGGGGCCTTCGCGGTCGGTGGCAGGACCGCCGCCAGCGCCGCCATCCTGCGCGGCTATGGCCATGCGGTCGAGGCCACCGGCTCCCACCTCGGCGGCTGGAGCCTCGCCTACCGGGTGCCGCTGTGGCGGCCCGAGCTGGGCGCCGGCATCCAGCCCCTGGCCCTGCGCCAGGTGGTGGCCGAGGGCTTCCTCGACGCCGCCAAAACCAGCTCCGACCATCCGTTCGGCGACGGCGCCTGGTACCGCGCCGCCGGCCTCCAGCTCAGCCTCGACGCCGAGGTGTGGGTGCTGCGCCTGGCGCCCGGGGTGGCCCTGGCGCGCCAGCTCGACGGTGACCGCCGCTGGGGCGCCGAGTTCGTGCTCGGCGGCTCGCTCGGCCCCTGACCTCGTGGAGCCCCATGATCCCCCTGCCCGCCAACCCGTCCGTGCGCACCGTGGTGATGGCCTTCGGCGACGAGCCGTGGCGCCACCTCCAGGCGCACTGGTGCCTGCTCGGCCTGCTGCACCACCTGCCCCGCCCCGCCGAGCTGGTGGTCGCCACCGACCGCCCGGAGCGCTACCGCTGGTTCGGGGAGCTGGTGCGGGTGGAGCCGGTGCAGGGCGCGCGGCTGGCGGAATGGACCGCCGGCGGGCGCTACTTCCTGCGCGCCCTGATCGAATGCGTGCGCCTGGCCGCCGCCCTCGCGCCGCGGGTGGACGTGGCGATGTACTGCGACGCCGACACCGCGGCGCGCTCCCATCTCGGCCACCTGGTGCGCACGGCGGCGGCCGGACGCATCGCGCTCGACCGCCGCGAATACGTCCTGGCGCGCCACCGACGGCGCGGCAGCCGGCGGCTGTGGTCCCAGGTCGGCGGGCGCGCCTGGGCGGGGGTCGAGGTCGGCATAGACACCGCGATGTGGAACACCGGCGTCACCGTGCTGCCGACCGCGCGCGCCGCCCTGGCCGACCGCGCCCTGGCCGCCTGCGACGCCATGCTCGCCGGCGGAGTCGAGCACTACCTCACCGAGCAGATCGCCATGAGCGCGGTGCTGGGCGAGGGGGCGCTGGAGATCAACCCCGCCAGCCGGCCCCCGCTGATTGCGCACTACTGGGGCAACAAGGAAGCCTGGAACGACGCCATCGCGCGCCGTCTGGCGGGTTTCCACATCGCCGGGGCGGCACCGCTGGAAGCCGCTGCGCTGGCGGTGCGCGATCCGGTGTGGCTGCCGCTGGCGGCGCGGCGCGGCTGGTTGCGGCGGCTGCTGGGCGCGGCCTGATCAGCCGCCCGGCTCTGGCGCGCTGGGCAGGCGGGGCGCGATCAGCGCCGGGCCAGGTGCAGCAGCACGGCCAGCGCCGGCTCCACCTGGTTGCGCCACCACCAGCCCAGGCGGCGGGGACGCTGGCCCCGGCTGCGCTCGCGCGGCGCCTCGGCCATCAGCGGCTGGCCCGCCTCGGCGGCGGCACGCTCGGCCCCCGCCGGATCCTGGCGGTGCGCCGCCGCCATCCGCGCCGGATCGCCGGCGATGCGCAGCAGGGCCACCACCCCCACCAGGATGAGCAGGGCGAGCCACCAGTGGTACGGTCGGGCGCGGGTCATGGCGGGCACCATCCCCAGATCGGCCGACCGGTCAACGACCGGCCACGGGAGGTTCCTCCCGCCCGCCGGGGCCGCCGCCGGCGAGGATGGCGGCATGCGCCCCCCGCTCCTGCTCGCCCTGCTCCCGCTGTTCGCCGGCTGCCAGCCTTCGGCGCCGCCCGATGCGGCCGCCGCCCCGCCCCAGGCGGTCACGGTCGCCACCGCCATCCCCGGCTCGCTGGCCACGCCGATCATCCTCGCCGCCACCCTGGTGGCGCGCGAGGAGGCGGTGGTGGCGGTGGACGGCGCCGGCGGCCGGGTGGTGGAGATGGCGGTGGAGGTCGGGGACCGGGTCGCCGCCGGGGCGCTGCTGGCGCGCCTCGACGGGCACGCCCCGCGCCACGAGCTGGACCAGCGCCGCGCCGAGGAGGTGCGCGCCGAGGCCGTCGCCGCCCAGGCCGCGGCCCAGCGCGACCAGGCGCGCCTGGCCCAGGCCGAGGCGCACCGCGCCCACGCCCGCGCCGAGGCCCTGGCCGCCGGCGGCAACCTCAGCGCCGAGACGGCGGAGGCGCGCCGCACCGCC
>JAKLKR010000376.1 GCA_023150565.1 Planctomycetota bacterium
CACGCCTTCGCCCTGTGGACGGCGCTGTCCCTGGGCGTGTGCGCGCTCGGCCTGGCGATGGCCAACGGCCGGCTCGACGCCCTCGCCGCCGACCTCGACCAGCTGCGTCCGGCCAACCTGCTGACGGTGTTCCGCGCCCACCAGATCCAGATCCACGCCGCCAGCAATCCAGGCCAGGTGCGCGAGCTGGAGGATGTGCTCACCACCCCGGTCCCGGCCACCGTCGAACTGCTGCTGGAATCGCTCGCCAGCCCCGAGGCGCGCAACCGCGCCGCCGCCTACCGCGCGCTGTTCGAGCGCCCGCTCGAACGCGCCCTGCCGCTGATGGTGGCCGAGGCCTCGTGCGCCGATTCGCCCCTGCGCAGCGAGGCGATCACTGCCCTCGGCTTCCTGCGCACCCCCGGGTCGCTGGCCGCCCTGCGCACCCTGAGCCAGGATCCCGACCCGGCCATGGCGGCGACCGCCTGGAAGGGCCTGCTGCGGCACGGCGATGCGGTCGACCCCGCGGTGCTGATGGCCTGCTGGCGAGCCTGCCGGCCCTGGCCGCGCTCGCGCCTGGACCTCACCTACGGGCTGCACGAGGCACGCCGCACCGATCTGCTGCTGGCGGGCCTGGGGGAGGAGCTGCGCTGGGGCACCGACCCCATCTTCCAGCGCACCATCCTGGTGTCGCTGGCCGAGAGCCTGGGCGACGACGAACGCATGGCCGAGCTGCTGGCGCGCGAACAGCGCGATCCCGCCGGCGCCCTCGACGAGCTGCTGGGCGAGCTGCCCGACCCGGTGGCGGGGGCGGCCCAGGCCGCCTGGCGCCAGGCCCTGGGCGGCGATGGCCGGGTCGCGCTGCCGGCCGGTGCGGCGCTGCCCGGAGGCCTGGCCCCCACCGGCGCCACCAGCCTGGTCGGGCTGCTGCATCTCCAGCGCCTGTGCGCGGCCCAGGCCTGACTGCGGTCAGCCTACAAAGAGCGGTTGGATCACCGCCACGACGCCACGGCGCCACGAGGAAGGGCTTATGGAGATCCGCTCTTTCACTCTTTGGGTAAGCGGGTGATTCGATGCTAGTCCATGTCCGGCCGTGGCGTCGTCGCGTCGTGGCGGTCGAATCGCCGGATTCAGGGTCAATCCAGCAGGACGTGCCCGCCGGTTAGGGCCGCCACCTGGCCGTCCGGCCGGCGCACCAGCAGTTCGCCCCCTTCGCCCAGGCCGCAGGCCTCGCCCGCCACCAGCCGCTGGCCGTCCTGCACCTGCACCCGGCGGCCGGCGAGGGCGTCGCGGCCGCGCAGCTCGGGCAGCAGCGCGGTCCAGCTGCCCACCGCCACCAGCCCGGCGGCCTCCAGCAGGTAGCGGCGGATGCCGGCGAGCAGGGCCGCCTCGGACGGCGGCGTGCCCGCCTCGGCCAGGCTGGCGCTGCGCGCACGCAGGGCGTCGGCGTCGGCCAGGCCATCCCAGCACGGGTCGCGGTTGAGGCCGATGCCCACCACCAGCGGCCCCTCGGCGGCGCGTTCGCACAGCACCCCGGCGAGCTTGCGTCCGGCGAGCTGGACGTCGTTCGGCCACTTGAGCGCCAGACGCAGGCCCGGCATCAGGTCCTCGCAGGCGTGCACCACCGCCAGGCCGGCGGCGAGGGCGAGCGGGCCGGCGGCGACGCCGGGCGGCAGGTGCAGCACCAGGCTGGCGGTGAGGGTGCCGGGCGGCGCCACCCAGGCGGAGCCGTTGCGGCCCCGGCCGGCGGTCTGGCGGGCACTGGCCACCACCGCGCCATGGGCCAAGGCGGCGGCGTGCTCCAGCGCCCAGGTGCTGGTGGAGGGGCAGGTGTCGAGCTGGATCAGCCAGGTGGACATGGCGGTGGAAACGGCAAACCCCACGCACCGGAGGTACGTGGGGCGGTGGGCGCGCGGCGCCTGGGCCGGTTCAGCGGTTCTTTTCGGCGCGCTCGGCGGCGATGCGCTTCTCGAGCCGGCGCGATTCGCGGCGGCGGGTCTCGCTCGGCTTCTCGTAGTAGAGGTTCTTCTTGATGTCCTTGGTCAGACCCTCCTTCTCGCAACGCTTCTTGAAGCGGCGCAGGGTCTTCTCGAGAGGCTCACCGTTGCGGGACTCGACACGGATCATGAACAGAACGCTCCTACGTGGGGGCGGGGATGATGGCGGGGAGGCGGTGCAGGGCAAGGGAAACCTCGACCCCTGGTTGCCGACGGCCCGCCCGCCCCCAGGGTCGCCGCATGCCGGCGCCCACCGCACTGGTCCTCCTCGTCGGCCTGGCGGTGGACCGGGCCACCACCCCCTTCGCCCGCCACGGGCGAACCATCGACCACCACACCTTCAACCTGGTGTGCGACGGCCACGGCCTGTTCGCCGGCGACGACGGCATCGAGCAGCCGGTGCACCAGGACGACGCGATCTACCTGCACGCCGGCCGCTGGCACCGCTTCGCCCCCGCGCCGGGCACGCGCTGGACCGAGTACTGGGTGGCCTACGACCGCCGGGCGGTGGAGGAGCGCCTGGGTGCGGAGCTCATCCTGCCACCGGGCCCCCACCCCGCCGATCCCGACAGCCGGCGCTGGTTCGAGGACCTGCACGGGCTGTGGCTGACCCGTCCGCCGGGCTGGCAGGTGCGCGCCGACCTCGCCCTGCATGCCCTGCTGGTGGGCGCCTGGCGCAGCACCCGCGGCGACCGCTCGCCGGCGCGCGACGACCTGGTCGGCCGCGCCTGCGGCTGGCTCGAAGAGGGCCTGGACGAGCCCGGGCGCAGCCTCGACCTGTTCGCCCACCGCGCCGGGATCAGCCCGGAACGGCTGCGCAAGCGCTTCCGCGCCGCGCTCGGCGTGCCGCCGGGCGAATGGCTGCTGCAGCTGCGCCTGCGCAACGCCCAGAACCTGCTGCTGTCCACCGGGCTGGCGGTGGGCACGGTGGCCGAACGGGTCGGCATGCCCGATCCCTTCCACTTCAGCCGCATGTTCCGCCGCCACCTCGGCTGCTCCCCGCGCACCTACCGGCAGCGCGGGGGATAGCCGGCCCAGAGGCACCCAGAACGACCAGAAATGCCAGGTCTGCGACCGGGGCTGCCATTCGGAACGCTCCTGCGCCCGCTAGGATGGCGGCCGTGTCCCTGCTCGCCGCCCTGCCCACCCGCTCGCCGCCCACCACGCTGCTCTACGCCACCATGGCCTGCGGCGCGGTGGCGAGCATGGTCTTCCTGCCCGCCCTGGTGCTGACCCGGGTGCGCTCGCTGGGCGGCGGCGACACCCTGCTGCTGGCGGTGGCCGCGATGCCCGGTCTGGCCGGCCTGGCCTCGCTGGCCTGGACCCCGCCCTGGCGCGACCTGCGCGCCGCCACCATCGGCGCGGTGGCCTGCGGCCGCCTGGTGCTGGTGGCGGCCATGCTCGCCGCCCCGCTGCTGCCGGGGAAGGCGGGCCTGGCCCTGCTCCTGGCGGCGCTGCTCGCCGCCCACCTCGCCGGCATGGTGGTGACCGGGGCGGTGCTGGCCTGGTTCGCCCGCCTGCTCGACCGCGAGCTCCTGATGGCGGTGAGCGCGCGCCGCAACGCCCTCGGCCTGGCGGTGGGCTTCGCCGCCGCCCTCGCCGCCGGGGCCGCGGTCGAGGGCGGCGGCGAGGCCGGCTGGCTGGCGGTGCTGCTGGTGGCGGTGGCGGCGGCCGCCGCCGACGGCCTGCTGCTGTCCCGGCTGCCCACCGTGATCCAGGAGCCCAGCGCGCAGGCGGTCGAGCCGGCCGCCCCGACCGGCGGCTATCAGCGCCTGTGGTGGCGCCTGCAGGCCGGCGGCGCGATGGTCGGCCTGGCGGCGATGCCCGCCCTCGCCGCGGCAGGCTTCGGCGCCACCGCCCTGGTGCTGGTCGGGGGCGCCTCCGCCGCGGGCGCGGCCCTGGGCATGTGGAAGGGCGGGTCGGTGGTCGGTGCGCCGGGCGAGTTCAGCGCCGCCGCC
>JAKLKR010000377.1 GCA_023150565.1 Planctomycetota bacterium
GGCGCCCAGCGCCGCCACCAGCGCGGCGGCGCCGGCGCAGGCCAGGCGCAGGCGCGGCTCGCCGCCGCCGGGGGCGTCGCCGGCCGACATCGAGCCGGAGTTGTCGATCAGGATCACGATCGCGCCGCTGCCGCCGCCGCCCACCCCGGCCCAGCGCGGGTGCGCCAGCGCCAGCGCCAGCGCCGCCAGCGCGGCGCAGCGCAGCGCCAGCACCAGCAGTTCGCGCAGGCGGCGGCGCGCCTCCAGGCGCGGGGCGGCGATGTGCAGGAACATCAGCGAGGGCAGCACCACCCGCCGCCGGCGCGAGCGGAACGCCAGGTGCGCCAGCACCGGCAGCGCCGCCAGGGGCAGGGCCCACAGCCAGAGGGGGGAGAGGAAGGTCATGGGGCGGCAGGCGGGAAAAAAGTAGGAAGTAGGAAGGAGGAAGGAGGAAGGGTTGACGGCACCATACGACGTACGTCGAGGCTTCCCGGGGCGCAGACGCGCACGGACAGCACCCCCAGCCTGGGATGCGGGACAGCAACCCTTCCTCCTTCCTCCTTCCTCCTTCTGACTTCTGACATGCTCACATCCCCCTCAGCGCGCTGACGAAGGGCTGGTCGGTGGTGACCAGGCGGTGCTCGGCCGGGCAGGCGTGGCAGGCGCGGCGCATGGCCGCGATGTGCTCCTCGGCGGCGGCGCGCCAGCCGTCGCGCACCTCGTCGAGGTCGGCCTCGACCTTCTCGCCGGTCTCGGCGTCGACCAGTTCGGCCAGGCCGTGCTCGGGCAGCACCAGCTCGGCGGGGTCGGCGACCTGGATCACGCGCACGTCGCGGCCCTCGTGGTGCAGGCGGCGCACCGCCCGCGCCAGCGCCTCGGGCGGCTGCAGCAGGTCGCCCACCAGCACCACCAGGCAGCGCCGCGGCAGGCGCTCGGCGGCCTGTTCGACCGCGGCCGCCACGTCGCCGCGCCCGGCCGGGGCGGCGGCCTCGAGGGCGTCGAGCATCGGCTTGAGCCCGCCCACGCTCGCCGCCGGGACGTGGTGCTCGGGCTCGGCCCCGCCGCACACCACCAGCCCGGCGCGGTCGCCCTGGCGCACCAGGATGTAGAGCAGCGCAGCGGCGAGGTGGCAGGCGTAGTCCCACTTGCGCATCGGCCCGCTGCCGCGCCAGTCCATGCTGCCGGTGCGGTCGAGCAGCACGTAGGCGGCGAGGTCGGTCTCCTCCTCGAAGCGCTTGACCAGGTGGCGGTCGGTGCGCGCGTACACCGACCAGTCGATCAGGCTGGGGGAGTCGCCGGGGACGTAGTCGCGGTACTCGGCGAACTCGACCGAGGCGCCGTGGCGGGTCGAGCGGTGGGCGCCCTGGCGCGATCCGCCCATCGCGCGCCGCGCCGACACCGACAGCCCGGCGAGGCGGTCGGCGAGGTGCGGCGGCAGGTAGCGGAAGCCGGCCATGGCGTCGCTCAGTACTTGGGCTCGGGCACGGTGCCGAGCAGGTGCTTCACCACCGCGTCGCTGTCGATGCCCTCGGCGGCGGCGGCGAAGCTGGTGAAGATGCGGTGACGCAGCACCGGCAGGGCGAAGGCGCGCACGTCGGAGCAGGACACGTTGCCGCTGCCGGCGAGCAGCGAGTGGCTCTTGGCCGCCAGCAGCAGGAACTGGCCGGCGCGCGGGCCGGCGCCCCAGCGCACCCACTGGCTGACCTTGGCGTCGGCCTCGGGCGCGCCCGGGCGGCTGGCGCGCACCAGCGCGGTGGCATAGGCGGCGACATGCGGGCTGACCGGCACCTGGCGCACCAGGTGCTGGAACTGCATGATGGCGTCGGCGGTCAGCACCCGGTCGACCTCCCAGCGGTGGTCCTTGGTCGACTCCAGCAGGATGCGCTGCTCCTCCTCGGCGTTGGGGTATTCCACCTTGATGCTGAACATGAAGCGGTCGAGCTGGGCCTCGGGCAGCGGGTAGGTGCCCTCCTGCTCGATCGGGTTCTGGGTCGCCAGCACCAGGAACGGCTGCGGCAGGTCGTGGGTGGCGCCGCCGGCGGTGACGCGCTTCTCCTGCATCGCCTCGAGCAGCGCGGCCTGGGTCTTGGGCGGGGTGCGGTTGATCTCGTCCGCGAGCAGCATGTTGGTGAACACCGGCCCCTGCTGGAAGCGGAAGCGCCGGCGGCCGGTCTCGGGGTCCTCCTCCAGCACCGCGGTGCCGGTGATGTCGGAGGGCATCAGGTCGGGGGTGAACTGGATGCGCCGGCTCTGCAGGTCGCAGCAGCCGGCGATGGTGCGCGCGAGCAGGGTCTTGGCCAGGCCGGGCGCGCCCACCAGCAGGCAGTGGCCCTGGGCGAACAGCGCGGTCAGCACCTGGCGCACCACCTCCTGCTGGCCGACCACCACCGAGGCCATCTCCTCGAGCACCTTGCCGTGCGCCTTGCGCAGGCTGGCGGCGGCCTCCTCGACGTTGCCGAACTTCTTGCCCGCCAGCACCGTGCGGTCGATCATCGCCTTGCCGGCGACGAAACGGAAGCGCACCGCGCCGACCGCGAACTGGGCGGCGTGCTCGAGCCGCGCCTGGGTCACCGATCTGCCCTCGAGCTCGATCCCGGCGCCGGTGGCGGCCTTGAGCCACCATTCGCCCGCCGAGCGTTCGAGGGTGGCGGCGCGCTCGGGCAGGCGCGCGTCGCGGATGGCGCAGGAGGGGTCGCTGCCCACCGCCATCTCGCGGCTGTCGAGGACGTGCTCGGCGAGGGTGCGGTCGCCGTCGATGATCTGGAGCTTGTCGGGCACGGTGCGGTCCTTCGGGAAGTGGAGGCTACGGCGCGGGCGGCCAGGGGTTGCCGGCGAGGCGGTGGAGGACGTCCCAGCGGCGGGCGTCACGGGCGAACTCCCAGGCGCTGCCGGCGTCCCCCACCATGGCGGCGGGATCGGCGCCGCCAGCGAGCGCCGCGTCGATGGCCGGGCGGTCGCCGGCAGCGAGCGCCTTCCACCAGGTGGGGGCGTCCTTGGGCGGCTTGCGCCCGGTGGGCACCGGCGGGGCAGCGCCGTCGGTGCCGGGCAGGCCGCCGGGGATGTCGATGCGCGCCAGCGCCACCGGCAGGATGCGCTCGTCGAGGCGCGGCCACCAGCGCAGGCGCAGCCGCGCCGCCGTCTGCGGCCCCTCCCACGAGGCCTCGACCTTGCCGGTGCGCACCGCCCCGCGCGCCGACATGCGCACATCGATGGGGGCGCCCTCGGCGTCCTCGGCATCGACCGCCACCAGGCGCTCGGCGGCTCCCGGCCCGCACTCCAGCACCAGCCGGCCGGGGGCGGCCTCGACCACCTTGACCGCGCCGTCGTCGACCCCGGGCAGGGCGTCGGCGGTGCCGACGGTGGCGGGCAGGGTGGTGCGCACCGGCTCGCCGCTGACCACGGTGGCGGCCACCGTGCCCTCAAGCGCGAGCAGGGCGCCGCACGGCCGCGGCGGCAGGATCACCCACAGCGCCAGGCGCGCCACCCGCTCGCGCATCAGCCGGCGGTCGTGGCGCAGGTCGATGGTGCGGCGCCCGGGCGGCGGCAGCGGCACCACCCGTTCGCCGGCGTCGGTCAGGCAGGGGCGGAACTGCGCTGCGCCCAGGCGCAGGATGGCGCCGTCGGCGGGATAGGGCAGGTCGATGCCGAGTTCGATGCGGGCGTCGCCCCAGCGCACGCCCTCGGCCACCAGCTCGGTGCGCAGGTCGGTGCGCACGCTGGCGGCGACCGGGATCTCGTCAGCGGACCAGAGGGAGACGAAGAAAGTCAGAAGGAGGAAGGAGGAAGGGGTCAGGAAAGGAGGAAGGAGGAAGGAGGAAGGAGGAAGGGTTGCTGGCCTCGTATCCTGGGCGAGCGTGTTGATCCTACGGTGGCGGGGATCCCCGTCCGTCCTTCCTCCTTCCTCCTTCCTCCTTCTGACTTTCTTCAATAACCCCGTGCCAATCCAGCCGTGCC
>JAKLKR010000378.1 GCA_023150565.1 Planctomycetota bacterium
CGGGCAGGGCCGGGATGGCGGGAGCGGCCGGCGCCGGGGCGGCGGCGGCGGCGGTGGGCGCCGCCCCGACGATGCCGAGGTCGCGGTTGCGCCCCGGCACCACCACCAGGGTCAGGGCGGCGCTGTCGGCGGTGCGGTAGCCGCGGCTGGCGGGATCGAAGTAGGGCAGGCGCAGGGCCGGGATCGCCACCGTGCCGGGCTGGGCCGGCACCACGTCCCAGCGGAAGGTGCGCCCGCCCTCGGCGGTGGACTCGTCCTTGGCATACACCTGGGCCCCGGCCACCGCCAGGGCGGGACGCTTGACCAGTTCGGTCTGGCGGCCCTTCACCGTCAGTGCCAGCACCGTGCCTTCGCCCGCCGCCACCCGCTCGCGGTCGAGCAGCGCCACGGCCTCGAGCGGGCCGATCAGGCCGTAGTAGTCCGCCGGGCGGCCCTCGGCCGGCAGCGGCTCGACCGTGAGGGTCGCGGACGGGATGGCGATCTGTTTGCGCTGCACGCGGTTGTCGAAGAAGCCGTCACCGATCGGGATCTGGATCTCCTGCTGGCCGCTGACCGGGTAGCTGCCGGGTGTGGCGTGGGTGATCGGCCAGGTGACGGTGACCACCTTCCACTCGCCGCCCTGGGCGTCGATGGCGCGGCCCTTGTCGTCGACGGTGCGTTCACCCAGGCTGATGGCGCCCTCGGGCGGGTTGACGCCGAGCTTGGCGACCTGGCCGCGGCGCAGGCACAGGCGGTAGATCAGGGTGGTGGGCTGCCCGGGCACGATGGTGGCGGGCTCGAAGCGGCAGCTCGCCACCCCGTCGCCCACCAGGCTGGCATCGCCGTGGTCGACCCGCACCGCGCGCGGGGCCGAGCGCAGCACCGTCTTGTTGGCGCAATGCACCGCCACCGCCGGCAGCTGGAGGGTGCCGACCTTGGCCGCACGCACGCGCAGGCCGATGCTCACCACCGCCGACTGCTGGCCGTTGACCACCCGCGTCTGCGACGAGTTGCGCCGGGAGAGCTGCCATTCCAGGCCCTCGACCGCCGGCAGCTCGACGCGGGTGATGTCGGCGGGCGGGTCGTTGACCTCGATCGCGCCATCCAGCACCACGCCCGGCACCAGCGGGTCGGGCAGGTCGAGGGTGACCTCGGCGGCGCCCAGCACCGCCAGCGACACCAGTGCGACCAGCAGCAGCCTCACCATGTCTTGCCGTCCTTCTTCGCCTTCTTGTCACCGCCATCCAGGAGCTGGTAGCGCAGCACGCCGCGATCCTCCTTGGGAAGCTGGTCGAGCCAGCGATCGGCGGCGGTCTGGTTGAGCACCGCCGCCTGCTCGGCGTCGGACTTGCCCTCCTTGGCCCCGTCGGCTCCCGCCTGCTGCTGGCCCTGCTCCTTGCCCTCCTTGCCCGCCTGCGACTTGGCCTCGTCCTTGCCGTCCTTGCCGTCCTTGCCGTCCTTGCCGTCCTTGCCGTCCTTGGACTGCTGCGCCTGTTTGCCCTGCTTCTGGTCCTTCTGGTCCTTCTGGTCCTTCTGGTCCTTCTGGTCCTTCTGGTCCTTCTGGTCCTTCTGCTGGTCCTGGCCGTCCTGCTGCTGGTCCTTGCTGTCGCCGGCCTGGGGCGGCTGCTCCTGGGCCGGCTCGACCTCCAGCGTCACCTCGGCGCGGGTGGCGGCCTGCCAGCGGTCGCTCACCGCCAGGGTCACGGTGGATTTGCCGGGGTCCTTGGCGGCGCCGCGTAGGTGGCCGTCCGGGTCCAGGCGCACCCCGGCGGGCAGGGCCCCGGCCGCCACCGACCAGGCGAAGGGCGCGGTGCCCCCCTCCAGCGGCAGGGCCTGGTCGACGGGGGCGCCCTGGGTCAGCTTCAGCTCGCCGGCCTGGATCAGCGGGCGGGGATTGACCGGCAGGTGCAGTTCGACCTGGCGCGAGCGCCCGTCGGCGGCGGCGATGGTGGCGGCCACGGTGGCGGGGCCGGCCTGGGCCGGGGTGCCGCTGAGGGTGCCGTCGGCGGCCAGGGCCAGCGGCGCGCCGGGCGCGGCCGACCAGCGGTAGTCCTGCGCCGGCCCGCGCACGGTCGAGCGGTGACGATAGGGAGCCCCTGCAGTGGAAGCCGGCAATTGACGCTCTGCCGCAGCAAAAGGCGCGCTGCTCAGTTCAAATAGACGGTCCGCGCGTCGTTTTCCATCGGTCACCTGGGCATTGAAGGTTACCGTTCCTGTATCAACCGTCGGAGTACCCGAAATCTGACCTTCGTCAGACAAGGTCAGCCCGGGAGGCAGACGGGAGGCAGACCACCGCTGAGGTGTATCCAAGCCGACAGCTTCCAACTGTACCTGATAGGGCTGGCCACTCACCGCCTCGGGTAGCTGGGCGGTGGTGATGGCGGGCGCCGGCAGCACGCGCAGCTCGACCGTGCCGGTGGCGGTGGCGCCGGCGGCGTCCTTCAGCTCGACCGTCAGGCTGGTGCTGCCGGGCGTGCGCGGGGTGCCGGCGAAGGCGCCGTCGCTGCCCAGGCTGAGCCCGTCCGGCAGCTTGCTGGCGCCGGCCAGGGTGGCGGTGGCGGGCGGTCTGCCGCCGGCGATGGGCAGGCGCGCCGCATAGGCCTCGCCCACCCGCGCCGGCGGCAGCGGCTGCGGGTCGAGGTGCAGCTTGCGCGCCTCCTCCTCGGCCTTGCGCCGGGCCTCGTCCTGGCGCGCCAGCACCACCCGGCGCAGCTCGTCGCGCAGGCGCGCGGCGGCGGGATCGAGGGTGGCGGCGCGCTCGGCCGCCTGCAGGGCGTCGGCCAGGCGCCCCTGCTTGAAGCGCGCCAGCGCCAGGTTGTGCCAGGCGTCGGCCACCAGCGCGGGCGCGGCGGCGGCGGTGGCGAGTTCGAGGTGCTCGGCGGCCTTGGCCGGGTCGCCGTCGAGCAGCAGGGTGCCGAGGTTGAAGCGCGCGGCGTGGAAGCCGGGGTTCTCCAGCACCACCTTTTCCAGCGCCGCGCGCGCCTCGGCGGCGGGCAGGCGGGCGGCCTCGGCCAGGCGGTCCCAGGGATCGGCGGCGGCGCAGGCGCAGGAAAGCAGGAGCGGGACAAGCAGCCTCATGACGTGCGCCTCCGCGTCGGCAGCAGGGCGCCGGCCGCCAGCAGCAGGATCGCCGGCAGCAGCAGCCACTGGTAGCGCTCGCTCGCCACCACCCGCTGGCGCTCCTCCCACGGGCGCTGGGCGACGTTGGCGACCAGGTGCGCCACCAGCGCCTGCACGTCCTCGTCGGTGGTGGTGGCGTTGACGCTGATCGCCCCGGTGGCGGTGGCGAGCTGGTCGAGGGTGGCGCGGTCGGCCTTCATCACCTCGTCGCGGCCGTCGATGGCCAGGGTCACGGTGCGCTCGGTGTCGCCCAGGAACAGGCCGTACACCGGCACCCCGGCGGCCTTGGCCGCCTCGGCGGCCTTCTTCACCGCTTCGCCGTCGTCGTCGCTGCCGTCGCTCATCACCAGGATGGCCTGGCCGCGCTCGACCTGGCGCCCGAGCACGCCCAGGCCCTCGCTCACCGCCGCGCCGATGGCGGTGCCCTGGTAGCCGGCCTCGGCCGGGAACAGCTCGGGCGAGCAGTCGGCGAGCATCTCGGCCAGGGCCTGGTGGTCGCCGGTGAGCGGGCAGCGCAGCACCGGCACCGCCGCGAACGGCATCAGCGCCAGGCGGGTCTCGGGCGACAGGCGCAGCAGGTCGAGGGCCTTGCGCCGCGCCGCGTCCATGCGCGTGGGATAGAGGTCGGCGGCGAGCATCGACCGGCTGCAGTCGAGCACCACCAGCACGTCGGCGCCGCTGGCGCTGCGCCGCTGCTCGGCCGCGCCCCAGCGCGGCGCCGCCAGCGCCAGGACGCCGGCGGCGAGCCCGGCCCACAGCAGGCCCTGGCGCAGGCGCTCGCGCCGCACCCCCACGCTCGCGGTCAGGTGCGCGACCCCGGCGCC
>JAKLKR010000379.1 GCA_023150565.1 Planctomycetota bacterium
TGCAACCGCTTCCAGTCCGCCGCGTGCAGGCGGTAGAGCGGCACGCCGGCGGCGACCTGCTGGTACGGCTTGACCAGCACCTCGACGCGACCTGCCAGCGGAACCTGGTAGGTGCGGCGCGCCGACGGCTCCGACTCGAAGCGGCCGGGCATGCGCACGACGCCCTGGACGACGCGGTACTCGGCCTTGGCCCAGGTGATGCCGAGGTTCTTCTGCACGGTATCGGGCAGCGTGATGGCCTCGCTTCCGCCGGGGCCGTGGTTGTGGCCGGCGTGCGGATCGGCAGCGGCGGCGGCCTGGGCACCGTGGCCATGGCCGTCATCGACGGCAGCGCCGCCGGGTGTATGCGGATCGGCTTGGCCGCCGCATCCGGCGAACAGCGCAGCGAGGGTGGGGACGAGCAGGAGGCGGAGGTGCATGGTGAACTCGGGGATGGTTGGTTGATGGGTTGCAGGCGACCAGGGTCCAGATGGGCGGCGCCGTCGGCGTCGGACCTCGGAACGGGCCTGGCGCATGGCCAGGCCGGGTCGCATCTACGGCCGGGGCGCTTCGGCGGGCGCGAGACCCACGGTCGGATCGCCGACAGCCTGGCCGAGGTCGACGAGGGCGAGGGCGGCGCGACGCCGGGCATCGCGCAGTTCGGCCCGTACGGCATTCGCGGCCCGGCGCGCCTCCAGCAGATCGGCCAGGCTGGCATCGCCGGTCTGGAAGGCCGTGGTACGCAGCCGGATCGTCTCGTCGGCCACCGGCGCGGCCTGTTCGCGCAGCGCTGTGGCCTCACCCTGGGCGGTCTGGACGGCGCCCAGCGCCTCGGCCAGATCGCGCTGGAGGCGCAACCGTTCGGCTCGCGCCGTGGCGCGGGCCTGAGATTGGGCCGCTTCGGCGGCGGCGATGCCGCCCTCGTTGCGGTTCCACAGCGGCACCTCGAACCCGAGGGTCGCCCCGTAGGTGTCCTTCTCGGCTTCGCGGTCGGCGAAGATACCGATGGTGAGATCCGGCAGGCGCGCCTCGCGCTCGGCGGTGATGGTCGCTTCGGCGGCGGCGGCGACCTCGGCCAGGGCGCGCAGCTGCGGATGGCGTTCGGCGGCCTGGGCCAGGCTCGCCGCATCGGTGACCGCCGTCGCATCGGTGAAGGCGTCGGCCACCACCAGGTTGTCGGGCAGGGCCGGGGAGCACCAGGTGCGTAGCACTGCCAGGGCAGTGGCGGCCTCGCGCCGACGGACATCACGGTGCAGGGCTGCGGTAGTCGCTTCGAGCTTGGCTCTGGCAACACTGGAGCGATCGGCCTCCCCAACTGCGGCCCGGGTCTCCGTCATCGTCGCCAGCTCGGCGGCGATGCGCGCTTCCTCCTCGGACTGGGTGGTGGCGTCGATGGCAGCGGCGTACTGGATGGCGGCGCGACGCACGTCGGCACGCAGGCCCAGCAGGGCGACCTGCGCCTCGGCTCCAGCGACCTGCTGCCTGGCACGGGCGGCAGCCACGCGGGCGTTGCGCTTGCCCCACCAGCTCAACCGCTGGCTGAGGCTGCCGCCATAGGGCCGATCCCGCTCAAGGTCCTCGACCCGGGGCCTGGTCCGTCCCAAGCTCAGTTCCAGTTCGGGGTTGTCCCAGGCGCCGGCCTGGCGGACCTGGGCCGCTGCAGCGGCGTGCGCGGCGGCAATGGCGGCGCGGGTCGGGTGCGAGGCTTCGGCCGCCGCGACCAGACGGGCGATCGGAATCGGCCCTGACCAGCTCTGCGACTGTGGTTCGAGCACATCGGCAACCGGCGCCGCCTGGGCGGTCAGGACGGGCTGGACGGTCGATGAATCTGTCCGCGGCGGAGCGCCGCTGCAGCCGGCCAGGATGGCCACCGCGAGCGCCGTGGGGGCAAGGAGCCTGCTCCCCGATCGGAAATGGGTGACGGACGACGGTTTGGACATGACGATCCCGGAGCATGAGGTGGCGGAGGCCGTGAATACGGCATCCCTGCACACGCGCGACGGCGCGTGCGTTCGCTCAGTTCAGTCGGACAGGCGGGGGATCGGGGGGATACGACCGGCTGTCGGGAACGACAGCCGGCTGGACCAGACGTGCAAGTCCTGCCACCTGATCATGGAAAACGAAGGAAGGCAGCTCGGCGATCATCTCCGCGGCAGCGGGACAGTGGCAGTAGCCGCAGCCGTCCGGGTCGTCGACATCCGGGTTTGCCGGGGAGCCAGGCTCGCCATTGATCGAACCCCCCAGTGAAAGCTCAACCCCAAGTCCATGTCCGTGTCCATCATCAGCCTGGCCATGGAGATGAACACGCAGCGTCATCATCAGCACGGCCACCACCGCCACGCCGACAGCGGCATGGCGAAGCGTCTGCAGCAGGATGCCGAGGAGGGGACGCATCTTGGTGACATGCTCTAAGACGCGGATCGCTGTCAATCCTTACCGACGTCCTGGCTGACGCTCCTGTCGATTGACCGGCACCCCACACTTTGCTACTGTGCGGAACTATGAAACGAGGCCGGTCCAGCACTGACGCCGGGATGTGCCAGGTGGCCTCGTTCGATCCCAAGGCCGTGGCCCAGGCCCGACGGGTGTTGCCACAGGCGAGCGACCTCCGTCAAACAGCTGCGCGCCTCTCTGTTCTGGGGAACCCAGCCCGCCTCGCCCTGCTTTTGGCGCTCGACGGTCGCGAACTCTGCGTCTGCGACTGCGCCAAGGTCCTGGGAGGCTCGGTGTCCGGGGCGTCGCAGCACCTCAAGGAGCTACGCCTCCTGGGCGCCATCACCTTCCGCACCGCCGGTAAAATGGCCTATTACCGAGTCGCCGACCCACGCTGGATCGACCTCGCCCAAAGCGCCCTGGTGTTGGGTGGCCATATCGCCCGTGCGAAGGCCAGCGCATGAGGCTTCGGCGCCTGGCTGCGTGGGTCACGGTCGCCCTGGCCATCCTCGTCCACTTGGTGGCGGGTATCGGCGGCGCCGGTGCGCAGTTGTGCGTCTGTTCATCGGGCGTCACCATCGAGCAGGCGATGTCGGG
The DNA here is from genome assembly GCA_023150565.1 of Planctomycetota bacterium. Taxonomy (GTDB): domain Bacteria; phylum Planctomycetota; class UBA11346; order UBA11346; family UBA11346; genus JAKLKR01. The sequence goes on from JAKLKR010000379.1 coordinate 3,010, forward strand.
ATGCTGCGATCCGCAGCCCGGCACCGCCGACGATGCGCAGCAGGAGAGTAGCTGCACCGACTGCCACCTCATCCCGCTGCCCGATGCGGCGCCCGCCAGCATCAACGTGCCACCACCCTGGTCGCCGGCCGCCACCCTGCCTGCACCTGTCCCCGTCGCCACGATCGTCTGGCCGCCGGCCGCGTCCCGGCGACCAATGCTCCCGCGTGCGCACCGACCAGATCCGCTGCCCCGGCTGCTGCGTTCCGTGATCTTGACCTGCTGAGGGGACGATGCCCGCCTAGCGGGCTTTCGTCACCACGTCGGCTTACAGCCGGCTAAAACCCTCCGTCGAGATCCCGATTCCATGTCAACAGCCATCCGCCTCCTGGGCCGGCACGCGCCCGCCATTCTCTCCTTTGCTGCCCTTGGTGGCCTCTTCTGGTGGGGCCACCACACCGGCTGGCGTCTGGCCAAGCCCGTTGCCGAGGTACCCCATTCGGCGACCGAGCACTGGTGTCCCGAGCACCATGTGCCGGAAGCGGCCTGCATGCTGTGCAAGAAGGACGTCGGCAAGGCCCAGGCGGCGCAGGAGCCGGAGCGCCATCGTCGCGACGGCGAGGACGCTCGCTTCGCCCAGGTGGCATCGGTGGAAGCCCTGGCTAAGGCAGGCATCCGGGTCGAACCAGTGGCCACAGACCGCATCGCGCCGCGCCTGCGGGTGGCAGCCGAGACCGCCTATCCGCCCACGGCGGTGGCGCGGCTGGGATGCCGGAGCGATGGCGTGGTGCGCGAAGTTCTCGTCGTGCTCGGGACCGAGGTCGCGCCGGGCGCGGTCGTGGCAGTGGTGGATGCCACCGAAGTCGGCCGTGCCAAGTCCACCCTGATGCAGACGTTGGCAAACCTCGCTCTGGCGCAGGCCAA
>JAKLKR010000037.1:0-13146 GCA_023150565.1 Planctomycetota bacterium
ACCACCCCGTACTGGGCGGCGACCCTCAAGGACGGCAGCCGTCCCGCCCGCCACGACGGCTATCCCCCGGGCTGGGTGCCCAGCGACCGCACGGCCCTGGCGGCCTATGTGCGCACCACCCTGGAGTGGTTCCCCTCCATCACCACCTGGGAGATCTGGAACGAGCCCAACGTGGCGCAGTTCTGGCACGGCACCCCGCAGGAGTACGCCCGGCTCTGCCAGGAGGTCTACACCGAGGCCAAGCGGGTGCGCCCGGAGCTGACCGTGTACGTGCAGTTCGACGCCCACGGCCGCTGGTTCCACCAGGCCGCCGAGGCCGGGCTGCTGCGCTGGTGCGACGGCGTCAGCTACCACGCCTACGCCAGCCCCGGCGACCATCCCCAGGCCGGCGCCCGCGCCGCCGCCGAGGTGCGCGCCGCCCTCGCCGCCCATGGCCGGCCGGACCTGCCGATGATCAATTCCGAAGGCGGCCTGACCACCACCAGCTTCCTGCGCGGCATCGACCACCCGCGCCTGCTGCCGGAATCCAAGCGCGCCTACACCTATCTCGCGGCTGCCGAACGCCTGGTGCAGTGGCGGGTGGTACAGATGGCGGCGGGGGTGCGCGCCCACTTCTATTACCACCTGTCGCCGGCCGGGATCGATCGCGACACCGGCTCGGGCTGGTCGCCGGTCGACGTGGGCGGCGGGCCGACCCCGGCGGCGGTAGCGCACGGCCAGCTGGCCTGGCAGCTCGGCGGCGGCAGCTTCGCGCGCACGCTGGCCGCCGAGCCCGGTCTGCGCTGCTACCTGTTCCAGCGCACCGACGCCAGCACCTGCGCGGTGCTGTGGGCCGAGGACGGCGCCGGCTTCCGCCTGACCACCGCCGGCCAGGCCTTTGATCTGATGGGCAACCCGCTGGCGGGCGACACGCTCACCATTGGCGCCACCCCGGTCTACCTGCGTCTGCCCGGCGATGCCGCCCAGGCCGCCAGCGCCCTCGCCGCCGCCAGCCTGACCACCGTGACCCCGCCGAGCGTGGCCACGGTGGTGGCGATGGATCCCTTCCCGGTGGCCAACGAGCTGGGCCTGGCGCGGCTGCATCCCCTCGACCTGGGTGCGCTCGCCAACCTGGCGCTGGCCGAAAGCCCGGGCGCCGGCCGGCTGGTGCCCGGCCGCCACACCTGGCTAGGAGTGCCGGTGGCGATCGGCACCGGCGAGCGGGCGCTGCTCGCGCTCACACCCGGCGCCACCGCCGCCCCGCTGGCGGTCGGACGCGCGGTGCGCGGGCTGTTCCTCTGCCAGGCGGTCGACCGTGCGGCGGGGGCCGCCGCGAACTGGCGGGTGACCTACGCCGACGGCACGGTCAGCGATCTGACCCTGGGCGCGCGCGAGCTGGGCGCCTGGGACCAGGACCACCAGGCGGGCGAGGACAGCCGCACCGTGCCGCTGACCGGCGAGGGCCAGCCCCCGCGCTTCCTGCGCCTGTGGTACTGGGAGAACCCCCGCGCCCAGGTGCCGGTCACCAGCCTGACGGTGGGCAACCGCAGCCGCGAGGCGACCTTGGTGGTGGCCGGGGTCACTACCGCCATCTGGAAATAGCCATCGTTTTATCACGTGCTATCAACGACCGTCACTGGCCGTCGTACCACCTGGCACCTGACCACCACCGGCCCCGGCACCCCATGCGCACCACCACCCTGATGATCGCCATGACCTCCTTCGCCCTCGTCGCCGCGGAACCGGCCCCCTACGCCGGGGACGAAGGGCCGCTGCAGGCGGTGCCGCTGGTGCGGCCCCCGGGCGAGGCCCTGGTCGATCCTGGCCAGACCTGGACCGCGCGCATCCCGGTCGAGAACCGCAGCGACATCCACCAGCAGGGGGTGATGACCCTGACCCTGCTTGACCTGTGGGAGCGTCCCTGCGGCCCCGAGCAGCGCGTGCCCATCGACCTGCCGCCGGTGGGCAGGACCGAGATCAAGGCCGACTTCCTCGCCCCGCGCCTGGGGGTGTTCAAGGTGCGCGCGGTGATGGAGTCGCAGCGCAAGCTGCGCGCCCGCGACGTCGCCAGCTTCGGCTGCGTGCCGGCCGGCATCCCGCCCCGCCACCCGTTCCTGGGCGCACACATCAACATGGGCGACGGCCTGCCCGCGCTCGGCCGCCGGCTGGGCTTCAGCGGCAACCGTTCGCACGACATGACCCAGTTCACCTGGTGGTCGCGCCTGGAGCCCGAGCGCGGCCAGTGGGATCTGCGCCAGGTGAAGACCGGCGAGTTCCTTGCCAGCCTGGGCTACGAGAACTGGGGCGAGTGGATGGCCACCCCGCACTGGGCCCACACCCTGCCCGACGGCAGCCACCCGCCGCGCCACGACGGCTATCCCAAGCCCTGGCGCCCGACCGACGCCGCGGCCTTCACCGCCTACGTGCGCACAACCCTCGAGCTGTACCCGCAGATCACCCGCTGGGAGGTGTGGAACGAGCCCAACGTCAGCGGCTTCTGGGCGGGCTCGCCGCAGGACTACGCCGAACTCGCCAAGCTCGCCTACGCCGAGGCCAAGCGCGTGCGCCCGACGGTGCAGGTGTTCGTGCAGTTCGGCGCCGACGGCCCGTGGTACCGCGACGCCGCCAAGGCCGGCCTGCTCACGCATTGCGACGGGGTCAGCTTCCACGCCTACGCCTCGACCAAGGACCATCCCCAGACCGCCGCCGCCACCGTCACCGCCATCCGCGCTCTCCTGGCCCAGTTCGGCCGCCCGGACCTGCCGCTGGTGAACTCCGAGGGCGGATTGAGCGGCGGCTCGTTCCTGCGCGGCCTGGTGCACGCCAAGCTGCCGGCCGAGGCCGAGCACGACTACGACTTCATGGCCGCGGCCGAACGCCTGGTGCAGTGGCGGGTGGTGCAGATGGCGGCCGGGGTGCAGGCGCACTACTACTACATGCACGTCGGCGGCGGCATCGACCGCGATGCCGGCCACCGCTGGTCGCTGGTCGACGCCGCCGGCGGTCCCACCCCGGCGGGGGTGGCGCAGAACCAGCTCGCCTGGCAGCTCGACGGCGGCGCCTTCCGCCAGCAGGTCGAGCGCAGCGGCGACGTCCGCGTCCTGCGCACCTACCTGTTCGCGCGCGGCGACGGCAGCACCGCCGCGGTGCTGTGGGCCGAGGACGGCGCCAGCTACCGCCTGAAGCGCAGCGGCGCAGCCTTCGACCTGATGGGCAACCCGCTCGCCGATGACACCCTGACCGTGGCCGCCACCCCGCTCTACCTGCGCCTGCCGGGCGCACCCGACGCCGCCGCCGCGAGCCTGGCCGCGATCGTCCCCGAGGTGCTGACCGCACCCAAGGCGCGCAGCGTGCACCGCGAGGGCGCCCCCGAACCCAAGCCCCAGGCGAGCTTCCCGGTGGCCAACGAGCTGGGCCTGAAGCGCCTGATCCCCCTCGACCTGGCGGCGGCGGCGAACATGGGCCTGGCCGACGACAAGGCCGGGGACGGCAGCGGCGGCTGGCTCGACGAAGGCCCCTACAACGACCTCTCGATGATCGCCCAGGGCCGCCACGAATGGCTGGGGGTGCCGATGCAGATCGGCAGCGCCGGCGGCACCAGGCCGTGCCTGGTGACCATGAAGGGCAAGACCTTCCCCGGCGGCCCGGCGCAGAGCTCCCCCATTCCGGTCGGACGGAAAGCACGCGGGCTGTTCTTCTGCCACGGCGCCAACTGGTCGTGGAAGGCCGGCATCACCGCCGCGACCTACGTGGTGGCCTATGACGACGGCACCAGCGCAGAGCTGCCGGTGGTCACCGGCCAGAACCTGGGCGACTGGTGGCGCGACCAGCAGGACGGCGAGGATGGCCGTACCGTGGCCTTCCTGTGCAAGGACCCGCTGGAGACCAAGTCCCCCTACCGCTTCCTGCGGATGTGGTACTGGGAGAACCCCAAGGCCGAGGTGCCGATCACCACGATCACGGTGAAAGCGGGATCCGGCGAGGTGACCTTCGCCCTGGTGGGGATCACCGCCGCGGTGTGGTAGGGCCCCTGGCCCAGCTGGCCGAATCCGCCACCATCGTGGCATGCGCCGTCTGATCCCGTTGGGCCTGCTGCTGGCCGTCTCGCTGCTGTTCGCCACCCCGTTGGGCGCCGACGGCAAGGCGTTCTCGCTCAACAGCGATGGGCGCTGGATGCTGGCGCGGGAGGACAGCCAGGTCGCCGCCCTCCACTGGGCCGAGGGACGCGAGCACCTGGCAGTGGCGGTGCGGCTGGAACTGCGCGAGGGAGCGCGCGGCCTGTGGCTGCTGCCGGTGCGCGGCCGGGTTGACGAGGTCAGGCTGGATCTGCGCGAGGACTTCCCCGTCCTGCGCGGCACGGATCCCCGCCAGCTGGTGAATGATGGAATTGATTATGCGGCCGGATGGATGACAGCTTCCCAGCTCTGGACCATCCCCTTTCTAAGCATTCTGATTCCCAACCTGGCAGAATCCCGCATTGGTGCCGATGGCACCATCGTCCGCCGCTTCGGCCTGCGCAGCCAGGTGCTGGCCTTGGCGCCAGAGCAGGACCTGGGTGCCATCCTGGCCGGCCTGGGCGCGCCGGTGGCTGGCGCCGATCTCGCGTCGCTGGCCTGCTACGCCGACGGCGGCCACAGCCTGGTGGCGACCTGGATCGAGGACGAGGAACAGGCCAAGGACCACCTCCGCCGCGCCAATGGCTGGCACTGGCCCACCGTCACGGTGTCCTTTCCCAGCGCCGAACCCTGGTTCCCGCTGCGCGCCAGCCGTGGCCAGCTTGCCGAGGGCCAGCAGATGCCCATCACCGTGACCGTGCTGGGATTCCACCGGGCGACCACTCACGAAATGGCCCGCGTCCACCACCTGGTCGGGACATCGAGCACGGACGCCTTCTGGCCGGTGTCGGCTGACAGCGATGTGCGCTTCACCCGGGTGACGGCCCGCCTCGATGACGACCACATGGCCCAGGATCTGACCTTCGCCCCTTTTGATCCGCCACGCCTGGAAGCCGCCCTGGCGGTGTACCGGCTGCCCTGGTCGCTCAAGGCGACCCTCGTCCTGCTGCTGCACCTCGGCCTCAGCGCCCTGGCAGGCCTGATCGCCGGCCGCAGCCGCCAGGCGGCCCGGACCGGGGCGCGGTACGGCCTGCTCAACATCGCCACCGTGTTCTGCGTCCACCTCGCCACCCGCAACCACCCGCAACTGGGCATCCGACGGGCGATCAGCTTCACCTTCGCCTTCAGCGTGACCTACCTGGCCCTGCTCGGCCTGTGCTGGCTGGGCGCCCACCTGGCCTTCAGGCCCGGTGGGGTGTAGCAATGCCACCATGTGCTGGCAGGCCATTCTTCCCTGGGACCGCCGGGCTCCAGCCCGGCAGTTCGTTCGACTTCGCCAGGACGGCTCGAATTGCCGGGCTGGAGCCCGGCGGTCCCAGGGGCGCGTCTGCTCCTGCGTGCGGTTCGCGCCATCCCTGAATATCCCGGCCTTCAGGCCGGCGTAGCTCCCCCGCTCCCCTCCAGCCACGCCCGCGGGGCGCAGCCGTGGCGGGCGCGGAAGGCGCGGTGGAACACCCGCGCCGAGGCGAAGCCGGCGTCCTGGGCGGCGGCCTCGACCGCGTCGCCGGCGCGCAGGCGGGTCACGGCGTGGGCCAGGCGCAGGCGGATGAGGTGCTCTTTGGGGCCGTGGCCGAACCCGGCGGCGAAGGCGCGGCGGAAGGTGGTCTCGCCCAGGCCGCAGGCGCGCGCCAGCTGGGGGATCGACAGGCTGCTGCGGAAATGCGCGGCCATGCGCCGCAGGGCGGGATCGAGGCGCCCGGGCGGGGCCGTGCCCACCGCCAGCTCGCCGGGCAGGCGGCGCAGCTGCGCCAGCAGCGCCAGGGTCAGGCCGCGCAGCTCGCTGCGCCAGGCCGGCGAGCGGTCGCGCGCCGCCACCACCAGCAGCCGCGCCACCTGCGCCGCCCGTCCCTCCGGCTCCAGGCGGTTGGGGAAGCCCGCGCCGCACAGCCCGGCTGCCGCCGCCACCCCCTCGGGGTCGGCGATGCCGTCGAGCAGGCCGGGCAGGTCGAGGTGCAGGAACCACCAGCGGCTGCCGGCGGGATCGTGGGCGCGGGCGCGATGGTCTTCGCGCGGGCCGATCACCAGCACGTCGCCAGGAACGCACTGGTAGGTCTTGCCCCCGACCAGAAAGGTCGCTGCACCCTCCTGGCACAGACCCAGTTCCACCTCGTCATGCCGGTGGACGTCGAGGATCGGCTCGTCGCCCAGGCGGTGGTCGCTGAGCGCGCACAACCGCTCCGCCCCCAGCCGCCAGGGCTCGTAACGACTCGCCAGCGGCCGATTCCGTCCCTTGGACGGCCGGATCGGTGCCCTGGTGCGCGCGCGGCCTGGCATGATCAGGGCAGTCTGCCCTACCCGCGCCCGGAGCAACCATGCCCGATCTCGCCCGTCTCGTCGCGCTCGCCCGTTCAGGCCGCAATCGCGGACGCACCCATATCGTCCTCGGCGATGCGCGCTCCGACGCCTGCGACAAGACCTTCACCGAGCCGGGCGGGGCCTGCTCGCCCGGGGTGTGGACCTGCGGCGTGGCCCTGTGGCTGGACGCCGGCCAGGGCTGGACCACCGCCGCGCTGCAGGACGAGGCGACAGTGGCGTGGTCGTTCATCGCCGAACCCGGGGGCGCGCCGGTGGCGGAGTCGCGCTGGCGCTGCGGCGAGGTGGCGGTGGTGCATCGCCTGTGCCACCTGGGCGGCGAGGGCGCCGAGGGCCTGGACGCCGCCGAGGTCACGCTCACCGCCGACACCGCATGCACCTTGGCACTGGCGCTGGCGGTCACCGACGTGGGCCCGGCCGGCGGCAAGCTGGCAGCATTGGCCTGGGACGGCGCCGCCTTCACCGCCGACGGCGCCCGCATCGTCATCGAGGCCGCGGCCGAGGCCCTGGTGCTGCCCGCCGATGCGCGCTGGGACTGCCCGGCCGGCGCCGCCGCGACGGTCCTGCCTCTGCAGCCCGGGGTCGCCGCGGTGCTGCGCTACCGCATCCACCACAGCTTCGCCGGCCGCAGCTGGGCCGACCGCGTGCCGCGCAGCGGCAGCCACGACCGCGTCGATGCCGCCACCGCCTTCGCCCGGGCGGCGGACGGCTGGCGCCAGGCCCTGCCGGCGCGGGTGTTCGCCCCCGATCCGCGCGTGGCGCTGGCCTGGGAACGCTGCTCGTGGCACATGCTGGCGGCGATGGAATGCGGGCTGCCGCGCATCGGCGCGGTCAACTATCCGCTCTTCTGGCTGCGCGACGGCATCATCATCCTGCGCGCCCTCGACCTCATCGGCCGCCATGACCTGGCGCGCCTCGGCGCCGAGTGGCTGGCGCCGGTGGAGTTCGCCGGCGGCTTCGGTGCCGAGGGCGACGCCCCCGGCGAGGGCGTCTACGCCCTGGTGGCGCACGCACGCATCACCCGCGACCGCGCCTGGCTGGCGGAGCAGTGGCCATTCATCCGCCGGCGCTGCCGCACCTATGAACGCATGATCGCCGCTGATGCGCCGATCCGCGTACCCTGCGACACCCGCCTGGCCTGGCTGCTCAACAGCCCCGGCGGCGCGGTGCTGTGCCTGGCGGCCGAGCATGGCCTGGCGCACGCGCGCATGGACCACCACTGCCCCGACTTCTTCATCAACTGCTGGGGCCAGGCCGCGCTGGCGCTGGGCGCCGAGGCCGCCGCCGCTGCCGGTGACAGCGCCGAATCCAGCCGCCTGGCCGCCCTGGCGGCCGAGATCGACGCGCGCATCGCCACCCACCTGCTGCCCGCCTACGGCAACGACCGCGATCCCATCATCGCCCCCTGGCCGAGCGGCGCCCTCGCCGGTCACCACGAGGAACTGGCCCGCCGCTTCGCCGCCTGGTATCGCGCCAAGCGCCTCGACCCGCAGGGCCGGCGCCGGCCCGAGCCGCTGTGGACCTACTTCGAGGCGGCGCAGGCGCACAACGCCATCCTGCTCGGCCTGGTCGAGGAGGGCTGGACCTGCATGGGCGGGATGATCGCCACCCCCGCCGGCCCGTGGGACTGCGGCCATTACGGCGAAGGCCGCCCCGGCGGCCAGGAGTTCCTGCCCTTCCTCAACCACCATCCCGGGCCGGTGGGCAGCGAGGCCCGCGGCTGGCTCGATCCCGCCACCGCCACCCACGGCAACCTGCCCCACAACTGGACCTCGGCCGAGGTGGTTGCCGCCCTGCGCGACTGCTTCGTGCAGGAGCGCGGCGGGCGCCTGGCCCTGGGCGCCGGCGCGCCGCGCGCCTGGCGCACCGCCGGGGCGCGCTTCGGTGTCGAGCGCCTGCCCACCGACCTGGGCGAGGTCAGCTTCACCATCCTCATCGCCGCCGACGGCAGCCCGCTGCTGGAACGCTACCAGGGCCCCGCCGATCCCATCCTCGCACTCCCCGCCTGAAGGAACGCAGATGCTCCCCACCCTCACCGGATTCCGCAACGCGCTGCTCGCCAATGTGGGCAGCAAGGAGCGCCAGGGCCACGACTGCGCCGGCCTGGCCGAGGCGGTGAAGACCGCCCCCGCCAGCTACGACGCCCTGTGGGAGCTGGCGCAGCGCATCGCCGCCGCGCCCCTGCGCGCCGACTGGCCGTGGGTCGAACCCAGCGATCTGGCCGAGATCCGCAGCGCATGTCCGCAGTGGCCGGCCGCCACGCCGGTCGATCCGCTGGCCGTCGCCCCGCGCGTCGAGGCCGCCTTCCTGACCTCGGTGTGCGGCTGCATCCTCGGCAAGCCGCTGGAGTTCAGCCCCGACCTGGCGGAGATCCGCCGCGCCGCCGAGGCGGTGGGCGAATGGCCGCTGGCCGACTACATCCCCGAGAAGCTGCTGGTCGCCGCCGGCAAGCGCCACGCCGACGCCAGCTACACCACCCGCGAGACGATCTGCTTCGCCGGCGCCGATGACGATCTCAACTACACCATCCTGGGGATGCTGCTGCTCGAACGGCACGGCGCCGGCTTCACCACCGAGGATGTGGCCCGCACCTGGTTCACCCACCTGCCCTGCGGCTGGCAGTGGGGCCCGGAACGCGCCCTCAACATGAAGTTCGCGCAGCACACCCTGTGCGCGACCAAGGACCCCTTCGACTGGCGCGCCGCCGGCGAGGTCGCCAACCCCGGCGACGAGCAGTGCGGGGCGCTGATCCGCGCCGACGCCTACGGCTACGCCTGCCCGGGCGATCCCGGGCGCGCCGCGGAACTGGCGTGGAAGGACGCCATCTACACCCACCGCCGCACCGGCGTGTACGGCACCATGTTCGCCGCCGCCGCCATCGCCGCCGCCTTCACCGCGCACGACTGGCGCGGCATCTTTGAACCGGCGCTGGCCTGCGTGCCGCAGCGCAGCCGCTTCGCCGACACCGTGCGCCGCTCGATCGCCATGATCGCCGAGGCCGGCGACTGGCTCGACGGCTACGCCCGCGTCCACCACGCCTTCCGCGAACACGGCCACTGCCAGGTCTACCAGGAGATCGGCACCGTGATCAACACCCTGCGCTTCGCCCGCGACTGCGGCGAGGGCATCGGCATGCAGGTCGGCCAGGGCAACGACACCGACAGCTTCGGCTGCACCGCCGGCTCGATCCTGGGCGCCTTCCACGGCCCCGGGACGCTGCACCCGCGCTGGCTGGCCTCCTTCCACGACACCATCCGCACCAGCATCGCCGGCTTCGGCGAGCAGCGGCTGTCAATCGTCGCCCAGCGCATGGGCCGGCTGCCGCGGCTCCTGGCCGCCGGCTGAGGCGGGCTTGCCGGCGGGGCGGCGGGCGGAGACTCCCGCCCACCCACCCCCCGAGGTCCCGCCATGAGCACCCCCACTCCCCGCGTCGCCGTCCTGATGGGCTCCAAGTCCGACTGGGAGGTCATGAAGACCACCAGCGAGACGCTGAAGAAGTTCGGCGTGGCGCACGAGTGCAAGGTGCTGTCGGCGCACCGCACGCCCAAGGAGGCCTGCGACTATGTCTCGTCGGCCCAGGGCCGCGGCATCCGCGTGATCATCGCCGCCGCCGGCGGCGCCGCCCACCTCGCCGGCGCCTGCGCCGCGCACACCACCCTGCCGGTGCTCGGCGTGCCGATGGAGGGCTGGGCGCTCAAGGGCCTCGACGCCCTGCTGTCGACCGTGCAGATGCCGCCGGGCATGCCGGTGGGCACCCTGGCCATCGGCAAGCCGGGCGCCACCAACGCCGCCCTGCTGGCGGTGCAGATCCTCGCCCTCGGCGACGAGGCCCTGGCGCGCAAGCTGGTGGAATCGCGCGAGGAGAACCGCAGGAAGATCCTGGCCGAGACCCTCGAATAACCGGTTTCCCGCCCGAACCCGCCGGAGCCCGCCGTGAGCGGCTCCGGCGGTTCCGTTTCCTGGACGGTTTCCGTGCCGGATGGGCAGGATCGGGGCATGCATCGCCATCCCTACCACACCACCCTCACCTACAAGATCTTCTGCGCCCGGAAGAACGAGGGCGCCACCGTCCGCACCACCTTCGCCGAGGCCCTGGATCTGATCCGCTCGGTGCACCGCCTGACCGCGGGCATGTCCCAGATCGTCTACCTGGTGGGCTGGCAGCACGAGGGGCACGACGCCAGGTACCCGGACTGGTCGGTGGTGAATCCGCGCCTGGCCCCGGGCGAGGACGCCTGCGCCGCGCTGGTGCGGTTGATGCGGGAGGCCCGGCAGTACGCCGCCACCGTCAGCCTGCACCTCAACATGGACGACATCTACCCCAGCAGCCCGCTGTGGGACGAGTACGTGCGCCATGACCTGCTGCTCAGGCACGCCGACGGGCGGGTGATGGACGGCGACGTGTGGGACGGGGAACGCTGCCACTGGATCTGCAAGTCGCGCGAATGGGCGGCCGGGCTGGCGCAGCGCCGCATCGACGCCATCTGCCGGATGCTGCCCCTGGGCGACCAGGGCACCGTGCACATCGACGTGTTCCGCCCCAGCCCCAGCCCGGGCCACCGCACCACCTGGGACGACGAGGTCGCCGCCTGCCGCGCCATCGTCGGCCACTGGCGCGGCCACGGCATCGACGTGACGGTGGAATACCTCGCCGATCCCTCCCTGGCCGACCTCCACCCCATGATCCTGCACGACCAGCGCGACGAGAGCCAGCGCCTGGCCCTGCCCCCCACCGTGGTCTGCGGCGGCGGCCGGGCCTGGAACTGCAGGCATCGCACCGTGCGCGACGGCGCTCCTGGCTGGTGGGGCGGCTTCTGCGCCCCCGCCGCCGGCTGCCGCCATCCCGCCCTGTGGGGCGACAGCATCGACCAGGACCTGGTGGCGCACGGCCCCGGTTTCCTCGCCCTCGACCAGGTGCCGGCGCAGTTCGCCAGGCTGACCCTGGTGTGGCAGTTCCTCAACCGCCAGCGCGCGATTGAGCACCGTCAGGGCCTGACCGGGGCCGAGGTGCGCTTCGACGGCGGGGCGGTGACCGCCCTGCGCCTGGCGGATGGCCGTTTCACCCTGCACCAGCACGGCCGCCTGCTGGCGGATGGCGACGACCGCTGCATCCCCGCACCCTGGGCCGGCAACGCCAGCCTGGCCTGGCACCAGCAGGGCGGCACCCGCACCTGGGACCTGGGGCCAGCCTGGGCGGGGGTGCGCCAGGTGCGCGTGGCCCTGCTTGGCACTGACGGCCCCGAGGCGGTGGCCGACCAGGCGGTGAGCGCCGGAGCGGTGACCCTGACCCTGCCTGCAGGCCGGCTGGCACTGCTGACCCCCCTCTGAAGAGGGGAGACTCGACCACGGCGACGCGGCGACGCGGCGAGGAAAAGAAACGGCGGGGAAAGGATCATCCTTCCCCCGCCGTGACGCCGCGTCGCCGCGGTCGGACAAAATACCTTAAGTGACTAGATCACAGGATCTTGTCGATGATGCCGTAGGCCTTGGCATCCTCGGCGTCGAGCCAGTAATCGCGGTCGCAGTCCTCGGCGATCTTCTCCATCGGCTGGCCGCAGTTGGCGGCCAGCAGCTTGAGCAGCATGTCCTTCATCTTGAGGATGCGCTTGGCCGAGATCTCGATGTCGGTGGCCTGGCCGCGGGCGCCGCCCAGGGGCTGGTGCAGCAGGACCTCGCCGTGGGGCAGGATGGCGCGCTCGCCCTTGGTGCAGCCCGAGAGGATCACCGCGCCCATGCTGGCGGCCATGCCCGCCACCACCGCATGCACCGGGCAGGGCGAGCGGGTGATGACGTCGTAGATCGCCATGCCGTCGACGATCGAGCCGCCGGGGCTGTTGATGTACAGGGTGATCGGCCTCTTGCTGTCTTCGAGCTGCAGGCACTGCAGCTGCTGGACGATGTGGTTGGCGAGGCGGTTGTCGATCTCCTGCCCCAGCCACACCACCCGGTCCTGGTAGAGACGGGTGATGAGGTCTACCGGGCGGGCGTCCTTGGCCTTGGGCAGCAGGATCTTGGGTCCGCTGCCGAGGGGCTGGATGGGGTCCTCGTAGTCCTCGTCGTCGTCGTTGCGCATGGCGGATGGTCGGGCGGCGGCAGGGTCGTGGCAAGCGCTTCCTGGCCCCCAGGCCCAGGCATGACGTTGGCGCAGGTTGTGCATGGCGGCGCTGGCCGACTGCCATTTTCCCCGCCCCCGCTACCCTTGCCGGGGATGCGCGTCCACTTCCTCGGCACCTCGGCCGGCACCCCCACCCCGCGGCGCAACGTCACCGCCCAGGCGGTGGTGTTCGACCATGGCGCGGTGTGGCTGCTCGACTGCGGCGAGGGCACCCAGCACCGCCTGCTGCGCTCGGCGGTGAGGGCCAGCCGGGTCGAACGCATCCTCATCACCCATCTGCACGGCGACCACTGCTACGGCCTGCCCGGGCTGCTCGCCTTCCTCGCCATCCAGGGACGCAAGGAGCCGGTGGAGCTGGTCGGCCCGGTGGGACTGCGCGAACTGGTCGAGACGGTCGCGCGCCTGAGCCTGCTCCAGCTCGGCTACCCCCTGCGCATCACCGAGATCGCCGCTGCTGGGGACCTGCCCGGCAGCGGCGGCTGGTCGCTGGCGGTGCGGCCGCTGACCCACCGCATCACCTGCTGGGGCTACATCCTGCGAGAAGGCCCCCGTCCGGGGGTGTTCCACCCCGCCAAGGCGCAGGCGCTGGGGGTGCCGGAAGGACGCCTGTGGGGCGTGCTGCAA
>JAKLKR010000037.1:13156-28827 GCA_023150565.1 Planctomycetota bacterium
AGCGTGACCCTGGACGACGGCCGCACGGTCGAGCCCCGCCAGGTGGCGGATCCGCCCCGCCCCGGGCGCACCCTGGCCCTGCTCGGCGACACCAGCGATGCGGCGGCCATCGCCGATGCGGCCCAGGGTTGCGACCTGCTGGTGTGCGAGGCGACCTATGACGCCAGCCGGGCCGACAAGGCGGTCGAATGGGGCCACATGACCGCTGCCGGCGCCGGGGCGCTGGCCGCCCGGCTGCACGCCCGCACCCTGGTCATCACCCATTTCAGCCAGCGCTACGAGGACGAGGCCGGCATCGCCGCCCTGCGCGCCGAAGCCGCCGCCGCCTGCCCCGGCGCCCGCGTGCTGGCAGCGCGCGACCGCTGGAGCGTGGCGGTGCCGCTGCGGCGGAAGTAGGCGGGACGCTCTTAGGAGCGTCGAAGCCCAGGTCGACGCCGCAGCGGCGCGGCCCTGGTCCAGGGCCGCTGAACAAGAGCCTCCGTCGACGTGGGCGTCGACGCTCCGAAAGAGGCTGTCCGTCCTCCTGGACTACTTGATCGCGACCTTGTCGCGGTTCTCGCGCCACCAGCGCTCCCAGGCGAGCTGGTGGGTGTGGCCGTACTCCTTCAGCCAGGCCGTCCACAGGCGCAGCTCGGCATCCATCGCCAGGTCGGTGGCGCTGCGGCGCGGCACCGCCGGCAGGCCGTTCACCCCCACCGGCTTGCCCTCCTCGGGGATCTCGCGGTGCTGGCACAGCTCCTGCAGGGTGGTGGTGGCGCGCAGCGCCACCAGCGGCTGCACGTCATTGAGCACCGCGATCAGGTGCTCGACGCAGGCGCGGGAACCGATGCCCTGCAGCACCTCGACCAGCCCCAGGCGCACCGACCAGTCCTCGCTGCGGCGCAACTGGTCGATGACCTCGCTCTCGATCGATCCGCCACGCGCGATCAGGTGCTGCACCGCGGCGTCGTAGGCGGCCATGGCGGCAGCATCGGCGGTGTCCTTGCCACGCGCCAGCTGGGCCACCTCCTTGAGCAGCGCCTCGCGTTCGTTGGCGCTGCGCGGCTTTTCGACCTTGTGTTCGATGAGGTCGTCGCGCTTGTCATCGCAGCCGCCGCAGGCGAACAGGGCCAGCAGGGCCGGCAGCAGGACGGGGATGCGGTTGCGCATGGTCAGTACTTCCGTTCGAGGGCGGCGCCGGGATAGAAGTGGGCGGTGATCTGTTCGGCGCTGCGTCCCTGGCGCGCCATCTCCCAGGCGCTCACCTGGCTCAGCCCGACGCCGTGGCCGTAGCCGCGGCCCTGCAGCACCAGGGTGCCGCCCTTGCCGCTGGCCACCGCGCAGCGGTCCCACCAGGTCGAGGGGATGGCGGACGGGCCCACCGCCAGGCGGAAGGCCTGGGCAGGCATCTCGTCGACGCGCTCCTGGCCCTTGAGGCGGTGGGTCACGGCCACCGCCTCGACCCGGCCGCTGTCGGCATGGCGGCGGGCCGGACGCACCCCGATGACGGTGCCGAAGGCGGGACGGGAACGCTCCTCGCGCGACCAGGTCTGCAGCTCGCGGGTGACGGTGGCGAGCGGCACGTCCTCCTTCCAGCGCCAGTGGGTCGGCCCCTGGCGCAGCCCGGCGCAACCGCCCTCGCAGGCGGGATCGGCGACCGCCGGCATCGCGCCCTCGGCCGGGGTGCCATCAGGCAGGCGCGGACGGAAGAGGTTGGAGGCCGATTCCGTTCCACCACCCGAGCTGGCGTGGAACAGCGCCGGCAGCGGCAGGCCGCGCAGGGTCAGCACCTGGCCGCGGCTGGCGGCCAGGGCCTGGTCGAGGGCCGGCGAACGCCGTGCGCCCGCCCCGCCATAGGCCATGTCGACGGTGTAGTGCCAGTGCACCTGCCAGGAGCGGTTGACGCGCTCCATCCAGCGCGCGGCGGCGTAGCTGCGGGCGGCGATGGCCTGGGCCTGCAGCGCTTGCTGCGGCCAGGCCGGCGACATCTCGCTGCCCACCACCCCGGCAAGGTAGGCTTCGAGCGGGACGCGCTCGATCAGCTGCACCCGCGTGCCCGCCAGCGCCAGCACCGGCTGGCCGGCCAGGCGCAGGGCCTGGCCCTTGCCCCCCCCGGGCGGTTCGGCGGTGGCGGTGAAGCGCACCCCCTCGCCGGGGATGGCGGCCACCGCCAGGGAGCCGGCGGCGCGGCCGTCGATGGCGAGCTGTCCGGCCACCACCGTCGCACGGTGGGGGCCGGCACCCAGATCGCCCCAGCCGTCGATGCGCCCGGAGCGCAGGGTGGTGAAGGCGACCTCGGCGGATTCCGCCAGCAGCACCGCCAGTTCCGGTTCGCGGTCGAAGGCCGGCAGCCGGGGCTGGGCCGGGGTGTCCAGGCCCTGGTCCGGGACCGGGGCCGGCACCCCGCCGCCAGGGGCGGTGCTGTCGTCAGCCCACATGCGCACCGGCGGGGTGCGCGCGGCGCAGGCGACCTGGAACAGCAGCACCGCGCCGGCGAGAGCGAACCATAGGGGCGGCCTCACCTGGACGCCCCCGTGATCACGGTGCGCCAGCCGTCCACCGCCATCTCCATCCCCTGCGGGAGCCGGTCCTGCCATGCCGCCCATCTCACCTCGTGGCCCATGTGGGTCAACACCGTGCGACGGGGGCGCAGGCGCTGCCAGATTGCCATTGCCTCGGCCCAGCACAGGTGGGTCTCGTGGGTCTCCTCGCGCAGCATGTCGAGCACCAGCAGGTCGAGGTTCTGCAGGTGGCGCTCGGCCTCGACCGGCAGCGCCTTGAGGTCGGTGAGGTAGCCGAGGTCGCCCAGGCGCCAGCCGGTGGTGCGTCCGGCGCTGCCGTGACTGGTGTGGAAGGGGATGGCGGTGAGCCCGCAGATGGTGATCGGCTGGTCGTCGACCACCGGGGTGGCCACCAGCGAGGGCGCCGACAGCTCGTAGAATTCCGGCCCCCTGCCGAAGCAGTAGGGGAACATCGCCTGCACCTGGTCGAGGTGGCCGGCATGGCCGTAGATCGGGATCGCCGGGGCGGTCTTGCCGGGTTCGCGCATCAGCCGGTTGAGGTGGCGCAGGTCGTTGAAGCCGTGGGTGTGGTCGGCGTGGTCGTGGGTCAGGATGAGGGCGTCGCAGCGCAGCACCGCGCGCTCGGGATAGCTGGTGCCGTCCCAGTCGCGGTAGGGGTCGCGCAGCTGGTCCATGAGGTCGGGGCCGGCGTCGATCAGCACCACCGCGCCGCCCGGCCCGCGCAGCAGGCCGCCGGCGCGGCGGCGGCGGTCGCGCACATCGCTCGACCACAGCCGGGGAATGCCGATGGGCGGGTTGCCGTGGCTGGTGCCGCAGCCGGTGATGGTGAATTCCCAGCCGGTCTGGGTCACGCCCGCCACCCCAGCGCCACCAGGCGCACCGCGATGTCGGTCTTCCTGGGCAGCAGGGCGGTGGTCTCCAGCACCAGGGCGGCGGGATCGGGGGCCTCGGCGGCGGACTCCTGCTGGAAGCGGGCCTCCAGCTCGTCGAGCTGGGCCTGCACCGCGGCCACGGTGTCGTGGGCGCGGCCGACGTCGCCCTGCTCGCGCGCCGCGCGCCCGAGCGAACGCGCGCCCGAGGCGACCCGCCCGACGTTGGCGGCGCTCATCGCCTTGCGCCCCATCAGGGCGCCGAGGATGGCGCCGCCGATCGAGAAGAACGAGTCGACCTGGGCCGAGCGCGCCTGGGCGCGCTCCTTTTCCTCGCTGGCGCGGGCGCGGCGCAGGCGCTCTTCCAGCGCCGCCAGCTTGGGTTCGTAGGCGCTGCGCAGGCGCGCCACCGCGGCGTCGCGCGCCTCGCGCGCGGCCTGGGCGGCGCGCAGGCGGAAGGCGCGCTCGTCCTCGCCCGGGCGGCTGACGAGCTTGAGCGCCGGGCAGCGCCACAGCTCCTGCTTGCGGGTGCGGTAGCAGGCGTCGGCGCAGGCCTTGCGCCAGGCCTCCAGCGCCTTGGCGGTGACCGCGGCGGGCAGGGCGGCGAAGCCGGCGCCGGCCTCCGGCTCGCGTTCCAGTTCGGACTCGGCCAGGTCGAGCTCCTCGGCCGCCAGCCAGTCGACCGGGGCGGGGGCGGGCGGGATGGGCGCCGCCAGCACCAGGTCGCGGTCGACCCGGGTGCCGCTCTTGGCGTCGCTGAAGCCGATGCGCACCACCGCCAGCGCGAACGGGGCATAGCACGGCGCGCCGGCGCCGCGCAGCGGCACGAACAGTTGCGGCAGGTCGGGGGGCAGCAGCGGACGCGGGGCGGACGGCGGTGGCACGGGCGGTCGTGGCACGGGCGTCCCGCCCGTGATCTTGGCCTGATTGTGGACTGGCTCCACGGGCGGGACGCCCGTGCCACGGTCGCGCAGCGCCGTCAGCAGCTCGCGGGTGAGCGGGCCGCGCAGGTAGCTCAGGCACCAGCGCGAACGGAACACCACCGGGGCGGCGGCATGCACGTCGTGGAGCAGGAAGGTGCGCGGAGCGAGGCGGCCGAGGGCGGCGGCCAGCTCGCCGGCGTCGCTGCCCGGGACCCCCTCCAGCGCGGCCTGCACCTTGGCGCGGTCGCGTTCGGTCTGCAGCCGGCCCACCAGCCAGGTGCCGATGTTGGACAGCGCCTTGTAGTCGAGGTCGGCGGGGTTCTGGCTGGCCAGCACCACCCCCAGGCCGAAGGCGCGCGCCTGCTTGAGCAGGGTCAGCAGCGGGGCCTTGGAGGGCGGCGCCGCCACCGGCGGCAGGTAGCCGGCGATCTCGTCCATGTAGAGCAGGGCACGCAGGCTGGCGGTGCCGCTCTGCGCGCGCATCCAGCCCAGCAGCTGGCCGAGCAGCAGGCTGACCACGAACATGCGTTCGCGTTCGCCGAGGTGGGCGATCGACACCACCGCCACCCGCGGGCAGCCGGCGGGGTCGAAGAGCAGGCGGTCGATGTCCAGCGGCTCGCCCTCGATCCAGGCGGCGAAGGCCGGCGAGGCGAGCAGGTTGTTGAGCCGCAGCGCGAGCGCGGCGCGCTCCCTGGCGGGCATGAACTGCTCGAGCGGCAGCACCCCCACCCGCTCCAGCGGCGGGGTCTGGACCTCGGCCACCAGCACCGCCAGGTCGACGTCGCGGCCGGAGCCCCAGGCGCGCAGCAGCAGCGTGGCGAGCAGGATGTGCTCGCGCGAGGCGAGCGGGTCGGCGTCGATGCCGACCAGCGCCAGCAGCGAGGCCACCGCGGCGTCGCAGCGCGCCTGCAGCACCTCGCGGTCGGCGCGCGCCGCCGCCGCCGGCGCCGCCAGGGCGGCGAGCACCGCCAGCGGCCGCCCGGCGTCGGAACCGGGGGTGTAGACCGCGACCTCGGCGGCGGCGCGGTAGCGGCCGATGCGCGCGCCGTCCTGGCGCGAGCGGGCGAGGCCGTCCTTCCAGCCTAGCGCCTCGGCGGCGGCGTGGGCCTCGGGGCTGCGCCCGGCGCGGCGGGCGGCGTCGGGGTCGACCCAGGGCAGGAACTCGGCGGCGCTCAGGCCGGGGAAGGCGAGCGCGAGGTTGGCGAGGTCGCCCTTGGGGTCGATGACGATGGCGGGGATGCCGTCGATCGCCGCCTCCTCGATCAGCGCCACCCCCAGGCCGGTCTTGCCGCTGCCGGTCATCCCCAGGATGCAGGCATGGGTGCAGAGGTCGCGGCTCTCGTAGAGCAGGGGCGCGCCCTCGCGGCCCTGGGCGTCGATGCTGGCGCCGAGGTAGAACACGCCCAGCTTCTCGTAGTCGGGATCCGGCATGGCGGCGGATGGTCGCGCCACCGTGCCGGCGACAAGGCTCGTTCCGGGGCCTGGCCCGGTGCGCTATTCCGGGACCAGCTTGACCCGGATCTGGCCCGACGGGGTCACGCTGTTGCTGCTGCGCTTGCCCAGGGTCTCGAGCTGGACCTCGATCTTGCAGGGGCCTTCTACCACCGTGTTGGGCTGCACCGGCCTGCCGTCGGCGTACAGCAGCATGCGCCCGAAGCCGCTGCCGCCGCCGATCTGCTTGGGCGCCTGCGCCCCGCGCCAGGTCGAGGGGGTGCTGACCCCGCCCGAGAAGATCGCCCAGGTCTCGGTCGGGTGGGGCACGATGCGCAGCTTCTGCTTGGTGCCGGCCTTGCCCAGTTCCTGGGTGTTGATCGCGGCCCTGGCGTTCACCACCTGGCCGGGCAGGCGGTCCCACTGCTTGGCGCTGATCTTGTCCCAGTCGCTGGGCGGCGGCGGGAACTGCTCATCGACCTCTTCGCAGCGCTGCTTGGCCTTGTCCAGGCTGAAACCGCCCAGGCCCTTGGCCATCGCCCCGCGGTACCAGCTGCGGCTGCGGCCGAAGGCGAACTCGCGCTCGACCGGATTCTTGGCCTGGCGCTTGGCCAGCTCGTACCAGGCGTCGCCCAGCTCGGCCTGCTGGGCGGCGGTCTCTGCCCCGGTCAGCTCCTGGTCGGCCAGACGCGCCAGCGTGGCGTCCGAGCCGCGCACCAGGCAGGACAGGCCGAGGGCGAGGTTCTGCCCGCGCAGCAGAAAGAACACCCCGGCGGCGAGGTTGGCGTCCTTGTCCTCGGGGTTGTCGAGCAGCGCGAGCATCGACTTGGACACCGTCGAGGGCATGCGCGGGAAGGTCTCGCGCTTGAGCTTCTGGGGATCGATCCCCTCGAAGGACAGCCCCAGCTCGTCGGCCGCCATCACCACCACGTGGTAGGCATCGCCGTCCATCCCCAGGCGCAGGGCCTCATTGAGCAGCACCCAGCGGCCCATGAGGTCGTCCTTGGTCTCCTTGCCCTTGTCGAGCATGCGCTTGGCCAGCACCGCCCGTTCGGGCATGCCGGTGGCCCGGCGATAGTCATCGGCATAGGTCTTCTTGAGCTCGGACAGGGCCTCGGCGGCCTCGGCCGGATCAGGCCGCGGTGCCAGCTTGCCCGCCACCGGCAGGCGGCGGGTGAACAGGGTCTCGCGCCGCGCCGCCTCGGGTCCCGGCTGCTTGCTGTAGGTGGTCATCGCCTTCAGGCTGAGATCCTGCGCCTTGCGGCCGAAATCGCTGTCCTTGAAGCGGTCGGCGACCTCGAACCAGCGGATGGCGACCTGCAGGGCATCGTCGGGATGGGCCTTGGCGAAGGCCTCGGCGCGCTGGAAGTAGGCCTCGGCCTGGCCGGCATCGACCTTGGTGTCGGCCACCTGATCGACCTTGGCGAGCAGGATCTCTGTCTGCTTCTGCTCGGCTTCGACCGCGGGCGCATCCTTGCCCTCGGCCTTCTTCTTGGCCGCCAGGAAGGCCTTGATGTCGTCGCCAGACATGCGCTTCTTGCACCAGAAGATGCTCGCCTTCATCGAGGCGGTGTTCTCCTCGTCCTTGGCCTTCTCGAAGCCGTCGAGGGCGCGGGCGAAGGCCAGGGCGGCGTCGACGATGCGGGTGCGATCGGTGTCCGACTGGCGCATCAGCTCCAGGCCCTGGCGGGCGAAGTCCTGTGCGGTGGGCTCGGCCCCGGGCAGGGCCGGCGCCAGCGCCAACAGCGCAAACAGGGATCCGACCAACGGATGAACACGACGCGGCATGGCAGCCCCCGGATTGTGTACCCTAGACCAGCCTCCCCATCGGCAAGCGCGGTGGGCGGCCAGCGGGGGTCAACATTTGCCGTCTCCGGGCGTAGGCCCGCGTTCGGAATGCTGGAATGCTGGAATGCTGGAATTGTAAATTAGGCCGCTTCTCTTCGTGTTCCGGCATTATTCCAGCATTCCAGCATTCCAGCATTTGCCATTCAATCAGGCGGTCCCATGCACCTCGACCGTCAGCCCCAGCCCGCGCACCGCGGCGGCGATGGCCTCCAGTTCGGCATCGGCCAGCGCCGCCACCCACGGTTCGGCGGTGCGGCGGGCGGTGGTATAGACCTGCACGCGGGCGATGCGCGCGCCCTGGCGGCGCAGATCGGCCAGGCGTGCGGTCCAGGCGGCGATCTCGGCGGCGCCGGGCGCCTCGCCGTGCAGGCGGCAGAACAGCGACTGGATCACCAGCTCGCGTTCGCGTCCGCAGGCGAGCAGGTTGGCGAGGATGCGCGCGAAGGGCACCGCGCTGCGGTCGACGCGCGCGTACCAGTCCTCGCTGCCGGCGTCGAGCTTGCCCCACACCTCCAGCCCGCGGGGGTCGAGCGCGCGCAGGGTGTCGGCCACCTCGGGCCGCTGCAGCAGGGTGGCGTTGGTGATCAGCACCAGGCGCGGCACCGGGGCGGGGAAATGGCGGTCGCGCCGGTCGGCCACCAGGCGGGCGGCGGCGGCGAACTGCGGACAGGCGGTGGGTTCGCCGTCGCCGCTGAAGGCCAGGTCGTTGACCCGGCGCAGGTGCGGCGCGGCCTGGTCGAAGGGCGGAAAGTCCCAGATCGCCCCGCTGGCGGCGGCGGCGAGCAGCACGTCCAGCTCCTGTTCCAGCACTCCGAGGTCGATCTCGCGCGCCCCGCCCGGCACGCTGCGGTCGACACTGCAGTAGGGGCAGTCGAAGTTGCAGACCTTGTCCGGGTTGAGGTTGATCCCCAGCGACAGCCCGCGCGAGCGCCGGCTGACCACCGGATAGACGTAGCGGTTGGCCTGCCAGGTGCGCGGGTGGTGGGCGAAGAGGGACATGAGGATAGGGAAAGGAGGAAGTCACAAATCAAAAGGAGGAAGTCAGAAGGAGGAAGGAGGAAGGGTGGCAGCGCTCCATGCGCCGCCCGTGGCGCGCATCCGTCCCGCCGCGGCCGGGCCCAGGCAGTGGGAGCAGGAATTCCTTCCTCCTTCCTCCTTCTGCCTTCCTCCTTTCTTCAAACCCCTCCCCCCACCGCCACCTCGACCCGCTGGCGCAGCTCGCGGTAGGCGTCGGTGCCTGACGGCACCACCAGTTCGATGGCGCCGCGGTGGCCGGGGTGGTTGGGTTCGTCGTCGATGGTGTCGACCTGCTGCGGCAGGGTGAGCATGAAGCTGTCGGGGATCCATTCGCCCGCCAGCGGACCCGCCACCAGCGAACGCCGGGCGTCGAGGTGGATGCGGCCCTTGGCGTCGGCGTAGGCCAGGGCGCGGTAGCTGATCACCGGTCGCGGCCAGGCCTTGGGCGGCTGGCCGTCGGCGGGGGCGGCGAGCTGGCCGACCTTGGCCTGCACCGCGGCGCCGCGCTTGGCGGCATAGGTCGCCACCCAGGCCGGACGCCGGCGGCCCAGGCCTTCGCCCACCACCACCAGGGTGCGGTACTGGTCCCAGGTGAACAGGTAGGCCGCCGGTTCGGCGGCGGCCGCCAGCGGCGCCACCCCGGGATGGTCCTCGGGCGCGGGACGGGCGGGGGCGTTGCGCGGATCGATGATGATCTCGATCCCGGGCTCCTCGTCCTCGGGCAGCGGGGCCGGCACCGGCACCGGTTCGGCGGCGGCCATGGCGATCGCGACCAGCAGCGGCAGCGCGCTGCGCACGCTCAGAACTCCCGGCGCTGGCGCGTCGAGGGCACGCCCTCGGCGATGCGGTACTTGGTCACCGTGCGGCGCGAGATGTCCAGGCCCTCTTTCGCCAGGATGTCGGCTATCTCTTGGTCGCTCAACGGGTTGCGTTTGTCTTCGGCGGTGATGAGCTTTTCGATGCGGAGCTTGACCGACTTCGAGCTCTCGGCCTCGCCGCCGTCGGAACTGGCGATGCCGCCGCTGAAGAAATCGGACAGCGGCAGCACCCCGGCCGGGGTCTGGATGTACTTGTCCTTCACCGCCCGGCTGACCGTGGCGACGTGCATGCCGATCTTGTCGGCGATGTCCTGGCGCATCAGCGGACGCAGCGCCTCGACCCCCTGGTCGAGGAACAGGGTCTGGTGCTTGATGATCTCGGTGACGATGCGCAGCAGGGTGCGCCGGCGCTGCTGCACCGCCTCGATGATGAAGCGCGCCGAGCCGATCTTCTCCTTCAGGTAGGCGCGCTCCTTGGAGTCGCTGGCGCAGCCCTGGAACAGCTCCTGGTAGGAGTCGCTGACCTGCACCTTGGGCAGGCGGCCGTCGGGCACCGACACCACCCATTCGCCGCGCTCGTTGCGTTCGACCACCACGTCGGGCACCACGTACTGGTTGGCGCCGCGGGCGAAGGGCAGGCCCGGCTTGGGATCGAGGGTGGCGATCGCCTCGACCCCCTCCTGCACCCGCTCGACGCTGACGCCCAGCTGCTGGGCGATCACCGGCAGGCGGTTGCGCAGCAGGTCGTCGATGTGGTCGCGCACCAGGCGCATCTCGAAGCTGTTGTCGCCTTTTTCGCGCGCCAGCTGCAGCAGCAGGCAGTCGCGCAGGTCGCGGGCACCGACCCCGGCGGGATCGCAGGTGCGGATCAGCTCCCAGGCCTGCTCGGCGTGGTCGAGCTTCTCCTCCGGGAACAGCTCGGCGAGGGGTTCGATCAGGTAGCCGCGGCGGTCGAGCTGCCAGGCGATGTCCTCGACCAGGTCGCGCACCTCGGGGTCCATCTCGGTGAAGCGCAGCTGCTCGATGAGGTGCTCGGCCAGGCTCGGCGGCTTGTCGGGGGTGGCCTCGAGGGCCTCCATCTTGTCGGGGGCGTCCTCGTCGCGCTGGCTGGCCTTGCGCTTGAACAGCCAGTCGCGGTCGCTGTCGCCCATGTCGGCGGCATCGCCGCCGCCGCTGGCGGCGCGGTCGGTGGCGGCCTGCTGCAGGGCGTCCGGGTCGGGGCCGTCGACGATCTCCAGGGTCGGATTGGACTCCACCTCGGACATGATGCGCTCTTCCAGCGCCATCTGCGGCAGCAGGAGGATCTCGATCGACTGGATCATCTGCGGAGTGAGCTTGAGCTTCTGCTCCATCCGCATGCCGAGATTCTGACGCAGATGCAGAGACACGTCGCCCTCCGTTAGCAAATGATACGCCAAAGAACCGCTGGCAGCAAGACCATGGGGCGCACCGGCAAGCGGTTGGCCGACACCTACTTGACGAGGGGCCATAATGATGGTTCCCTTGGGACGGGTCTCCATGGCCACTACCCGCATCAGCGAATCGACGTCCTTGTTCAGCCAGATCTCCGCCGCCGAGGCGGTGGTGCTGCACAACGGCTGGGCCAACGCCAGCCAGGTCGAGTCTTGGAAGGCGCAGGCGATGAACGCGCCGGAACCGCTGCCGACAGCCGGGCGCAGCGTGCTGGCCACCTTCCTGGTCGAGCGCCGCTTCCTGCCCCGCGACCAGGCCAACGACCTCGACAGCATCCTGCGCCAGCAGGCGACCCTGCCCAACTTCCAACTCATGCGCAAGCTGGGCAGCGGCGGCATGGGCACGGTGTTCCTCGCCACCCACGTCGCCAGCGGCCGCCAGGTGGCGCTCAAGACCATCAACACCCGCCTGGCGGACGAGGCCGACTTCGTCAACCGCTTCCACCGCGAGGCCAAGGCGCTGGGCAGCGTGCACCACCGCAGCATCGCCGAGATCGTCGAAAGCGGCGAGGTCGACGGCCACTGCTACATGGCGATGGAGTTCATCGAGGGCCCCAGCCTGATGGCCCTGCTCAAGGAATACCACGTCCTGCCCGAGCACTACGCCCTCGGCCTGGCCCGCCAGGTGGCGGAAGGGCTGGCCCACGTGTGGAACAGCGCCCAGCTGGTGCACCGCGACATCAAGCCCGAGAACGTGCTGGTGATCCGCAAGCGCGACGGCGAGGTGATGTTCCCGCTCACCGACGAGGCCAAGCTGATCGACTTCGGGCTGGTTAAATCCAATTCCGAGGACGACCGCCTGACCCAGACCGGGATGACCATCGGCACCCCGCTGTACATGTCGCCGGAACAGGTGCGCGGCGAGAAGCTCGACTGCCGCAGCGACATCTACGGCCTCGGCGCCACCCTCTACCACCTGCTCACCGGCTCGACCCCCTTCATCGGCACCAGTCCGGGCGCGATCATGAGCGCCCACCTCACCGACCCGGTGCCGGACCCGGGTGCGCGCGTGCCCAGCCTGCACCCCGGCACCCGCGAGCTGGTGATGACGGCGATGGCCAAGGACACCGCCAAGCGCTTCCTGACCTTCGAGGGCATGGTCAACGCCATCGACAAGGTCATGGCCGAGATCGGCCACAAGGTCGCGGATTCGCCGCGTCTGCTGCGCAAGCCGATGGTGCTGAAGAACCCCACCCCGGCCCGCCGCACCGGCGACACCGACCGCATCCAGAAGCCGGCCACCGCGTCGGTGCCAGCGCCCGGATCCGCCCCCGCCCCGGCCGTCGCCGGCGAGGCCGCGCGCAAGGTCGACTCTGGCGTCATCCGCAACAGCCACGGCAAGCCGGGCACGGCGCCGACCCAGCGTTCCGCCCGCCCGCCCTCCGATCAGCAGAAGCCGCAGAAGCCGCCCACCACCGCCACCGTGCGCGCCAGCAGCGACCGCATCGAGCGGTCTGCTCCGGCCGCTGCAGTCGTGGCACCTGCGCCCGGCCAGGCCACCACCAAACCGGCCAGCGCCGCCTTCGTCGACGATGTCGACCGCCCGGCCGGTGTCGGCCTGCTGCCATGGATCGCCCTCGGCGGCGCGGTGCTGGCCTTGGTGGCCTACCTGGTGGTCTCCCAGCTCTGAAACCCAGGGTCAGCGCGCCTGGCCCGCCTTCCAGGCGTCCGGACGAGCCCAGTGCAGCAGGTCGGCATCCCCCGGCCAGCACCAGGCATCCAGGCCCGGGGCGGTGGCCGGGATCACCGGCAGCCAGGCATCCCACGGCACCACCGCGACCTGCGCCGGCCCCGACACCAGGGCGCGGGTCCAGCCGCCCGGGCGGCCCAGTTCCGCCACCGCGGCGTCCGCCAACCCCGGTCCGCGGCCGAGCCACCACAGCGCCGGTGGCTCGGGCGGCGGCGGCAGGAAGGCATCCCATGGCACCACCGGGACCGCCGGCGCCACCACCGGCGCCACGGTCAGGGCCAGGGTCCAGCCGCCCGGCCGGCCCAGCTCGCTGACCTGCACCCGGTCCAGGCTGCGTCCCTGGCCCAGCTGAGGCAACCCCGGCGCCGCCGGAGCCGGCGGCAGGAAGGCATCCCACGGCACCACCACCGGTGCCGGGGCATCGAACCAGGCCGGCAGGCCGAGGGTGGCGAGTTCGCTCACCGTGGGCAGGGGCAGGAACGCCGCAGGTTGCGCATCGGGCACCGCCGGGGCATCGACCACCAGCACCGGCCCGGCCAGCGGCGGCAGCGGCGCCGGCCAGGGCTGCGGCACCGGCCGCGCCGGTCGCAGCACCAGCCAGGCACCGATCATGGCCGCGGTCAGGCCGGCGGCGAACACCAGCGGCCAAGGCGACGGGCGGGCGTTGCCACTGACAGGAAGCGGCGCAGGCGCAGGAGCCGCCGCCTGCGGGGGTGGGACGACCGGCGCCAGGACAACCGGGGCCTCTGCCGGAACGGCTTCGGCCGTCGGCGCGGATGGCTCGCCGCTGTCGTCGTCGTTCCAGGATTCGCCCTGATCGGCGGCTGGTTCCGCCTGCCGAATCGACGCACGATCCTCTTCCCTGGGAGCGACGGGGTCCAGCCCGGCAATTGGAGCGGGTTCCACCACGGCTGGGGCGACCGCATCCGGCGCCACCGCGACCTCGTCGCTGGAAACTGCCGGGCTGGAGCCCGGCGCTCCCAGGGGCGCCTCTGGTGGCAGCGATGCGGCTGCGGGTTCCTCGGCCTGAGGAACTTCCGCCGGCAGCGCGACAGCAGGCACCTCTTCCCCGGCAATTGCAGCGGCTTCCACCACGGCCGGGACGGTCACATCCGGCGCCACCGCGGCCTCATCGCTGGAAACTGCCGGGCTGGAGCCCGGCGCTCCCAGGGGCGCCTCTGGCGGCAGCGACGCGACTGCGGGTTCCTCGGCCGGGGGAACCTCCGCCGGCAGCGCGGCAGCGGGCACCTCTTCCCTGGGACCGCCGGGCTCCAGCCCGGCATTTTGCACAGATTTTTCCACCGGCTCCAGCAGGGCGCGCGCCACCACGGGCAGCTCGGCCACTGCTGGCGCAACCGTGGCGTGCGGTTCCACCAGGGTTTCCGCCTGCGGCGCGATGCGTTGCAGGGCGGCACGCGCCACCACCGGCAGTTCCGCGACGGTCGGAACCACCGGCGCCGGGGCGGCCGGCTCCGCCGGGGTCTCGGCCTTCTTGCGCAGCCACGGCGGCACCCGCTTGGGCTTGGCCGGGGTCTCCGCCGCCGCCTCGGTGGCGGCCGGGACCGGCTCCGGGACCGGCGGGGCCGGCGGCGGATCGGGCTGGGGCGGTGGCGGGGGAGGCGGATGCAGCACCTCCCAATGGCGGCGGAAGCCCCCCTCCCAGTCCTTGGCGTCGCGCAGCACGCGGTCGAGGGCGCAGGCCTCATTGAGTTCGCGCAGGAAGCGCTCCTCGTCGCTCTCGAAGTTCTCGACCTCGTCGTCCTCGCCCTCGCCCGGAGCCTCGCCCTCGACCGGGGTGGCGGTGGGCGGCGGGGTCCAGGTCGCGAGCGGTGGCCGGCGGCGCCGCTTCTTGCCGTCATCCGGCTCGGGCTCCGGCAGCACCGGCTTGGCCTCGCGCTCCTCCTGCTCGCGGAAGCGCAGGTCGACATCACCGTACTGCTCCCACTGGCGGGCCTCGAGCCAGCGCTGGCGCACCACTTCCAGGGTGGCCATCAGGGTGGTGACCCGGCCGAGATGGGTGGTCTCGCGCGCCAGCAGCTGGCGCAGGGTGGTGCGTCGCTGCTCGCGTCCGAACTCGATCACCGAGCCCACCCGCGCCTCGATCGGGATGTCGTCCTTGGCCACCGTGCGCGGCCCCATGCCGCCCAGGCGGGTGACGATCACGTTCCAGCACTTCCACAGGGCGTGGGGATCGAGTTCGCCCAGGTCGAGGCCCTCGACCTCCTCCGGGTCCTCGGGGATCTCCTCCTTGAAGCGCCGCACCGCGCGCTCCCAGCGCTCGGCCTGCAGGCGCTGGAGGTGCGCGGTGGCCTCCTTGAAGCGGCGGTAGGCGAGCAGCTTGGCGATCAGGTCGGCGCGCGGATCGACGAGGTCGTCGTCATCGTCGTCGCCGGCGCCCTCCTCCTCGGGCGGGGGGGCGATGGTGCGCGCCTTGATCTCGAGCAGGGTGGCCGCCATCAGCACGAAATCGCCCGCCATCTCCAGGTCGAGCTCGCCGCGCTCGTGCCAGCCGCGCACCGTCTCGACGAACTGGTCGGCGATCTCGGCAATGGGGATCTCGGTGATGTCCAGCTCGGTGCGCCGCACCAGGTACAGCAGCAGGTCGAGCGGGCCGGAGAAGGCCTCGACCGTCACCGCATAGGCGGTGCCGCCGGCATCATCGCCCCCTTCGGCGGTCGCAACCGGCACCTCATCGGCCATGGGCGGGGACGGTAGAGGGTGCCCGGGCCGGGCAACCGCCGGACCCGGCGATGGCGCCCCCGGCCTGGCGCCTACCCTGCGCCCATGCCGGGGCCGTTCAGCATACCCACCGCCTATGGTGCCCACCTGCGCACGGTGCTGGAGCACGCCCTCGCCTGGGCCCCGCACCTGTTCACCCCCGCCGAGCACGCGCTCGCCGCCCGGCTGCCCGCCGGCACCGCCGGCGACGCCCTGGCGCGCCTGGCCCAGCGCGTCGACCCCGCCTGCCCGCGCGCCGAACTGGCGATCGACGAGCCGGCGCTGGCGGCGGCGGTGGCCGCCGGCTGGCTCGAACTGCGCACCCGCGGGCGGGACGACGGCCAGGCGCTGATCGCCAGCGTGGCCGCCAGCGCCGCCCCGGTG
>JAKLKR010000380.1 GCA_023150565.1 Planctomycetota bacterium
TCAAGCTCAACGTCGGCAACCCCGGCAATTTCGGCTTCCGCGCGCCCGAGACCATGCGCCTGGCGATGATCGAGAACCTCGCCCACGCCGACCCCTACAGCCATCAGAAGGGCATCTTCCCGGCCCGCGAGGCGGTGGTGATGCAGCAGCAGCTGCGCGGGGTGATGGATGTCACCGTCGACGACGTGTTCATGGGCAACGGGGTCAGCGAGCTGATCCTGCTCACCCTGCGCGCCCTGCTCAACGACGGCGACGAGGTGCTGATCCCCTCGCCCGACTACCCGCTGTGGACCGCGGCCACCACCCTCAACGGCGGCAGGGCCGTCCACTACCCCTGTCCGCGCGAGATGGGCTACCAGCCCGACCTCGACGCCCTCGAACGGCTGATCACCCCGCGCACGCGCGCGATCGTGGTGATCAACCCCAACAACCCCACCGGCGCGGTCTACCCGCGCGCCACCCTGGAACGCATCGTGGCGATCGCCGAGGAGCGCCAGCTGGTGCTGTTCAGCGACGAGATCTACGACCAGATCCTCTACGGCGACGCCCAGCACGTGCCGCTCGCCACCCTGGTCAAGCGCACCCTCTGCGGCACCTTCGGCGGGCTGTCCAAGGTCTACCGCGCCTGCGGCTTCCGGGTCGGATGGGTATCGTTCAGCGGCCCCAAGGAGCACGCCCGCGACTACCTGCTCGGCCTCGACCTGCTCGCCGGGCTGCGCCTGTGCTCGAACGTGCCCGGCCAGTGGGCGGTGCAGACCGCGCTCGGCGGCTACCAGTCCATCCGCGACCTGGTGCGCCCGGGCGGGCGCCTGTTCGCCACCCGCCAGGCGGTGCTCGATGGCATCGCGCGCAGCCGGTACCTCGAGACCCACACCCCCGAGGGCGCGATCTACGCCTTCGTGCGCATCAGGCCCGGCCTGCTGCCGGGCTTCAGCGACCGCCGCTTCGCCCTCGACCTGCTCGAGCGCAAGCACGTGTTCGTCACCCCCGGGCACGGCTTCAACGTGCCCTACGCCGACGCCTTCCGCATCACCCTGCTGCCCGACGAGAAGACCATGGCCACGGTCTTCCAGCGCATCGAGGAGCAGCTCGACGACTACGCCACCGCCGCTCGCTGACACCCTTCCCGACCCACCGAAAGACGCCCATGACCATCGCCCAGTCCCCCGCCTGGAAATCCCTCGCCGGCCACGCCGCCGACATCCGCCGGCTGCACCTGCGCGACCTGCTGCAGAACCAGGACCGCTGCGCGGCCATGACCGCCGAGCACGACGGCATCGTGCTCGACTTCAGCCGCCAGAACGCCACCCCCGAGACCATGCGCATGCTGCTCACCCTCGCCGAGGAGGCGAAGCTGCGCGAGCGCATCAAGGCCCTGGTGGGCGGCGAGAAGATCAACAACACCGAGAAGCGCGCGGTGCTGCACGTGGCCCTGCGCGCCAAGAAGGGCGAGAAGATCCTGGTCGACGGCGTCGACGTGGTGCCCGGGGTGCTCAAGGTCCAGGCCCAGCTCAAGGCCTTCGCCGAGCAGGTGCGCACCGGCAAGCGCAAGGGCGCCACCGGCAAGAAGCTCACCGACGTGGTGGCGATCGGCATCGGCGGCAGCTACCTCGGCCCCGAGTTCGTGTTCGAGGCCATGCGCACCGACCCCGCCTGCGCCAAGGCGGCGGCCGGGCGCCGGCTGCGCTTCCTGGCCAACGTCGACCCCATCGACGTGACCCGCGCCCTCGACGGCCTCGACCCCGCCACCACCCTGGTGGTGGTGATCAGCAAGACCTTCACCACCGCCGAGACCATGCTCAACGCCCGCACCGTGCGCGCCTGGCTGGTCAAGAAGCTGGGGGAAAAGGCGGTCGCCAAGCACATGGTGGCGGTCTCGACCAACCTCAAGGAGGTGGCCGCCTTCGGCATCGACCCCGCCAACGCCTTCGGCTTCTGGGACTGGGTAGGCGGCCGCTACAGCGTGTGCGCCGCGGTCGGCCTGCTGCCTCTCGCGCTGCAGTTCGGCTGGAAGCCGGTGCAGCAGTTCCTCGACGGCGCCCACAGCCTCGACCGCCACCTGGTCGAGGCCCCCTTCGAGCGCAACCTGCCGGTGCTGCTCGGCCTGCTCGGGGTGTGGAACTCCTCGTTCCTCGGCCACGGCGCCCGCGCCCTGCTGCCGTACTGCCAGGCCCTGCTCAAGTTCGCGCCGCACATCCAGCAGGTCGACATGGAGTCGAACGGCAAGCGCGTGGCCACCGACGGCAGCGTGCTGCCCTTCGAGGCCGGCGAGATCGACTTCGGCGAGCCCGGCACCAACGGCCAGCACTCGTTCTACCAGCTCATCCACCAGGGCCGGGTGATCCCCGCCGACTTCATCGGCTTCCGCAAGAGCGCCCAGCCGGTGCAGGGCAAGGGCGAGCCGGTGTCGAACCACGACGAGCTGATGTCGAACTTCTTCGCCCAGCCCGATGCCCTGGCCTGCGGCAAGAGCGACGTCGAGCTGCGCACCGAAGGGGTGGCGGCCGAGCTCATCCCGCACAAGACCTTCCCCGGCAACCGCCCGTCCAACGTGCTGCTGTTCGCGGGCGCCTGCGACCCCTACGCGGTCGGCCAGCTGCTGGCGCTGTACGAGCACCGCACCGCGGTCCAGGGCTTCATCTGGGGCCTCAACAGCTTCGACCAGTGGGGCGTCGAGCTGGGCAAGGTGCTGGCCAAGCAGGTGCGCACCCAGCTCGCCACCAGCCGTTCGGCCAAGGGCAAGGGCGCGCGCATCGAGGGCTTCAACCCCGCAACCGCCGCCCTGCTCAAGCGCTACCTCGCCAAGTAACTTCGCGTCCGGAGGTCCGGAGGTCCGGACCTCCGGACGTCGACTACAAGACCACATCCCACCCGCCTCCCGACGCCCGGACGCCCGGACGTCCGGACGCCCGGACGTTCCCCATGGCCTCCCCCCGCCGCATCTTCCGCATCTACCACCAGCTCGGGCAGGACGCCGAGCTGCTGCGCGACTTCCTCCAGGCCAAGGGCGACAAGGTCCCGGGCACGGTCAGCCTGCTGTGCCAGAAGGACGCCGGCAAGCTGCTCGCCAAGTGGGGGGTCGAGATGGAGGAGCTGTGCGGGGTGCTCGACGGCTCCCACGACGATCCCTTCGCGATGGAGGCGACGCAGACCTACTACTGGGCCAGCCTCTACGCCGTGGTCCAGGGCCTGGGCTGGGACGAGCTCGGCTGGGACGCCCTGCGCGCCGGCTGCAGCGCCAACGCCACCGGGGTCGGCACCATCGCCGACCTGCGCACCCAGGTGACCCGCCTGGTCGAGGCCGGCCCCGAGGCCGCCAAGCCGCCCAAGCTGTTCCTGCTCTGGCTGGCCGCCTACCGCCTCTACTGCGGCCAGACCCCGGCCGAGCAGCAGATCTCGCTCGAACAGCTGATGGAGGTCGACCTGCACGAGATGCGCTCGCGCGTCTACCTCGAGCCGATCCTGCGCCAGATCACCGAGTAGGCTGATCGATCCAGCCGGCGTCGAGCTGCGACTGGTCGCAGGCGTCGGCGTAGAGCCGCTGCGCCGGGCCGGCCGCCGCCGCCAGCAGCACCGCCCCCGCCATCAGGTACAGCCCGGCGCTCAGCGCCCAGCCCAGCCAGCGCCGCCCATGCTCGGCGCGCTGGCGGTGCCAGGCCGCCAGGCGCCGGCAATGCTCCGCGGCATCGCCGCGCGCCAGCACCGGCGCCAGCGCCAGCAGGTCGCTGCCGAACAGCGCCAGCGCAGCCTCGTCGGGGCGCCAGAGCGCCACCAGGGCGGCGCGTTCCCAACGCCAGGCCCAGCGCCCATGGCGGGCCCAGGCGGTGAACGGCCCCAGGCGGGCGCTCCAGCCGCGGTCGGCCAGGCCCGCCAGCGGCAGCAGGGCGAGCACCAGCCCGGCCGCGG
>JAKLKR010000381.1 GCA_023150565.1 Planctomycetota bacterium
CCGCCCATGGTCCCGCCCCCGCCGCCCCCGCGGTGCCGGCGGCCGGCCACCACTGATCCGCGGAGGCCGCCATGGGCGCCTGCAGCCACATCCTGCCCGATCCGCGCGAGACCTGCCCGCACCAGGTGCCGGCCGGCGCCGAGCGCTGCCTGTGGCACAACCCCACGGTGCCCAAGCACCAGCCCTACGTGGCAGAGGTGTTCCGCCACGCCGACGCCGCCAGCGGCGGGCGCTTCGCCGGCGCCCACCTGGCCGGGATGCGCCTGCTCGACACCGACCTGCGCGGGCGCGACCTGCGCGGCGCCGACCTGCGCGACGCGGTGCTCGACGGCTGCGACCTCGGCGGCGCCGACCTCGCCGGCGCCAACCTGCGCCGCGCCAGCCTGCGCCACGCCCGCCTGCAGGGCGCGCGTCTCACTGGTGCCGACCTCACCGGCGCCAACCTCACCGGCGCCGACCTGCGCGAGGTCGACTTCGGCGAGGCGGTGGTCTCCGGCACCGCCCTGGGCGGCGCCGATCTGCGCGGCGCCAATCTCAAGGGCGCGCACATCCACGACTTCCACTGGAACCGCCTGACCCGCTTCGCGGGCGTGCGCGGGCTGGAGGCGGCGGGCGAGCGTGCCGGCGACGATTCCACCCAGATCTTCCCCGCCCCGCTCGCGCTCGGCGACCAGGATGTCGACAGCGGCGAGCGCCTGGCCTTCGAGCGCGATCCGGCCTTGGAGCGCACCCGCACCTTCAGCGCCGCCCCGGTGCTGCCGCCGCTGCCGGCGGCGGCGGCCGCGCTGCCGCCGCCGCCGCGCCGCCGCGGTGCCTGGCTGGTGCCGGCGCTGGCTGGCGCCCTGCTGGTGGGGGCGGCGTGGGGCGGGGCGGTGGTGCTGCGGCAGCAGGATGCGGTGGTCGCGCCTGCGCCCGGGCCCGACCGCAGTGCCGAGATCGCCCAACTGGTGCGCCAGCATCAGGCCGACCTCGACGAGCTGGCCGCCTCGCAGCGCCGCCTGGGCGAGGTCTCGGACCAGCTCGCCCAGCTGCGCCAGGCCGGCAGCGCCGGCGCCGCCGAGCTGGAACGCCTGCGCGGCCAGCTCGCCGACCAGGATGGCGAGCTCGGGCGCCTGCGCGCCGCCGACGACCGCGCCGCGGTGCTGGCGGCCAAGGTGGGCGGGCTGGAGGGGCTGTCCGCCGATCTCGCCCGGCAGTCGGCGCGCCAGGACCACATCGCGCGCGTGCTCGCCGACGGCCTGGAGCGCTACAAGGGCGAGGCCGAGCGCCTGGCCAAGTCCGAGGGCGAGCTGCGCACCCGCGCCGCCGAGGCCGACCGCGACCGCAACGACGCGGTCAAGCTGCGCCAGGAGGTGGCGGTGCTGCGCCAGGAGCGCGACACCCTCCAGGGCCTCTACCAGCGCACCGGGGCCGAGCTCCAGTCGGCCCGCCGCGACATCCAGCGCTACCTGGCGCGGGTCAATGCCAGCAGCCTGCAGGGGGTGCTGGGCGACGACGCCGGCGGCGCCATGCTGGCGGTGAAGCCGGGCCAGCCCCTCGCCCTGGGCGGCGACTACCTGGTCAGCCTGGTGGTCGACCGCGTCGCCGGCCAGGCCGGCCAGGTGCAGGTCAAGCTGGTGGTGCAGCGCCCGGCCGCCGCCGCCAACCCCGACACCACGGTGGTGCTCTACGACCAGGCCGGGCGTCCGCTGCGCCGGCTGTCGTTCAGCTTCCCCCACGTCGACGGCGGGCCGCCCTTCGTGTCCGCCAGCGCCAGCGTGGCCTGCGACCGCTTCCCCACCCAGGCGCGCATCCTGCTGGTGCCGGGCGACGCCACGGTGGCGGCGAAATAGTCCGCCTTCCTCCTTTCGCGCCTCTCCGCCCCGCCACAGTCGCAGGCATGCTCTGGCCCCTGCACGGCCTGTGGTTCTTCCTCCTCCATCCGCGCCTGTGGCTGCGGCCGCTGCTGGCCTCTCTGACCACCGCGCTGGTGCTGGGGGCGGTGGTGGCCGGCATCGCCTGGTGGTGGTGGCCGGCGGCGACGGTGACCGGCTGGGAGCGCTGGCTGGCCTGGGGCCGGGCCCTGGCCCTGGCCATCGGCGCCGGGCTGGTGCTGTGGGCGGTGCTGGCGCCCCTGCTCATGGCCCTGGCGCTGGAATCGCTGGCGCGCGCGGTGCTGGTCGGGCGCGGCGTGCCGGTGGTCGAACTGTCGGCGGGGGCCGGGGTCGCCGCCACCCTGCGCGTGCTGGTCAACACCGTGCCCTGGCGCCTGGGCTGGCCGCTGGCCGGGCTGGTGGCCGGCTTCGCCGGGCCGCTGGGGGCGGTGGTGGGGGCGCTGGGCGCCGCCCACGTCGCCGCCATCGACAGTCACGACACCGCCTGGTCATTGTGCGGGCGCAGCGGCCTGGAGCGGCTGGAGCTGATGCGCCGCGAGCGGGCGGCGGTGTGGGGCGGTGCGGCGGTGGCGGCGCTGCTGCTGCTCGCCCTCGCCGGCACCGTGGTCGGACTGGTGCTGTGGATGCCGGCGCTGGTGTGCGGCGCCGCCCTGCGCGTGGCTCAGGGCGGGGGGATGGCGGCGGGGATGGCCGCCGGCGGGGGCGGCACCACCGGCACCGGCGAGGTGAAGCAGGCCGACTGACGGTGGCCGCCGCCGCCGCGCTCGGCGGCGATGGTGCCGCAGTCGAGCCCGGTGTCGCCCGAGCGCATGCTGTGCACCCACGCCCCGTCCGGCTTGCGCCACAGGATCAGCGCCAGGTCGTAGCCCAGGCCGCCGCGTTCCGGCGGCAGGCAGATGTGGTCGCCCAGCTCGTTGGTGTCGCGCTGGCTGAACACCACCAGGGCGCGCCCGGGGCGGCCGAAGGGGTTCTCGATGCGGATGCCGTTGGCGGTCGCCGCCGCCACCCGCTCCTGCAGCTTGGCCACCAGCGGCCGGCCCTTGGCCGCCATCGCCGCGAGGTCGGCGGTGAGCACCTCGCGGAAGCGCTCGCCGACGTAGGTGGCGGCGAGGCCGGCGCAGATCGCCCGGCTGTCGGGCAGCTGCCAGCGCCACAGGTCCTTGTCGCGCACGTATTCCAGCACCAGCGGCAGGGGTTCGCGCGGGAACAGTTCGCGCCACACCAGGGTCGAGCCGCATTCGGCGGGGTCGAGCACGCCCCAGCCGAGGGTGCGCTGCATCGCCGTCTGGCTGATGTGGTGGTCGATCCAGTGCACCGTGCTGGCCTGGGCGCGCAGCGCGCGCATGTCCTCGATGGGGAAGCCGAAGTCGACCACGTAGACGGTGCGTGCGGCGATGCGCGGCAGCGGGGTGCCGTACTGCACCGCGAGGAACTCGCAGCCCGGCTCGCGGCGGGCCACCACCGCGGCGGCGGCGGAGCCGTCGAGGCAGTTCTTGTGGTAGAGGCAGAGGGGGGGCAGGGCGGGCAAGGCAGCGATCACACCGCGAACGGCGGCTCCTCGTCCATCCCCACCACCTGCACCGTGAGCGGATGGGACAGGTGGTTGGCCAGGCTGTCCTGGATGAACTGCAGGGTGCCGCCCACCGACGAGGAGCACGAGCCGCAGGCGCCGTGGTACTGCACCAGCAGCTCGTCCTGGCGCAGGTCGACCAGGTCGAGGCCGCCGCCGTCGCTGGCCAGGGCGGGCCGCACATAGGCGTCGAGCACCGCCTCGATGCGCCGCACCTTCTCGAACAGGCCGCATTCGGCGAAGGGCAGCCCGGCGGCGGCGGGCACCCCGGCCGGCTGGCCGGGCGCGGCGCCCTGGGTGCGCTCGACCGCCTTGCGCAGCACATAGAAGGGCTGGTCGGCCTCCAGGGTCAGGGGCAGCA
>JAKLKR010000382.1 GCA_023150565.1 Planctomycetota bacterium
GCGGTGCCGACGGCGCCCGTCCGCGCACCTGGGACGATGCCGACACCCGCGCCAGCGTCGCCCTCGCCCCCACCGACCCCCAGGCGCCCAAGGGCCTGCGCTTCGCCGACTACTACGTCGACCCCTGCCTCGACCTGGTGGAGCGCCACTTCCGCCTCGCCCGCGACCAGGCCGAGGACGTGGTGCAGCAGTTCTTCTGCGAGCTCGAGGAGCCGCTGGCCAAGGGCGAGCATCGCGGCCGCCCGTGGAAGGACTCGCTGCGCGAACGCTACGACCCCGGCCGCGGGAGCTTCCGCCCATACCTGTCGCGGGTGCTGGGCAACTTCACCCGCGACTGGCTGCGCCGCCAGCGCGACCCGGTCCAGGCCGGGCCGGCCCAGGCCCCGGCGACCGCCCCCGCCCTGCTCGCCGAACACCATGACCACGAATGGCGGGCGCTGCTGGCCGCCTTCCGCGCCGAGGAAGGGGTCGACGAGGCCTCCCGCCGCGCCCTCGACGTGCTCGCGGCGACCTTGGAGGAGGGCGCCGGCCAGGCCGGGGTCGCCACCCGCCTGGGGCTGGCGGTACGCACCGTGCGCCGTGACCTGCACTTCGCCAATGAACTGCTGGTGGAATGGCTGGAGCGGCGTCTGGCGGCGGTGCTGGGCGGGGGCGGTCCCACCGCCAGGGCCCTGCGCAGCGGGCTCGACCTTCTGCCGCAGTGGCTGCACCATCCCGGCCCGGACAAGCGGGTGCGTGCCCTGCTGTTCCTCGCCCTGGCCTGGCGAGCGTCCGCGCCTCAGGGGCGGTAGGCCAGGCGCAGGCCGACCCCGGCATGCCGGGTGCCGGCCTCCAGGTCGAGGCGGTTGGCGGCGCGCGCCAGCGCCAGCGCATCGGCCCACGAGCCGCCGCGGGCGCTGCCGTCGGATACCAGCTCGGCGGCGTTGCCCAGGCAGTCGACCAGGCCGAAGGCGTTGGCCAGGCGGCCGCCGGCGGCGCGTGGCCCAGGCGGATCGACGGTGTCCGCGGTCACTGCCCAGGACGCCGCCGCCGGCACCGGCAGTCCGCCC
The DNA here is from genome assembly GCA_023150565.1 of Planctomycetota bacterium. Taxonomy (GTDB): domain Bacteria; phylum Planctomycetota; class UBA11346; order UBA11346; family UBA11346; genus JAKLKR01. The sequence goes on from JAKLKR010000382.1 coordinate 1,050, forward strand.
CACGGGCATGGGCCGCCCCCGGCGCGGGCGGCGAGTTCCCACTCCGCCGCGCTGGGCAGCACCAGGCGCAGGCCGTGGGCGGCGCTCCATCCCGCCAGCGCCGACTCGGCCTCGGCATAGGAGATGCCGGTGGCGGGCAGTTCGTCGCCGCCCTGGCCGCGCACCGAGGCCGGCTCCAGCGCTTCCCAGGGCGCGCTGCCGGCGATCAGCCGCCACTGCCCGCGGGTCAGCTCCTGGGCGGCGATGGCGAAGGGTGCGGGCGCGACCACCCCGGCGACCTCGTCGCCTTGGCGCGCGAACGTGCCCGGCTCCTGGCCCACCGCCGCGATCGCCCCGCGGATCAGCCGCATCGGCACCAGCGCCCCGCTCCAGTTCGCGAGGGAGCCAGGCGGCGTCGGCAGCGCGGTCAGGGTGCCGCTGCGCAGGTCGAGCACCTGCCAGTCGCTGCGCGTCTCGGCCTGATGCACCGCCAGGCTGCCGCTGGGCGACGATCCGGGCGAGCCTCCGGCGCAGGAGGCGAGCAGCAGCAGCGCAGCCAGGGGCGCGGCGCGCATCAGTTGCTCCCCCGTGGCCGCTCGCGGATCGGCAGCAGGGCCGGCAGGGCGCCGCAGGCGTTGCTGGCGCGGTCGATGGCCAGCAGGGTGAAGGAGCGGTGGGACAGCGGTTCGTCGTCGGGCACCGTCCACAGCAGGGTGGCGGTGGTGGCGTCGGCGGCCTCGACCGTCAGGCCGGGCGGCGGATCGCCAACCAGGGTGAAGTCGAGCACCGCCCCCGGCACCAGCCGGCAGTCCCACGGGATGGCCACCGTCAGGCGTTCGCCGCGGAAGGCCTGCCCGGGCAGCTCGCCGGCCGGGTGCGGCCGGGGAGCGGTGGCGGCGGTGACCACCACCGCGATGGCGACCGCCACCGGCGGGTTGACCCCGTCGGACACCGTCGCCGGCAGCGTCAGGCGGCCGTTCACGCCCGGGGCCGCGCGCAGCTCCAGCCGGCCGGCGACGGCGTCGAGCAGGACGGCGGACAGACCGGCGGGGAGCGCGCCGAGCGTCCAGCGCAGCGTCGGCACGTCCTGGTCGTCGCTCGCCGCCAGGATCACGCGGCGGGCGATGCCGGCGGCCAGGGCGATGGTCTGCGCCGGCGCTACCGGCGGGTCGTCGACCGTCGTCACCAGCACCTGGATGGTGGTGGGCAGCGACGGCCCGGTATCCCCGTCGTTCACCACCACCTCGATCGAACGTGTCCCGCCGCCGGGATTGCGGGTGGCGTTGGCGAAGCGCAGGGCGCGCACCAGCGCCTGCACCACCGCCGGGGTGGCCAGGGCCGAGGTGAAGGAGGCGACCAGCGGCGCGCCGCCGGTGCCGCCCACAGCGGTGCCGATGGGGTGCGATTCCCAGGTCAGCAGGCCGGCGGCGGTGACCTGGAACTGGCCGGCACCCAGGCCGGTGTCGGCGATGGTCAGCTGGTCGCCCGGGCGCAGGCCGTCGCTGATGCTGACGATCAGGAAGCCGCCGGCGTAGTCCGGGCTGTCGTTGTCGAAGAGTTCGGCCTCGGGGGCCACCGCGGTGGCGGCGTCGCCTTCGCGCCAGGACGTCGTGCCGGGATAGAGGGCCAGCGCCGGGCGGGCGCGGCCGGCGATCTCGACCGTCCAGGACACCGGCCCCAGCACGAAGGCACCGTCGGTGTAGATCAGCGAGAAGGCATCACCGGCGGTGGCGGTGCCGTCGTGCAGGTAGCGGATGTTGAAGTCGTGGATGTCCTGCATGGTGAAGGTGGCGCCCGCCGTCAGCCGGATGCCGAAACGGTAGAGCGCGCCATGGGCGGGTGCGGTGGTGAGGGTGAAGACGATCGGATCGTCGTCGGCGTCGAATACGTAGGCCACCCCCTGCTTGAGGAACACCGTGCCTCCGCTGCCGGTCAGGAGTTCGTTGATCATCAGGATGGGGAAATCGTTGACCGGTGCGATTTCGACCGGGACCAGGCGGGAGTTGGCCTCGATCCCGCCGCCGTTGGTGCCGCCGTCATCGAGCACGGTGACCACCACGCCGGTGCTGCCAAAGAAATTGTAGCTGCCGTGGATGCGCACCGTGGCGGTGGTCGACCCGGGGGTGTAGTCGACCCCCCAGACCCGGATGTTGGCGTCGATTGGAGCCGCCTGCACGCGCAGGACCTGGCCCGCTTCCGAGGCCGGCCCGGGCTCCAGGCCGGTGATGACGATGGTGCCGTCGGTGTCCTCGTCGACGGCGACCGCGGCCGGCACCGCGAAGCGCGGCGCGTCGTTCACCGCCGCCACCGTCACCGCGAAGGTGGCGATGGCCTGGCGTCCGCCGGAGTCGCTCACCGTGACCGTCACCAGCGCGCTGCCGTTGGCGTCGCTGGCCGCCGCCAGCAGCAGCTGGCCGGTGGTCGCCGGGCTGGTGTACACCACATACGGATCGGGCAGCACCGCCGGGGCGCTGGAACGGGCGCTGACCGTCAGCGGGCCGTCGCCGCCGAGGCCGGTCAGGTTCACCACCCGCAGCGGGAAGTCCTCGGCCAGCGCCTGGTCGGGCAGGGGCGCGATCGCGGGATCGGCCGCCGCCAGGGGCGCGACCAGCAGCAGCGGCAGCAGCCAGGCCCAGGACATGGCGGCGATGGTCGGGATCACGCGCTGCGGGCCAGCGGCGCGCGGCGGTCGTCCGCCGCTCCAGCGCCATACACCGGGGTGGCCAGGCCGCCGAGGCGGAACAGCAG
>JAKLKR010000383.1 GCA_023150565.1 Planctomycetota bacterium
GCGCGGGGTGGCGAAGTGGCTGGGCGACAACCAGACGGTGAACTACCCCGCCGCCGCCGAGGGCTGGCTGGGCGACTTCATGACCCCGTACCGCGCCGACTGGCCGTGGTGGCAGCTGGCGCCCGGCATCCTGGTGGCGGCGGCGGTGGTGACGGCCTGCCACCTGGTGCTGGCGCGCTCGGTGTTCGGCCGGCAGTGCTACGCGGTGGGTTCGAACCCGGCGGCGGCGCGCCTGTGCGGGGTGCGCGTGCGCTGGGTGCAGGCGGGGGTGTACGCCCTCGCCGGGCTGCTCGCCGGCCTGGCCGGCTTCATGGAGATGGCGCGCCTGCACCAGGGCGACCCCACCACCGCCGGCGGCCGCGAGCTGGACGTGATCGCGGCGGTGGTGATCGGCGGCGCCTCGCTCTCGGGCGGCACCGGCACCGTGATCGGCACGGTGGTGGGGGCGCTGATCATGGGCGTGCTGCGCAGCGGCTCGAACCAGCTCGACTGGCCGACCTACGCCCAGGAGATCATCATCGGCGCGGTGATCGTCGCCGCCGTCGCCCTCGACCGCCTGCGCTCCCGCGGCTGACGCCCGATGGCGGTAGGCCGAGGCGGGAGGGTGGCAGCCGCATTCGGAGCGTCGACGCCCACGTCGACGGAGCCTGTGGTGCGCCGATCTGGGACCATGGCAGCGTCACCGCGGCGTCGACGTGGGCGTCGACGCTCCACAAGAGCCACGCTCAGCCTTGGCTTGACGCCATTGGGCTGAAGCCGGCGCCGGACCGCGGTTGCCCCGCCCCGCTCCCCGGCCTACAAGCCCAGGGTGGCACCAGCCTCCCTTGCCGTCGCCGATGCCCTGGCCCTGCTCGCCGCCCTGCCCGGGCCCGCGGCCGGGTGGGAGCAGCGCGTGCGCTGGTGGGGGGACTGGTGCCTGGCCCTGCGCCAGGATCCCGAGGATGCGCCCTGGCAGGTCTGCACCGCGGTGGTCGCGGCGCTGGAGGCCGACCCCGGCACCGGCGCGGGGGTCGGCGCCCTGCTGCTCGCCACCCTCGACGGCTGCGATCCCGGACGCACCCTCACCGACACCGGCCTGCCGGTGCGACCGACCCTGGTCGGCGAGCTGCTGCGCCGGCTGATGGCCAAGGTGGTGCCGCCGGTGGCCGAGGCCGAGGAGCTCGAGGACCTGCTCGACACCTGCTTCGGCGATCCCGCCGCCGCCGCCTGGCTGGCGGCGCTGCCGCCGGAGCTGCTGCGCCGCTTCCTCGCCGCCACCGCCCTCGACCGCCATCCCGGCTGGCCGGCGCTGCGCGCCGATGCCGCCGTCGCGGTGGGGGTGCTGGCGGCGCGCGCCTGCAGCGACGGGCTGAGCGACGAGGCGCGCCGCGCCATCCACGGCGAGCGGGCGATCCAGGCGCAGTTCCTCCGTCTCGCCGACAGCGGGGTCGAGGTCGCGCGCCAGGCCGCCACCGGCGGCGCCCTGGATGCCCCGCTCGCCGTCCTGGCGGGGGCGGTGGATGATTGCGAGCACGCCGCCGGGCGGGTGATCGCGCGCATGGCCGAGCACGCGGTGTCGGCCGATCTGGTCTACCGCATGGAGCGCCTGCGCGCCGGCCTGGGGCGCATCCGCCAGCTCGCCGGGCTGCTTGCCGGCCCCGCCGACGGCGCCGGGCCCATGCGCGCGCACCGCTTCCTGGCCGGGCTGTGCGCCGCCCGGCTCGAGCAGGCCAGCGTGCGCGCCCTGGTCGCCGACCACACCCGCCTGCTGGCGCGGCGGGTGGTGCTGCATGCCGCCGCCACCGGCTCCCACTACATCACCGGCAGCTTCCGCGAATGGCGCGCGATGCTGGCGGCCGCGGTCGGCGGCGGCTTCGCCATGGCGGTGGCGCTGCACGCCAAGACCGCGCTCGGCGGGATCGACTGGCCGGCGGGGGTGGAATGGCTGCTGTTCGGCAGCGTCTACGCCGCCGCCTTCGCCTGGATGCACCTGGCGGGCTGGACCCTGGCCACCAAGCAGCCGCCGGTGACCGCCGCCGCCCTCGCCCAGGCCATCGCCGCCGGCGACCAGCCCGCCACCATCGACCTGCTGCGCCGGCTGGTGCGCAGCCAGCTGGTGTCGGTGGCCGGCAACCTGGTGGCGGTGGGGGTGCTGGCGGTGGCGGTGGCGCTGCTGTGGCGCCTGGCCGGCGGGGCGCCGCTGCTGTCCGAGGCCCGCACCGGGCTGGTGCTGGCCGGCCACCATCCCACCGCCAGCGGGGTGATGCTGTTCGCGGCCGAGACCGGGGTGGTGCTGTTCCTGTCGGGCCTGGCCCAGGGCTGGTTCGCCAACCAGGCCCAGGGCCGCAACCTGGCGCGCGGTTTCGCGCGCAACAGCGTGTTGCGCCACCTGGTGGCGCCAGGGCGGCGCGACGCCTGGGCGGCGGCGGTGGCCGCCCATCTGCCCGGCATCGGCACCGCCGTGCTGCTCGGCTTCATGCTCGCCGCCCTGCCCGCGATCGGGCGCTTCACCGGCCTGCCCTGCGACCTGCGCCACGTCACCATCTCGGCCGGTTCGGTGGCGATGGCGCTGGCCGGCGAGCCGGCCCGGCTGCTGGCGCCCGCCGGCCTCGCCGCGGTGGCCGGGGTGCTGCTGGTGGGCGGCATCAACATCGTGGTCGGCTTCACCTGCGCGCTGCTCACCGCGCTGCGCGCCGACGGCCTGCCGGCGCGCAGCGCCCTGCCGCTGCTGCGCGCCCTGGCCGGGGACGTGCTGCGCCGGCCGCTCGCCTACCTGCTGCCGCTGCGCCGCGGCCCCGCTGGCACGGTGAGCTCGATTCTGCCGGTGGTGCGGAGGCCGGATCCGCCCACCTGATCCGCCTCAGCGCGGCAGCAGCCGGGCGCCCTGCCAGCCGGCCGGGCGCGGGTGGGGCTCGCCGCCCACCGGACCCAGCACCAGGCCCTGCTTGCGCCCGGCGCCATCGTTGTCGTTGATCAGCACCGCCAGCCCCAGCTGGGCGCCGGGAGCCAGGGCGAGGAAGGGCATGGTCGCGGCGGGGAAGGTGGCCTCGACCACGTAGCCGCCCGGGCGCGGGCGGAAGGCCACCGCCACCGCGCGGTCGATGCCGCGGTTGGCGTTGGCGGCGCCGACGTAGCGGCCGTTGGGGTTCTGGTCGAGGTGGGCAAGGGCGCTGCCATCCGGCTGGCGCAGCAGGGTCCAGGCGGTGTCGTCGGCGCGGTAGTGCTCGCCGCCGTCGTTGCGCAGGTCGAGGTAGACCTGGAGCGAGTCCTGGCCCCAGGCCTGGTTCTCGGGGCCCTCGCCGAAGGCGGTCGCATCGTCGTCGATGTCGGCGGCGAGATGCAGGCCGCCCTCGTCCCAGGCCAGGCGCAGGGTGGCGGCGAGGTCGGCCGGGCCCTGGTGCGGGCGGGCGCCGGCGGCGAAGTCGGCTGACAGCTGGCCTGCGCCCAGGCGCCAGCCGGGCAGGCCGGCCCAGTCGCCCAGCTCGCCGTCGACGCGGATGCCGCCGGCGGGGGTGGCGGGGATGCCCAGCGCCGGCAGGCGCAGCTGGCGGGTGACCGCCACCCCGTCGGCCTCGGCGACAGCGGTCAGGAAGCTCGGACGGTCCCAGGGCAGGGGGCCGCAGGGGGCGCTGCTGCTGCGCGCCTCGCCTGGCGCCAGGGTGGCGCGGATGGTCGCCGGCGCCGCCGGGCCGGTGCAGGTCAGCACCACCTGATGGGGGTTGGCGTCCTGGTTGGCGGCCGACACCACCACCGGGCCCGGCGCCGGGCAGTCGGCGGCGAGGGTG
>JAKLKR010000384.1 GCA_023150565.1 Planctomycetota bacterium
CGCATCGCTCCCAGTATTTTGTCCGCCGATTTCGCCCGCCTGGGCGAAGAAGTCCGAAATGTCGTGGCCGCCGGCGCCGACTTCATCCATTTTGATGTCATGGACAACCACTACGTGCCCAACCTGACCATCGGCCCGCTGGTCTGCGAGGCGATCCGCCCGTGCACCACCGCGCCGATCGACGTGCACCTGATGGTCAAGCCGGTCGACCGCATCGTGCCCGACTTCGCCAAGGCCGGTGCCGACATCATCACCTTCCACCCGGAAGCCTCCGAGCACGTCGACCGCACCCTCGGCCTGATCCGCGACAGCGGCTGCAAGGCCGGCCTGGTGTTCAACCCGGCCACGCCGCTCACCTGGATGGACTACGTGATGGACAAGCTCGACGTGGTGCTGCTGATGAGCGTGAACCCGGGCTTCGGCGGCCAGTCCTTCATTCCCGGCACCCTCGACAAGCTGCGTGAGGCCCGCGCCAGGATCGACGCCTACACCGCCCGCAGCGGCCGCCAGATCCTGCTGGAAGTGGATGGTGGCGTGAAGGTGGACAACATCGCCCAGATCGCCGCCGCCGGGGCCGACACCTTCGTGGCCGGCTCGGCCGTGTTCGGCGCGCCCTGCGACACCGACCCGAACCACTACGACACCGTGATCGGCACGTTCCGCAAGGCCCTGGCCGGCTGATCCGGGGTCAGCCTGCGGCGCGCCGCCGGGCCGACGGCGGCACGCCCAGGCGCTTCACGAAGGCCCGGCGCATTCGTTCCGGATCGCCGAAACCGCAACGCCGGGCCACCGCCTGCACCGAATCGCCGCCGCTTTCCAGCTGCGCGGCGGCCGCCTCGACCCGCAGCCGTTCCACCGCCCGCGCGGGCGAAACCCCTACCTCCGCCGTGAAGCACCGCGAAAAATGGCGCGGGCTCATGCACGCCTTTTCGGCCAGCGCATCCACGTCCAGCCGCTCGTCCAGATGGCTGCGGATGTAGTCGAGCAGCGCCGCAAAGCGCCCGTCGGCAGGCTGCAGCGCTGCCAGCTCGGAGAACTGCGACTGCCCGCCCGGGCGGCGGTAATACACCACCAGCTGGCGCGCCGCGTGGCGGGCCACGGCTTCGCCCAGGTCGTCGGCGATCAGCGCCAGGGCCAGGTCGATGCCGGCGCTGATGCCGGCGGACGTCCATACCTTGCCGTCGCGGATGAAGATCCGGTCGGCCTCCAGCTTCACCTTCGGAAACCGCTTGGCAAAGGCTGGCGTGCGCTGCCAGTGGGTGGTCGCCCGACGGTCGTCCAGCAGGCCCGCCGCGGCGAGCAGGAAAGCCCCGGAGCACACGCTCGCCACCCGACGCAGGCGCGCGCCGTTGTGGGCCACGAAACTCATCGTGGCCGCGCAGCCGGTGGCCCGATACACGCCGTCGCCGCCCACCACGATGAGGGTGTCGGCGTCCGGCGCATCGTCCATCGGCTCGGTGGCGAGACGGATGCCGCCGGAGCTGGCGACGAGGCCGCCGTCCCGTGACACCAGCTGCAGCGCGTAGGCGCCGGGCGCCGCGCCATTGGCAGCCTCGAAGGCCGACAGGGGGCCGGCGGCGTCGAGGATCTGGAAGTCCGGATAGACCAGAAAGCGGATGCGGCGGGTCATGGCATGAAACGAGGTAACTGTGTCATTTGCGCCATCACTCTAGCCGGCGACGATGGGCGGGTCAAAACCTTCCGGAGTCCGCCATGAACCGCAACGTCCCTCTGCTTGCCCTCAGTCAGGCGCTGGCGATGACCGTCATCAGCCTGATGCTGTCTTCCTCGGCGCTGGTCAGTGTCGATCTCGCCGCCACGCCCGGCTGGGCCACCCTGCCGCTGGCGGCCCAATACCTTGCCACCCTGCTGGCGCTTCACCCGCTGGCCCGCCTGTCGGCGCGGCTGGGGCGGCGGCCGGTGTTCGTCGGCAGCGCGCTGATCGGCGCCGTGGGGCTGGCGTTGGCGATGGCCGGCATCGCCACCCGCAGCTTTGCGCTCTTCGTGCTGGCCGGGCTGGGCGTGGGCGTGCTGGGGGCGGCCAGCCAGTTCTACCGCTTTGCGGCAGCCGAGGCGGTGCCGCTGGCGCAGCGCGGGCAAGCGATCTCCCTGACCCTCGCCGGCGGCGTGCTGGCCGCCTTCCTCGGGCCGATCATTGCCCGGCATACCCGTGATCTGGCCGCGACGCCGTTTGCGGCCAGTTTTGCGGTGCTGGTGGGCGTGGCCCTGCTGGCGGCGCTGCTCGGTTCGCGGCTCACTCTGGCGGTGCCGCAGCCGGCAGCAGGGGGCAGGGCGCCGCGCCGGCTGGCCGAGATCGCCTGCCAGGGGCGCTTCCGGCTGGCGGTGGCGGGCGGCGCGATCGGCTATGGGGTGATGGGCCTCCTGATGACCGCCACGCCGCTGGCGATGTTGTGTGCCCGACACGACTTCGGCGCCACCACCGCGGTGATCCAGTGGCATCTGGTGGCGATGTTCGCGCCGGGCTTCGTCACCGGCGCGCTGATCCGCCGCTTCGGGGCGCCGGCGGTGATGTTCGGCGGCGGGGCGCTCAATCTGGCGGGGATCGCCTGGGCGCTGGGCGGCGACGCGATCCGCGACTTCGGCATCGCGCTGGCCCTGGTGGGTGTGGGCTGGAACTTCCTTTACGTGGGCGCCACCACGCTGCTCACCGACGCCTGTCGCGACGAGGAGCGCCCCGCGGTGCAGGCCTTCAACGACAGCGCGGTGTTCCTCACCGTCACGCTGGCCACGCTGTTCGCCGGGCGGCTGGTGGAAGGACTCGGTTGGGAGCGGGTCAATCTGCTGGCGGCGGTGCCCGTCGTGCTGCTGATGGCGGCGATCGCGGTGGGCGGGTGGCGGCGCGGCGTGCTGGCGTCCGCCCGGTGATCTCCCGTATCCTGCGCGGCTTCCGTTTCAGATGCCTCGCCCTGCCATGACTGCCCACACCCCTGGCCGCCCGGTGCGCGCCGTGTTGTTCGATCTGGACGGCACCCTGCTCGATTCCATCCCCGATCTGTCCGAAGCCTGTCACCGGATGATGGTCGAGTTGGGCCGCGCGCCCCATTCCATCGACACCATCCGCACCTTCGTCGGAAAGGGCATGCTCAACTTGGTGCGTCGCTGCCTGGCCGAGCACGGCACTGCCAGCGATGCCGAGATCGCCGCGGCGGTGGAGGCCTTCCGCCGCCACTACGCCGCGGTCAATGGCCTCGCCACCACCCTCTACGAAGGCGTGGTCCCGGCGCTCGCGGCGCTGCAGGCCCAGGGCGTGGCGATGGCCTGCGTCACCAACAAGCCGGCCGCCTTCACCGCCCCGCTGCTGGAGCGCATGGGCATCGCCGGTTTCTTTGGCGCCACCGTGAGCGGCGACACCCTGCCCGAGAAGAAACCCCACCCGGCGCCGCTCATCCACGCCTGCGAACTGTTGGGCGTCGGGGTGGCGGAGGCCCTGATGGTCGGCGACTCGGCCAACGACGCCGAAGCCGCCCGCGCCGCCGGCATGCCGGTGCTGCTGGTCACCTATGGCTACAGCGAAGGCGTGCCGGTGGACAGCATCGAATGCGACGGGCTACTATCGAGGCTCGTCGAAATGCTCCCGCATATCGGCGCCTGACCCAGATCGCAGACCATCCATCGTGACCCGCAAGCGCGTGCCCTTCGTTGAGGAGTTCCCTGCCGTTCGTATCCCCTCCGGTGGATGCGGCGGCCGGTCATGGCTGGGCTGCTGAGCCC
>JAKLKR010000385.1 GCA_023150565.1 Planctomycetota bacterium
GCCACCCGCGCGCCGGGGCCGCGCAGCACCGGCTGCCCCTCGCCGGGGAAGGCCGATTCGTCGAGCTCGGCGCTGCCCTCCTCGACCACCCCGACGCAGGGCACCGCCAGGCCGGTGCGCAGGCGCAGGCGGTCGCCCGGCAGCACCTTTTCCACCGCCACCTCGCGCTCGCCGTCGGCGTCGATGCGCAGCGCGGTGGCGGGCTGGCGCGCCAGCAGCGCCGCCACCGCCGCCCCGGTGGCGTGGCGCGCGCGCTCCTCCAGCCAGCGCCCGACCAGCACCAGGGCCACGGTCATGCCCGCGGACTCGAACCAGGTGTGGTGGCCGCCGCGCAGCAGCACCGCCAGGCTCACCCCCCAGGCGGTGAGGCAGCTGAGCGCCACCAGGCTGTCCATGCCCGGCCGCCGGTGGACGAGGTCGCCCAGCCCGCGCCCCAGCAGGCGGCGTCCGGGGCCGAGCAGGATCATCGCCGCGATCAGGGCGGCCACCCCCTGGTGGCCGGGATCGTGCATGTCCGGGCCCATCGCCACCGCCATCAGTGCGGCCGCGGCCATGGCTGCGATCAGGGCGTCGCGGCGGGCGTTGGAGGCGGGTTCGAGCGCGGGCTGCGGCCCCGGGTCGACCACCTGGACGGTGAAGCCATGGCGGCGGAAGGCCGCGACCAGAGCGGTGGGAGCGGTGGCGGCCGGGTCGTAGTCGACCGTGGCCTCGCGTGCCACCAGGCTGGCCCGCACCTCCGCCACTCCGGGCTCGCCGCCCATTTCGCGCTCCAGCCGCGCCACGCAGGAGGCGCAGTGCAGGCCCTCGGTGACGGTGAAACGGCAGATCGCGGGCATGCCGCCCAGGATCACCCCGCCAGCGGCAACGCAAGCGTGGCCACGCAGCCGCCGCCGTCGGCATCTTCGAGGCGCAGGTCGCCGCCCTGGGCGCGCGCCAGCCGGCGGCACAGGGCCAGGCCCAGCCCGACCCCGGGGGCTGAACCGGCGGCGGCCTCGGCGCTGCGCGCGAAGGGCACGAACAACCGCTGGCGCACATCGGCGGCGAGGCCGGGGCCGTGGTCGCGCAGGCGCAGCTCGACGTGTCCGCCGGCCAGCAGTACGGCGAACTCGACCGTCGGCGAGCTGCCGCCGGTGGCGTACTTGGCGGCGTTGTCGGCGAGGTTGGCGAGGATGCGCTCGACCGCCGCCGGGTCGCAGGCCACCAGCGCCGGCGGCAGGGGGGCGCTGGCCAGGGTCAGGCCGCTGGCGGCCAGGCGTTCGCCCAGGCGCGGCAGCAGCGGCGCCAGCAGCTCGTCGAGCGGCAGCGGACGCGGCTGCGGCGGACGGCGGCGCTCCAGGCGGGCGTAGTCGAGCACGTTGTCGATCAGGTGGGCGAGGCGCGCGGCCTCGCCGCGCACCGCCGCCACCGGGCCGGCACGCCGGGCCGGGTCGCCGGCGATGCGGGTGTCGGCGAGCAGGTCGCCGTGCAGGCGCAGGGCGGTGAGCGGGGTGCGCAGCTCGTGGGTGACCGCGCTGACGAAGGCGGCACGGCGCTCGGCCAGGCGGTGGGCGGCCCAGGCCACCGCCAGCGCCGCCGCCAGCCCTCCCAGCCCGGCGATCCAGGCCGCGAGCAGGGTCCAGCGCGCGGTGCCGCCGAGGGCGATGGCGGGCAGCGGGCCGGGATCGAGGGCCACCGGCAGGGCGGCGAGCACGGTGGCGTCGCCGGGTCTCGCCGGGTGCAGGCGCGCCGCCGGCAGCAGGTCGGCGATGGCGGCGGTCAGCTCCGCGGCCAGCGGCGGCCAGGTCACCACCGCCGCGCCCACCGCCTCGGCGCCATCCAGGCGCAGGCGGCGGGCCAGCAGCAGATCGCCATCCAGCCAGCGTGCGGTCACCGGGCCGGCTTCGTCCGCGCCCAGGTCGGTGCGCAACGGCGGCTCCGCGGCCCTCTTGGCGTCGGCCTGCCTGGTCCTGGTCTTGGCTGCGGGCTTGTCGCTGCCGGTCTCGGCTGCACGGCGGGTGAACACCGCGTGCTGCTGGTTGACGGTGGCCTGGCGCTGCAGCTGCTCGACCACCAGCTGGCGCGCCTGGAGGTCCTGGCCGGCATCGGCCAGGGCGGGGGCCGCGGCGGCGCCGACCATGCCCTGGCTCCTGGCCGCAGGGGCGACGGCGTCGCGCTTGGCCAACGCCGCCTCCTCGGCCGGGGCGCTGCCTGCCTTGACGCGGGGACGTGCAGCCAGGGGAGGGGCCACGGCGGCGGTCGGGGCCCCTGCGACTTCATCCAGGTCGGCGGCGGGTGTCGAAATGCGTTTGGCCTCATCCTCCTCGGCCAGGGCGCTGGCGGCCATGCCGCGTGCGCGTGCGGCCTGGGGAGCGGCCATGGCCGCTGCCGGCACGGCGGCAGCTTCCGCCAGGTTGGCCGCGGGCTTGGCCGCGGCGGGCGGATGCGGAGCCGGGGGAGCGGCGGGTGCGGCCGCTGCAGCGAGCGATTCATTACGTTCGTGATCAACGAACGGATCCATCCGTTCATTGCCTTGAACCACCACAGCCGGGGCGGGGATGGGACCGCCTTCGGCCGCCCCGCCCGCGGCCAGGCTGCCCGGACCAAGCTCCCGCTCCAGTTTCCTGGCCTCGCCGGGATGACCGTCGAGCGCCGGCAGCCCCGCCAGCAGGCGTTCGATGCCGCCGGCGCCCGCCAGCCGGCCGCGCAGCGCAGCCAGGCGCCGCTCGGCCTCGGCCAGCCCGGCGGGATCCACCAGGCCGGCGGCGAGGTGGCGGCGGGCCGATGATGGCACCTGGGGCGAATCGACCGATCCCGGGCGCACCAGCAGGTGGAGGTACACCGGGGCCGGCGGCAGCGGCAGCAGCGGCGAGGGTAGCAGCACCGCGCGCCCGGCGGCGTCCTCGCCCGGCACGAAGCTGCGCCAGGAGCCGGGCGCGCGGCCGGCCTCGGCCACCACCAGGGCGGTGGCGCGGGCGTCGAGCCGCCACAGGGCCAGGCGCACCGCCTCGCCGGTGCGCGCCTCGCGGTCGCTGCGCACCACGCTGGCGGTGAGCAGGGCGAGAGCGCCGCCCACCGCCAGGCTGGCGGCGCCGGCGAGCAGGGCGGCGCGCAGGCTCATGGTCCCCCCAGCCGGTAGCCGCAGCCGCGCACGGTCAGCACCACGCGCGGGTCGCGGGCGTCGTCGCCGAGCTTGTCGCGCAGGCGCGCCACCAGCATGTCGATGGCGCGGCTGGAAAGGTCGACCCCGCCGCCGTGGGCGAGCAGGGCCATCAGCTCTTCGCGCGGCACCGCGCGCTCGCGCCGCTCGGCGAGCAGGCGCAGCAGCGCCGCCTCCTGCTCGCTCAGCTCGGCGCCGCGGCCGTCATCGAGGCGCACCGCGCGCCGGCCGAGGTCGACGGTGCCGCCGGGGATGGCCAGGCTGGCGGCCACCGGCGCGGCCTTGGCGCCGGCCCGGCGCAGCACCGCCTCGACCCGCGCCACCAGCTCGGCGGCGCCGAAGGGCTTGACCACGTAGTCGTCCGCGCCGCCGCGCAGGCCGCGCACGCGGTCGGCCTCGGCCCCGCGTGCGGTGAGGATGATCACCGGCAGCGCCGGGCGGTGGCGGCGCAGCTCGTCGAGGATGGCGAAGCCGTCGCCGCCCGGCATCACCAGGTCGAGCAGCACCAGGTCGAGGTCCATGCCCAGGGCGGCGCGGCGGCCGCTGGGGCAGTCGACCGCCTGGCTGACGCGGAAGTCCTCCAGCTCGAGGCACG
>JAKLKR010000386.1 GCA_023150565.1 Planctomycetota bacterium
GAGCGGGTTGCCGAGCAGGCTGGCGAGCTGGCGGCGCATCACCGCGCCGATCGCGGTCGGGTTGATGGTCGGGCTGCAGGCGTGGTGGTGGTGGCCGCAGCAGGCGCCGGTGGCGCCGTGGGTGTGCTGATGGTCGCTCATGTCAGGCCGCCACTCCCTTGGTCAGTTCGCGGAAACGGGCTTCGAGGCCCTTGCCGGCGTCGAGCTCCTTGGGCGTGCCCTGGAACACGGTGCGCCCTTCGGAGATGAGGATCACGCGGTCGGCCATCGCCTCGACCTCCTGCAGGATGTGGGTCGAGAGCAGTACGGTCTTGGCCTTGGCCAGCTCCTTGACCAGTTCGCGCACCAGCACGATCTGGTTGGGGTCGAGGCCGCTGGTGGGCTCGTCGAGGATGAGCACCTCGGGGTCGTGCAGGATCGCCTGGGCGAGCCCGACGCGCTGGCGGAAGCCCTTGGAGAGCTTGCGGATCGGCTTGTGCCACACCTCCTCGATGCGGCAGGCGTGGGCGACCCGGTCGAGCGCCTCGCGCAGGCGGGCGCTGGCCATGCCGCGCACGCTGCCGACGTAGCGCAGGTAGCCGGCGGGGGTCATCTCGGGGTAGAGAGGGCCGTTCTCGGGCAGGTAGCCGAGGGCGCGCGCGGCAGCGATGCGGTCGGTCTCGACGTCGAATCCGGCCAGCCGGGCCTTGCCCGCCGAAGGCGCGAGGAAGCCGGTGAGGATCTTCATGGTGGTCGACTTGCCGGCGCCGTTGGGGCCGAGGAAGGCGGTCACCGAGGAGCGCGGGACGCTGAAGCTGACGTCCTGGATGGCGGTGAAGGTGCCGTAGTACTTGCTCAGGCCCTGGGCCTCGATCAGCGGCGGGGAGGCCGGGGGGGACTGCGGATCCGTCATCGGTATGGTCCTCGTTCAGGCGGTTGGTCGGCGTGGGGGACGACAGAGGTCCAGCAACCTTACCGGGCTGGACGGGGGGCGGAGTATCTGGCCTGGCTGCGGTCCGCAACCCGTTGCCCGGCGGTGCCGGACCGCTACCTCTGTTCACCCCCGACGGCCGGCCGGCCAGGAGCCTTCCCATGCAGTTCGACATCAGCCGCGACTTCCTCGACGGCATCATGCTCCAGCAGCCCCAGTCCCGCGAGGGCAAGGGCGAGATCAAGGCCGGCGGCCAGCTGCACTTCCTGCCCAGCAGCCCGGACGGCACCATGCACACCGCGGTGGTGACCTTCTCGCTCGCGCTCAACGACGCCCAGCAGCCCTTCGCCAGCGGCGGCTGGCGCTTCCTGTTCACCACCGACGCCGCCTTCGACCCCAAGAAGGAGCAGAACCACCCCTTCTTCGGCAACCTGCTGGTGGTGGGCGCGGGCAAGATCATGGCCCAGATCAACAACCTGGCGATGCACGCCGCCCTGCCCCTGATCCCCTTCGAGCCCCAGCGCCTGGTGATGGGCGCCCAGCAGCAGCAGCAGGCGGCCGCCCAGGCGCAGCAGCAGCAGGCCTGATCTCGATCGCGGCGGCTCCCCTGGAGCGTCGACGCCCGCGTCGACGCCGCGGTGGTGTGGCCATGGTCCCAGGCCGGTGGGCAGGACCCTCCGTCGACGTGGGCGTCGATGCTCCGAATAGGGCTTCGCGCCCTCCCCGTCAGGCCAGGTCGGCGGTGACGCCGCGGACCTCGGCGAAGGTGCCGGTCTCCGACGACTGCTTGGCCGCCAGGCAGGCGTAGACGCTGGCCAGGCCGGCGGACAGCGGCGAGCGCGAGGCGGCGCCGTGTTCGACCACGTCGATGAAATGCCGGGTCAGGGCGTGGTCGCCGCCCCAGTGCGCCACCGTCTCGTCGATGACGGCGCTGTCGCTGAACGGCTGCTGGTGCCAGTGGGTGTCGATGCGGCGCTGGTACCAGTCGAAGCTCAGGGTGCCGGCATAGGAGCTGAAGGTGGCGCCGCGCCGCTCGGCCCGCCGGCGCGAGAAGAACACCTGGGTGTAGACCCCGCGGGTGCCGTCGGCGAATTCCAGCAGCGCGCTCGAGCTGTCCTCGTTCATGCCGCCTTCCGGGCTGCCGATGCCCGGGTGGTAGTGGGCCTCGGCCGGCCCGCCGGCGCGGGTGGCGGCGTCGCGGTAGACCCGCCCATGGCTGGCCATCGCCGCCACCCGCACGATCGGTGCGCCGACCGCGTCCATCAGGTAGTCGAGGTCGTGGGTGGCCTTCTGCAGGAACAGGCCCTGGGTGATGGCGTGGTCCTTGTACCAGCTGGCGAAGTAGACCTCGCCGTAGGAGACGTAGTTCACCGCCAGGATGTGCTCGCTGCGCCCGAAGGCGGGCGAGCGCAGGATGTCCTTGGCGCGCAGGTAGAGCGGGGTGTAGCGCAGGGGGAAGCTCACCACCACCCGGCTTCGGCTGCGGTCGAAGGCGCGCTCCAGCTCGGTCGCCTGCGCCAGCGAGGTGGCCACCGGCTTCTCGAGCAGGATGGGCAGGCCGGTCGCTGCCAGCGCGATGGCATAGGGGGCGTGGAGGTTGCAGCGGGTGCCGATGGCGACCGCGTCGGGGGCGGTGGCGAGCAGCTCGGGCAGGGTGCCGACCAGGCGCGCGTCGGCGCGCAGGGATTCGGGCAGGCGGGCGATGGCCTGGGGATCGGGATCGAGCACGCCGCAGATGCGCAGGCCGGGCTGATGGGCGAGCAGTCCGCCGACCAGGCCGGACAGGCGGCCGCCGCAGCCGATGAGCGCGAGTTTCATGGAGGATCTCCTGCCCGCCATGCTCGCGGCCGGGGCGGCGCCACGGCGGGGCCAGACCTCCGCTATGGCGACGTTCCATCCACGCCTGGTGGATGTATCGTCGCCAGCGATGGATAGCTCCCTGTGGCGCGGTTTTTCAACCCTGGAGCGCATCGCCGCGCACCCGGGCCGCATCCACGCCTGGTCCGGGGTGCGCGCCTGGCGGCCCGACGAACCCGGCGAACTGCACACCAATCCCACCACGGTGGTGTGCCTGGGCGGGGTGGTGCGGGTCGAGCGCCCGGGCGAGCGCCTCGACCTGCATCCGGGCGACGTGCTGCTGATCGGCCCCGGGGTCTGGCACTGGCATGCGCCCCTGCGCCACGGCAGCAGCTGGTTCGGCCAGGGTTTCCTGATGACCTGGTCCGACTGGGTGATGACCGGCAGCGGCGCCACCTGGTACGGCAGCCTGGCCCTGCAGCCGACCCTGCAGCTGGTCGAGGCGGCGATCGCCGCCACCCCCGCCACCCTCCCGCCGGCGGCTGCCGCCTGGCTCGCCCAGCTGGTGGGCGAGCGCTTCACGGTGATGGAGTCGCGCCAGTCGGCGGCGGTGCCGATGGCGGCGGTGATGTGGCGCCGGCTGTGCGCCGGGGTCACCGCCGAGGAGATGGCGGCGGCTAGCGGCCTCAGCCGCGCGGCGGCCTTCAAGGCCTTCGCCGGCTGGTTCGGCCTGCCCCCCGGGCGCGCCATCGCCCATTGCCGCCTGACCCTGGCGGCGGTGTTCCTTGCCCAGGGCATGGGGGTGGCCGAGACCGCCCGCCGCTGCGGCTTCGCCGTGCCCGACACCTTCACCCGCGCCTGGCGGCGGCGGCATGGGGTCACCCCCTGGGACTGGCAGCAGACAGCCAGGGGGGCAGACGCCGGACGCATGGCTGTGCGTCCGGCGCATGGTGCGATGCGTCGCGACGGTGTTCCGTTCCCGCTTGCGGGGGGGTAAGCAGGGGCAG
>JAKLKR010000387.1 GCA_023150565.1 Planctomycetota bacterium
GGGCGGGCGATGGCGTGCAGGGCGGCGCCGAGCATGGCCGCGCACTGCACCACCCCGCCGAAGGGGTCGCCGCGGCCGCGCAGGTGGTCGGCCAGGGGCGCGAGCGCGGCGAAGGTCAGCAGCTGCCCGTCCGGGGCCTGGATGGCGACCCCGCCGCTGCGCGCCGTACCGGACCAGGCAAGGATCGGGGCTGGGGTCGCCATGGGTGTGCAGGGGCAGGATAGAGACCCAGGCGGGGAAATAAATGCTGCATTTTGATCTGCTAAACGTCATTGCACACGGCAAGCGGCTGAGGGTGCAGGTGGCCACCTCTTCCCTGGGACCGCCGGGCTCCAGCCCGGCAATTCAAAGCACAATAAAAACTTAAGATATTTAAATTAATGAAATTATGATAAACTGCCGGGCTGGAGCCCGGCGCTCCCAGGGAAGAAGCGCGGCCCTCCACCGCGCCTACCCCTCACCCCGCCGTCGGCCAATCGCGGAGTTGTTAAACGAGAATAGATACACCATTGAACGAGATCCTGTCGGACGCACATTGGCGGTCCCTTCCGGCCCGATTCCCACGGAGAAGCCCTGATGGACCGCGCCCGCCTGGTGGGCACCGCCAAGGAGGCGGTGATCCTCGCCATGTTGCAGCACGACGGCTGCCTCTCGGTCAAGGACATCCTCGCCATCGCCAACCGCCGCGAGGCGGCGGTGTCGGTGCCGGCGGTCTACCGCGCCATCCGCCTGCTCGAGGAGCAGCGCTTCATCGCCGGGCTGGGCACGGCGGAGCAGGACAAGGTGATGGAGGGCCTGCGCCAGCTCGCCGAGCTGGGGGTGATGATGCCGCCCGACCGCGGCCTGATGCTGTTCCGCCTGACCGCCACCGGCCGCGCCCTCGGCCACATCCTGCGCCTGGCCCAGGACGGGCCCGCCACCCTCAAGGACGTGCAGCAGACCGCCAATGCGGTCTATGCCATCCTGGCGGCGGAGCTGGCGGCCGGAGCCGCCGTGCCTACGCCAGCGCCTGCTGGCGCACCCGCTCCATCGCCGCCTGGATGAGCTGGGCGTTGCTCGCCTCCAGCCCCTGGGTGTAGGTGGTCAGGAAGGCGGACAGGTCGCTGCTTGCCGCCGAGGACCCGCCGGCCGAGGACCCCAGCAGTGCGCGCTCGGTGGCGAGCATGGCGTCCTGGATCACCTGCACGGGATCCTGGGCCGCAGCCTGGCCGGAACCGCCCAGCAGCGCCGCCAGGGTGCCGCCGCTGCCGCTGTCGGCGCTGGCGAAGGGATCCCCGGCGGATCCGCCGCCCAGGGCCTGGAGGGCGAGCGCCGCCTCCAGCGCCTGCAACCCTTCCGGCGAGGGCGTGTAGCTGTCGGTCCTGGCGGTGGCCGCGGAGCCGGCGGCGGCGGTGGCGGCCGCCCGGGTGCTGCCGAGGTAGGCGCTGACCGGCCGTGTCGCGATGGGGTTGATGCTGGACATGGTCGGCCCCCGGCTGCCCGGCGACACGCGCCAGGCATGCCAGATCCGGGCCTGGCCGTGGGCAGGAAGGGGTGGCGTAAGTGGCCGTCGCATCAGGGATGCCGGCCAGGAGCCTTGGCCGGCGCCGGCGGCTGGCGATGCTGCCGCGGTGGAACCCTCGGTCTTCCCCGCCACCCGCTGGTCGCTGATCGCCCGCCTGGGCGACCAGCCGCAGCAGGTCGCGGTGCTGGTCGGGCTCTATGCCGACGCCATCGCCGCCTACCTGGCGGGCAAGCTGGCGGGCGAGCGCCCGGAGCGCATCGACGACACCATCCAGGAGGTGCTGCTCGACCTGCTCGGCAAGCCCGAGCTGCTCGCCCGCGCCCAGCCGGGATCCGGCAGCCGCTTCCGCCATTACCTGATGAGCCTGGCGTGGTGCGCGGCGCGCAACGCGCTGCGCCACGCCCGCCGCCGCGACCACGCCAGCCTGGAGGCGGAGGCGGACGACGGCGGCCCGCCCGCCCCCGACCAGCAGCGGGCGATGGACCGCGCCTGGGCGGTGTCGGTGCTGCAGCAGGCGATGGAGGAGCTGCGCCGGCAGGCCGGCGACGGCCGCCTGGAACCCGAGGCCCTGGCGGTGCTCCAGGCCAGCCTGGTCGAGGGCCGCGCCCTGCGCGCGGTGGCGGCCGGGACCGGGCTCTCGCTCGCCACCTGTTCGCGCCGCCTGGCCCGGGCCCGCACCCTGCTGCAGCAGGCCATCGCCGAGCGCCTGCGCCTGGCCGGCGAGCTGGGCGCCGACGAGGACCCCGCCCAGGCCTGCGGACTGCTGCTGCAGGCCCTGGCCCCGGCCTGAGCAGGCGGCTCGGTCAACATCCAGAGATCCGACCGCCACGACGCCACGACGCCACGGCCGGACATGAACTTGCATAGAATCACCAGCTTACCAACGAGTGAAAGAGCGGATCTCCAGAAGCCCTTTCCTCGTGGCGTCGTGGCGTCGTGGCGTCGTGGCGTCGTGGCGGTGATTCATCTGCTCTTTGTAGGATCACCCTCTCACCCAAAGGGTGAAGGAACGGACTTCCTGAAGCCCTTTCCTCGTGGCGTCGTGGCGTCGTGGCGGTGATCCATCTGCACTTGCCAGGGTTAGCGCAGCTGCGGGCTGAGCGGGCCGAGTTCGGCGGCGGCGGCGGGGATGAGCAGGCCGGCGGCCGCCAGTGCCTGGACGCTGGCCTCCATCGGATGGCCGACGCGGTGGTGGAGATGGTACTGCAGATGCCCGGCGGGCAGGCGGTCGACCACCGCCTGGGCCTGTGCGCGGCGGCCGGCCTGGACCAGGGCCACCGCCTGCAGCGCGAGCAGCTCGGCGTTGGCGGCATCGACCGCCAGGCCGCGCGCCACCGCCGCCGCCAGCGCGGCGTGCTCGCCGCGCTGCAGGGCGGCGTAGCCGAGCAGCAGCGGCGGCAGCAGGCTGGCGGGCTCGGCGCCCGAGGCCACCAGGGCGAGGCGCTCCGCCGCCGCCCCGTCGCCGTCCGCCAGGCTGGCGCGGGCGCTGGCGATCAGCGGCCAGAAGTCGCCCGGCTGGCCGGCGAGGGCGGCGCGGGCGGCGGCGGCCAGGCGCGGTTCGGGCGCGAACAGGGCGAGGGCGATGGCGGTGGGCGCGGCCTCGCTCAGGGTGCCTTCGGAATCCTCGCAGGCGCAGAACACCGGGTCGTGGGCGGCGAAGCGGGTGCGCTGCAGCAGGCGGCCGAGCGCCTGCCAGCCCGGGGTTCCCCCGGTGGCGGCGAGCAGGGCGGCGGTGGCGCCGGCGCGGTGGTCGGCGCCGCGCTCCTTCTCGGCCCGCCAGAGGAAGGCCAGGGCCTCGAGGATGGCCGGGCGCAGCGGGCTGGCGGCGAGGGTGCGCACATCGTCGCCGATCCGTGCCGGATCCATGACCAGGCCGGCCTCGCGCAGCGCCTCGCGCCAGGCCTGGACCTGGTCGGCCCACGGCCCATGCGTGCGCGTGCGCCGCAGCAGCCCGGCCAGGCGGGCGCGCACCGCCTCGTCGCGCTCGTGGCTGCGGGCGAGGTCGTAGGCGGTCTGCAGGCGCGCCTGCAGCGCCCCGGCGGCGGCCAGGCCGGGATGGCGGCGGGCGATGGCGCGCACCTCGTCGAGCGCCACCGCCACGGTGGCGGCGCGGGCGATGGCGGTGGCCTCGGCGATGCTGGCGATGCGGGCCGCGGCCTCGGCCTGCGCGCGCCTGGCCGAGGTCCACCAGCCGCCCCCGGCGAGC
>JAKLKR010000388.1 GCA_023150565.1 Planctomycetota bacterium
GTGGTGGCTGGGGCTGTGGGCCTGCGGCCTGGTGGTGCGCCATGCCGCGCTGCAGGCGCTGCGCAGCGGACGCTGGCGGGTGGAACCCCGCTGGCTGGCGGTCCAGGCCGGTCTCGCCAGCCTGCTGCTGGTGGTGGCGCTGGCGACCCTGCCCTCGCTGCTGCTGCCGGTGGTCACGGTGGCGGTGGCGGGAGGCTTGTGGAGCGCGCCCAGCGGCCGTCTGACCGCCGGCCTGGGCGGGGCGCTGGCGCTCCAGGCCCCGGTTTTCCTGGTGGGCTGGGCGCTGGCCACCGTCAGCCTGGTGATGGGGGCGGGATTGATCACCTGGCTGGCGGCCCCGCTGCTCGACCCCGGCCAGGCGGCGCGCTGGGCGGTGATCGCCGGCAGCGGCAACCCGCTGCTGTGGCTGCTTGGGGCGGCGGTGGGGTCGGCGGTGCTCGAGCCGTTGTGGCTGGCCAGCCTGGCGGCCTACGCCGACCGCCGGCTGGCGCGCTCCACCGGCGAGGACCTGGCCGAGCGCCTGGCGCGGCTGGAGCGCGCATCATGAGCAGGGTGCTGGCGCTGCTTCTGCTGATGCTGGCCGCCGTCGCCGGAGAGACGGTCACCCCCGCGGACTACCTGCGGCGCATCGACCGCCTCGCCGATCTGCTCGAACAGCGGGCGCCGGCGCTGACGGCGGCGGGTGCGTTGGAACGGATCCAGGTTGCCTGGCCGGCGGCGACCCTGGCCGCCGACCCGGTGCTGCCGGCGCTGGTGCGCGCCGGCCGGCGCGGCGAGGCGCTGCGCCACGCCCGCGCCCTGCGCGCCGCGGTGGCGGCCGGCGTCCCGGCGGCGGCGGAGCCCGACCGTTCGCGACTCGCCGAGCTGGCCGCCGGCCTTCCGCCGCCCCTGGCCGCCGGCGGCAGCCTGCTTGCCCCCCAGGTCGCGGTGGAACTGGACGAGACCTGGCGCCAACGCCTGACCCGGGCGCTGGAATGGCTGGCGGACCGCTGGCTCGACTTCTGGCGCTGGCTCAAGAGCTGGTTCGCCAGCCCGGAGCATCATGACGAGGGTGAGGCGACCCGCACCGTGGTGCTGGTGGCGCTCGGGGTGCTGGGGGTGCTGCTGGTGGCGTTGGCGCTGCTGGCGCTGCGCAGGCGCGGTTCGCCGTCACCGGCGGCGATGGCCGCCAGCGGGCCGGCCGCCGACCACGATCCCATCAGCCGGCCGAGCGCCGGCTGGATCGCCCGCGCCGAGGAGCTGGCGGCCGCCGGGCTGCACCGCGAGGCGGTGCGCGCCTGGTACCACGCGGTGCTGGCGGCGGCCTTCGCCAGCGGCCGGCTGCACCATCGCACCGGGCGCACCAACTGGGAATACCTCGCCGCGGTCGACCCCGCCGCGCCCTGGCGCCCGCCCCTGCGCGAGCTGACGGTGGCCTTCGACCGGGCCTGGTACGGCGGGCGCGCCGACGCCGCGGGGGTGGCCGCCGCCGCCGCCGGCGCGCGCGGACTGATCGCTGTGATGGAGGATGGATGAGTGGCCGCCTGGCGCTGGTGCTGGTGCTGGCCGCCGCCGCCGCCGCGGTGGCATGGATGCTGGCCAGCGATCCGCTCGCCCCGGCCCAGGTCCATGGCGCCGGCAGCAGCCTCGACGGCGGCTCCGACGGCACCGCCCTGGCGCGCGCCTGGCTGGCGCGGCGCGGGCCGGTGGCGGTGCTGGCGCAGCCGCTGGACGCCCGGGTCGATCCCCAGGCGGTGGTGCTGCGTCTGCGGCCGCGCCAGGAGCCGGCCCCGCGCCAGGCCCATGGCTCCGCCACCGCCGCCGCGCTCGCCGCCCGCCCGCTCCCCTGGCCGCCGCTCACCCTGGGCGAGGAGGCCTTCCTGCGCGCCGGCGGCCGCCTGGTGGCCGCCCTCGACCGCGACCAGGGGCCGCTGGCGGCGGCCGGCACCAGCGCCCCGGTGCAGGTGGTGCTGCCGCTGATCCCCGGCCTGGCGCGGCTGGCGCCGCCGGTGGGCCGGGGATTCGAGGCCAAGGGCGCCGGGCGGGCGCTGCTCGCCGACGGGGCGGTGGTGGCGGCGGCGGGGACTCGTCCGGCGCTGGTCAGGGTGGCGGTGGGCGCCGGCGAGCTGTGGTTGTGCGCGCTGCCCGAGGTGCTCGACAACCGCCACCTGGCTGCCGCCGACCACCTTGCCCTGCTCGCCGGCCTGTGCGGCGACCGCCCGGTGCTGTTCGACGAGCATGCCCACGGCCTGAGCGCCGGCGGCGGACCGCTTGAACTGGTGCGCTCCCTCGGGCTCGGCGCCTGCGCGCTGCTCGCCGCCCTCGCCGCCGCCGCCTGGTGGTGGCGCCGCGCCCATGTCCCCGGCGGGCCTGCGCCGGGCGCTCCCGACCTGCGCAGCGAGGCGGTGGAGGGGGTCGACGCCCTCGCCGGGCTCTATGCCGTGCTGCCCGACCGCGACCTGCTGGCGGCGCACCACGCCCGCCTGGCGGCGCGCCTGGCGCGCCGCACCGGGCTCGCCCCGGCGGCGGCCGCCGCCGCCCTCGGACCCGTCCCCGACCACCCTTCCGCCGACCACCTCGCCCGCCTCGAGCGGGCCTTCCAGCGAGCCTGCGATGACTGCCATCCCCGCCTCCGTTGACCTGCCCGCCGCCGCCGAGCTCGCCCGCCGCCTGCGCGAGGGGCTCGACCGCGCCGTGCTCGGCCAGGGCGCGGTCAAGGAGGCGCTGCTCGCCGCCCTGCTCGCCGGCGGCCATGTGCTGCTCGAAGGCCCGCCCGGCACCGCCAAGACCCTGCTCGCCCTCGCCCTCTCGCGGCTGATCGGCGGCAGCTTCCGGCGCATCCAGTTCACCCCCGACCTGATGCCGGTCGACGTGGTCGGCACCAACGTGCTCGACCCGCGCAGCGCCACCTTCTCCTTCATGCCCGGCCCGGTGTTCGCCGACGTGCTGCTGGCGGACGAGATCAACCGCACCCCGCCGCGCACCCAGGCGGCGCTGCTCGAGGCGATGCAGGAGCGCGCGGTCACCGTCGACGGGGTGCGGCGCTCCCTGGGCGAGGGCTTCTTCGTGGTCGCGACCCAGAATCCGGTCGAGCACGAGGGCACCTACCCCCTGCCCGAGGCGCAGAAGGACCGCTTCCTGCTCAAGCTGGCGATGGCCTTCCCCGAGCGCGCGGACGAGGTGGCGCTGTACGCCGCCTATGCCGCCGGCCGCGAGCTGCACCGGCTGGAGGGGCTGGAGCCGGTGTGCAGCGTCGAGCAGCTGGTGGCGGCGCGGCGGGCGGTGGCCTCGGTGCGGGTCGAGGAGCGCCTGCTCGGCTACCTGCGCGACGTGGTGGCGGCGACCCGCGACGACCGCGCCATCCAGCTCGGCGCCGGTCCGCGTGCCGGGCTGGCCCTGCTCACCGCCGGGCGCGCCCTGGCGGTGCTGCGCGGCCGCGACTTCCTGCTGCCCGACGACCTCAAGGAGCTGGCCGCCCCGGCGCTGGTGCACCGCGTCACCCTCGCCCCCGAGGCCGAGATGGAGGGCATCGACCTGGCCGCGGTGCTGACGCGCATCTTCGCCGGGGTCGAGGTGCCGCGGTGAATCCCGGCCGCCCCGGTGCCCGGCTGATGCCGGCGCTGGCGGCCTGCGCCTCGCTCGCCCTCGCCGCGCCATGGTGGCCGGCGGCGGCGGCGCTGGCCGGCGGCGGCGCGCTCGCGCTGCTGGCGCTG
>JAKLKR010000389.1 GCA_023150565.1 Planctomycetota bacterium
CCCTGGATGTAGAGCTTGACCGGTTCGCGGCCATCGACCGCCATCACCGACCCGCCGGCATTGGAGAGGACCTTGAGGATGGTGTCGAGCCGCTCGCGGTGCAGGCGGCTGAGCAGTTGGGACCGGCGTTCCGGGTCCCGTTCGTCGGTCAGGGCGGTGATGCGTCCGGTGGCGACCCGCGCCACCGCGACGATCTCCTGCGCCTTGGCCTGGGCTGCTGAGAGCACGCGCACGCGCTCGCTGTCGGCCTCCTGCTCGGCGCGGGTGGCGGCGGTGCGCGCCTCGGCCACGTCGCGGGCGGCGGCGGCCTCGGCCGCCACCACCGCCTCGAAGGCCGGGCGGGCGCGCGCCGGCAGGCTGGCGGCCAGGTCGACCCGGCCCGCCTCGACCCCCATCCCCATCCCGGCCAGGCGCTGGTTGAGCAGGGCGAGCACGTCGCCGCGCAGGCGTTCGCGGCTGGCCGCCAGGCGCTCGTCGCGCCCGCTGCCGTCGCCGCCGGTCAGCCCGGCCACCATCACCCCGTCGAGCCCGCGCCCGGCGCAGGCGCGGATCACCGCGGCGGCGGTGGCGCGCTCGAGGGCGGCGGGCAGGCGCTCGCGCGCCAGCAGGTAGGCGCGCGGATCGGTCACCTGCCAGGTCACCGAGGCCCTGAGGTGGGCGACCCCGGCATCGCCGGTGAGCACGTAGCCCCCGTCCTTGCGCGCGTCGAAGGGCGGCGGCTTGACCCCGGGCGGGGTGGCCTCGCGCTCGCCTTCGCGCAGGTCCAGGCGGGTGACCTCCAGGGTGTGCTGGCGCTCGCGCGCGGGCAGCACCACCACCTCCTCGAACGGGCGCGGCCAGGCCAGCAGCAGCCCGGCCTGGGCCACGCGGTCGATCGCACCCAGGCGCAGCACCACCGCCTGGGTGCCGGGCTCGATCTGGCGCAGTCCGGAGGCGGTCCAGGCCAGCGCCAGCACCGCGGCCACCACCAGCAGGAAGCGCATCGCCGAGTGGACGGCGGTGTCCATCGGGGTGGCGGGCGGGTGGGCCGGGCCGGGACGGGTGGCCGCTTCGTGGCTGAACAGGCTCTCGCTCATCGCTTGGCCCTCATTTCCCGGCTGCCGCGCCGGTGGCGGCAGCGGCGGGCAGGGCCTCGACCAGGGCGCGGAAGGGTGCGGCGTCGGTGCGCAGCACCAGGTGGGTGCTGCCGGTCATGGCCTGCTCGAGGGTGTCGAGCGAGCGCAGGAACTCGTAGAGCTGGGGATCGGCGGCGTGCACCCGGCCATAGATGATGGCGGCCTCGGCGCGCGCGGCGGCTTCGGTGCGGCCGGCCTCCTCGCTGGCCTTGGCCTTGAGGATGCGCGCCTCCTTTTCGGCCTGCGAGCGGATCTCGCCGGCGATGCGCTTGCCCTCGGACTTGCGCGCCTCGGCCACCGTGTCGCGCTCGGCCGACATGCGCTGGATGGTGGCCGACAGGGTGGCGTCGGGCAGCATCAGGCGCTCGATCCCGACCTGCACCACCTCGATCCCCCACATGTCCCGCACCTGGCTCTCCAGGCGCTCCTTGAGGGCGGCCTCGTACTGGTCGAGCCTGACCTGGGCGGGGTCGGTGTTGACCAGGCTGGCGAGTTCGAAGCGGGCGCTCACCGTCTCGAGCGCCGAACCCAGGAAGGTGCGCAGCTGGCCGGCCGCCTCGTCGGGGTTGTTGGAGGAGGCGCGCAGGAAGCGCAGCACCCGCTCCGGTTCGGCCGGCACCCGCCAGGCGACATGGGCCTGGACGACCACGCTCAGGCCGTCGCGGGTCAGCACCCCATGGATGCCGCTGGCGGTGGTGTGCAGGCGCAGATCGATGTCGATGGTGCGTTCCAGCGGGGCGGGGGCCTTCCAGGCCAGTCCCGGGCGCACATGCACCTTGACGGGATCGCCGAAGCGGGTGACCACGCTGGCGGTGCCGGCGCGCACAGTGACCAGGGTGGCGGCGAGCAGCGAGAGCAGCACCAGGACGCAGGCCGCCGTC
Source organism: Planctomycetota bacterium (assembly GCA_023150565.1). Lineage (GTDB taxonomy): Bacteria > Planctomycetota > UBA11346 > UBA11346 > UBA11346 > JAKLKR01. The sequence continues at coordinate 1,997 of JAKLKR010000389.1, forward strand.
CAGCGCATCCAATGGCCACCGGTCCCGGACGGGGCCGGATCCTGGCTGCCATGCTGGTGGTGGTCGTGGCCGCAACCGGCTCCGTGGTCATGGCTCATGGGATGTCGCTCCGGCCCTTGCGCAGGTCGATGATGGTGCTGCCGTCGACCACCAGGCGGTGGTCGACCACGGTCGCCTTGCCCTTGGCCAGGGCCCGGCCCATGGTCTGGAGGCGACGTTCGATCAAGATGGCGTTTCCGCCCAGGCGCACCGCCTCGGTATCGGCACCCAGCCGGACGGAATCGATGGTGGCGGTGGCGGTGGTCTCGGCGGCGGCGGCCAGGGCGGAGTCGCGGGTGGTGGAGGCCTCGAGGCGGGCCACCGCCACGATGCGCGAGGCGCGTCCCTTGGCGGTGGCGGCATCGGCGATCGCGCTGATCCCGGCCTCCTGCACCGCATGGTAGGCGGGGACGGCATCGGTGGGGGGATGGATGGCATCGATCACCACCGCGGTCACATCGATGCCGGTGCCTGCCAGTTCGCGGCGCAGCCCAGCGGTGACGGTCCCTGCGAGCTGGTCGCGCTCCTCTCCCACCAGGCTATCGAAACCGCGGATGGCGAAGGCGCGGGTGAACAGCCTGCCGGCCGCCAGCCGGACCAGCACCGGCGGCGATGCCACTGCATAGACCGACTGGCGGGCGTCCTCGTCGCCGGCGCCGATGCGCCAGACCACCCTCACGTCGGCGCTCACGAGCTGGCGTCCGCCATCGCTGCCGGGTACCAGCCAGGTGCCCTCGGTGAGGTGCTTGCGCTCCCACAGGCGGTCGAATTCGCCGGGCGGATCCTCGTCGGCGGTGATGCGCGGAGGCTCGGACGGACGCTCGCCGCCTCCCAGCGGAAGCTCGTGGATCTGGCCGTTCTCGGTGCGCACCACCCGCCCGAAGGGCCAGGGCAGGTGCGCGTGCAGCCCCGGCTGAAGCACGGTGACCGGGTCCCCGAGCCGCTCGTAGATCCCGCGCTCGCCGATGCCGAGCGCGGTGAGGCCGGTGGTCAGCCAGGCGATCGCCGCCAGCACCGCGCCCAGGCCCCAGCTGGCGCGGCGCAGGAAGGTCAGCGCCCACGAGCGCGAGAGGTCGATGCCGAAGCGCTCGCGGAAGCCGGCTCCCAGGCCGCCGCGCTCGCCGCGGGTGGCGATCACCGCGACGATGGTCCCATCGCCCAGGGCGCGCGCTTCGGCGGCCTTGGCCACCGGGAGGAACGGAGTGGCGAGGGCGCGTAGCAGCGCCTCACCGGCGATGGCACTGATCAGGCAGCCGAGCGCGAGGTGGATCCAGGCCGCCGATTCGAAGCCATGCGAGCGGGCGGCGGAGGCGCATCCTCCGGCCACCAGCACCCAGGTCGCAATTCGCAGGAGGCGGGCCAGGGCCCGGGCCTCGGGCAATTCGGCTGTGGCGGTGGCAAGCAGCCGCCGCTCAAAGATCAGCAGGGGGAACGCCGCCACTACCGCCGCCACGGACAGGGCCAGCTCATAACGGTCGTTGCCAGCCACCAGCTGGGCCGGGACCAGCCAGGGGGCGATCGCGGCTGTGGCGGCGGCCGGCGCCGCGGCCAAGGCCTGGGGCCAGCCAGCGGTCCGCCGTAGGC
>JAKLKR010000038.1 GCA_023150565.1 Planctomycetota bacterium
GCATGCCGGTTCTCGCGCAGGCGGCGGAAGGCGTTCTCGACGTAGATGATCGCGTCATCGACCAGGCCGCCGAGCGCCACCGCCAGGCCGCCGAGGGTCATGACGTTGATCGAAAGACCCCACCAGGCCATGACGATGAAGGCCGCGCCCAGCGACAGCGGCAGGGCGGTCAGCGTGATCAGCGTCGTGCGCACATTGAGGAGGAAGAGGATGAGGACGACGGTGACGATGATCGCAGCCTCGGTGAGGACCTTGATCAGGTTGTCGACCGCGACCTGGATGAACTCGGCCTGGCGGAAGACATGGTTGTTGACCGTCATGCCGCTGGGGACGGCCATGCTGGCGACCGCCTGGTCGAGGGCCGTGGTCAGGGTCAAGGTGTTGGTGCCGGGGGCCTTCTGCACCGAGATGATGACCGCCGAGCGTCCGCGCTCGGTGGCAGTGCCGCGGGCCGGGGCGGGCGCCAGGGCGACTTCGGCGACATCGCCGATCGTCACCGGCACGCCCTCGTGGTAGGCGATGACCGTGCGTTGGATGTCCTCGGCGCGGGTCACCTGCGCGGTCTGGCGGATCGGCACCTCCTTGCCTTCGCGGTTGGGCAGGAAGCCGGCGCTGGCGGTCGAGTGCGCCTTCTTGGCTGCCTCGACCACATCGGCGACGGTCAGGCCGTAGATCTGCAGGCGATCAGGCCGGCACAGCACCTGGTACTCCGGCAACTCGCCGCCGATGGCGACAACCTGGGCGATGCCGGGCACACCGAGCAGACGGTTGCGCAGGTCATACTCGGCGAAGGAGCGCAGCTCCTTGGGCGTGCGGGTGCCGTCGGGCGAGGTGACCGACAGCAGCATGACCTCGCCGGTGATCGAGGTGACCGGCGCGATCTCGGCATGGGCGCCGGGGGGCAGGCCGGCTTCCACGGCGGACAGGCGTTCGGCGACCTGCTGGCGGGCGCGCCAGATGTCCTCGCCCCAGTCGAACTCGGCCCAGACGATGGACAGGCCGAGAGATGACGACGAGCGCAGCTTGCGCATGCCGGGCATGCCGTTGACCGCGGATTCGATGGGCACGGTGACATACTGCTCGACCTCGTCGGCGGCGAGGCCGCTGGCCTCGGTCATGACTACGACGGTCGGGGCGTTCAGTTCAGGGAAGACATCGACCGCCATGCGTGGGATGAGCCAGCCGGCGAGGGCAAGCAGGATGCCGGCGACGATGACCACGGCCTTGGCGTGGCGTAGCGACAGGCTGATGAGCCAGGTGAACATGACTCAGTGCTTTCCCGTGTGGAAGGTGCCATCGGCCTCGAAATGGCCGGCCTGGGCGCCGCCCTCCTGTTGCGACAGCTTCAGCGGATAGATGCCGCCGAGCACGACCTGGTCGCCCTCCTTGAGGCCCGACTGCACCACCACCCAGCGGCCATCGCTGGGGCCGAGGTCGGCCTCAAGCTTGGACACTTGGTCGGGATGCTCGGGATCGCGGCGGAAGATGATGGTCTTGAGACCGTCGCGGATGGTGGCACCGACCGGGATGGCCAGTTCCTCCTCGGGCGAGCCGCCGAGGACGACCTCCAGGTTGGCGGTGACGCCGGGGCGCACCCAGGTCGGGAGACTGGTTCCGTCGGCCGGTCGGGCGATGAGATCGACCGAGCGGTCGATCGCGTCGGCCACCGGGCCGATCACCAGGGTCGCGGCAAGGGCTTTCGCCACCGCCGGATCCGTAGCGACGATGCGGGCCTGGAGGCCGTCGCTCAGGCGCGGCAGATCGGCCTGCAGGCCGGCCGCGCGCAGGCGGACGCCGGCCGGATCAGTGACGGTGAGTACGGTGCCATGGGCGTCGATCCAGGTGCCGCTGGAGACAACCTCGCCCTCGACCAGGCCTGGTGATGCGGCGCGCACCTCGATGGCGGCCAGGGTCGCCCAGGCCGGTTTGCCGTCCGTGACCGCGAGCAGCGCCTCCGGCGTCAGGCCGGTGAGCTGCGCCGCTTGGCCGAGCAGGAGATCGAGCCGCACCTGCGCCTGCCCGCTGGCCGGCTTGCCATCGGCACCGCGGGCCTGGCGGGTGGCCTCGGCCAGTTCACGCTTGGCCTCGGCCGCGGCGATGCGCAGGTCGGCGACACGTCCCGCCGCATCGGCCCGTTCGGCGGCCTTGCCGCCGATGTCCTGCCCCAGTCGTTCAAGAGTGGCGAGGCGCTCGGTCCACAGGGTGAGGGCCTGCGCCAGCGCCGTCACATGCTCCTGGGCGGCAACGAAGGTGTCCTCGGCCGCCTGCACGGCGCCGGTGGCGTCAGCGATCTCCTGCTGCAACCGTTTCCAGTCCGCCGCGTGCAGGCGGTAGAGCGGCACGCCGGCGGCGACCTGCTGGTACGGCTTGACCAGTACCTCGACGCGACCAGCGAGCGGAACCTGGTAGGTGCGGCGCGCCGATGGCTCCGACTCGAAGCGGCCGGGCATGCGCACGACGCCTTGGACGATGCGGTACTCGGCCTTAGCCCAGGTGATGCCGAGGTTCTTCTGCACGGTGTCGGGCAGCGTGATGGCTTCGCCTCCGCCGGGGCCGTGGTTGTGGCCGGCGTGGGGATCGGCTGCGGCCGGTGCGCCGTGGCCATGACCGTCATCGGCGGCAGCACCGCCAGGCGGATGCGGATCGGCGTGTCCGCCGCATCCGGCGAGCAGTGCAGCGAGGGTGGGGACGAGCAGGAGACGGAGGTGCATGGTGGACTCGGCGTGTGGTTGGTTGATGGGTTACGGACGACCAGGGTCCAGATGGGCGGCGCCGTCGGCGTCGGACATCGGGAACGGGCCTGGCGCACAGCCAGGCCGGGTCGCGTTTACGGACGGGGCGCTTCGGCGGGCGCGAGGCCCACGGTCGGGTCGCCGACGGCCAGGCCGAGGTCGACCAGGGCGAGGGCGGCGCGACGCCGGGCATCGCGCAGTTCGGCCCGCACGGCATTCGCGGCCCGGCGCGCCTCCAGCAGGTCGGCCAGACTGGCATCGCCGGTCTGGAAGGCCGTGGTGCGCAGCCGGATCGCCTCGTCGGCCATCGGTGCGGCCTGTTCGCGCAGCGCCGTGGCCTCGCCCTGGGCGGTCTGGACGGCGCCCAGCGCCTCAGCCAGATCGCGCTGCAGGCGCAGTCGTTCGGCTCGCGTCGTAGCGCGGGCCTGGGCCTGGGCCGCTTCGGCGGCGGCGATGCCGCTCTCGTTGCGGTTCCACAGCGGCACCTCGAACCCGAGGGTCGCCCCGTAGGTGTCCTTCTCGGCTTCGCGGTCGGCGAAGATGCCGATGGTGAGATCCGGCAGGCGCGCCTCGCGCTCGGCGGTGATGGTCGCTTCGGCGGCGGCGGCGACCTCGGCCAGGGCGCGCAGTTGCGGGTGGCGTTCGGCGGCCTGGGCCAGGCTGGCCGCATCGGTGACCGCCATCGCATCGGTGAAGGCGTCGGCCACTACCAGGGTGTCGGGCAGGGCCGGGTCGCACCAGGTGCGCAGCACCGCCAGGGCAGTGGCCGCTTCGCGTCGGCGGGCGTCGCGGTGGAGGGCTGACGTGGTCGCTTCGAGCTTGGCGCGGGCGACGCTGGAACGATCGGCCTCGCCGGCTGCGGCCCTGGTCTCCGTCATCACCGCCAGTTCGGCGGCGATGCGCGCATCCTCCGCAGCCTGGGTGGCCGCGTCGATGGCCGCGGCGTACAGGATGGCGGCGCGACGCACGTCGGCGCGCAGACCCAGCAGGGCGACCTGCGCCTCGGCCTCGGCGACCTGCTGCTGGGCACGGGCGGCGGCGACACGGGCGTTGCGCTTGCCCCACCAGTTCAGCCGTTGGCTGAGGCTGCCGCCATAGGGCTGGTCCCGCTCCAGGTCATCGACCCGTGGTCTGGTCCGTCCCAGGCTCAGCTCCAGTTCCGGGTTGTCCCAGGCGCCGGCCTGGCGGACCAGGGCGGCTGCGGCGGCGTGCGCGGCGGCGATGGCGGCGCGGGTCGGATGCGATGCTTCGGCCGCCGCGACCAGACGGGCGATGGGCACCGGACCGGACCAGTCCCTGGGCTGGGGCGCGACGGGGTCGTCGGCCGGGGCCGCCTGGTCGACCGACGTGGGCGGAACTGGCGGCGATGCCGTCCGCGGCGGTGATCCGCCGCAACCGGCCAGCAGGGCCATGGCACACATGGCGGGGACGAGGAAGCCGATTCCCGAGCGGGAATGGACGACGGACAACGGTTTGGACATGACGATCCCGGAGCATGAGGTGGCGGAGGCCGTGAACACGGCCTCCCTGCGCACGCGCGAGGGCGCGTGCGTTCGCTCAGCTCAGTCGGACAGGCGGGGGATCGGGGGGATACGACAGGCTGTCGGGCACGGCAGCCGGGTGGGCCAGGCGCGCAAGCCCTGCCACCTGATCATGGAAGACGAAGGCAGGCAGCTCGGCGATCATCACCGACGAGGCGGGGCAGTGGCAGTAGCCGCAGCCATCGGGGTCAGCGACATCCGGGCTGGCCGGGGCGCCGGGTTCGTCATCGAGCATGCCCCCCAGCGACAGTTCGATCCCGTGCCCATGCCCGTGCCCATCATCAGTCTGGGCATGGAGATGGACGCGCAGCGTCATCATCAGCACGGACACCACGGCCACGCCGACGGCGGCATGGCGAAGCGTCTGCAGCAGGATGCCGAGGAGGGGACGCATCGTAATGACATGCTCCAAGACGCGGATGGCTGTCAATCCTTACCGGCCTCTGTGCCGACGCAGTTGGTGGTTGACCGCGACCTCAGACTTTGTTATTTCAAGAAACCATGAAACATGGTCAGTCCAGCGCCGATGCCGGGATGTGCCAGGTGGCTTCGTTCGATCCGAAGGCTGTGGCTCAGGCCCGGCGCGTCCTGCCGCCGACGGGCGACATCCGCCAGACGGCCGAGCGTCTCGCCGTGCTGGGGAATCCAGGCCGCCTCGCCCTGTTGCTGGCGCTCGACGGTCGCGAACTGTGCGTCTGCGATAGCGCCAAGGTCCTGGGCGGCTCGGTGTCCGGGGCGTCGCAGCATCTCAAGGAACTGCGTCGCCTGGGCGCCATCACCTTCCGCACCGCCGGCAAGATGGCCTACTACCGGATCGCCGATCCGCGCTGGATCGACCTGGCCCGCAGCGCCCTGGCCCTGGCTGGCCGGCCCGCGCGCACGAAGGCCAGCGCATGAACCTCCGGCGCGCCGCCACCTGGATCACGGTCGCCCTGGCGATCCTCGTCCACCTCGCGGCGGGCGTCGCCGGCTCCAACGCGCAGATCTGCATCTGCTCCGCATGCGTCGCCATCGAGCAGCAGGACATCTGCTGCGATCCGCAACCGGGAACCCCGGTCGGCACCGACCGTGCGGACGATTGCACGGACTGCTGCCTCATCCCGCTGCCGGACAACACGGCTGCCAGCATCAGCGTGCCGCCGTCCTGTCCGCCAGCCGCGACCCTGCCTGAGCCCATCCTCGTCGCCACGCTCGTCTGGCCGTCGGCCGCATCCCAGCGACCCGCACGCGTGCGAGCGCATCCGCCTGACCTGTTGCCGCGGATGCTGCGTTCGGTGATCCTGACCTGCTGAGGAGACAGCGCCCGCCTGGCGGGCGTCCGTCACCGCGTCGGTGCATCGCCGACCGCAACCCTCCGTCGAGGTCCCATGTCCACTGCCGTCCGCTTCCTGGGCCGTCACGCGCCCGCGATCCTCTCCTTCGCCGCTCTTGGCGGCCTCTTCTGGTGGGGCCACCACACCGGCTGGCGTCTGGCCAAGCCCGTCGCCGAAGCGCCCCACACGGCGACCGAGCACTGGTGCCCCGAGCACCATGTGCCGGAAGCGGCCTGCATGCTGTGCAAGAAGGATGTCGGCAAGGCCCAGGCGGCGCAGGAGCCGGAGCGCCATCGCCGCGAGGGTGAGGAGATCCGCTTCGCCCAGGTGGCCTCGGTGGAGGCCCTGGCCAAGGCCGGCATCCGGGTGGAAGCCGTGGCCATGGACAGCATCGCCCCGCGGGTGCGGGTGGCGGCCGAGACCGCCTATCCGCCCACGGCGGTGGCTCGCCTGGGCTGCCGCAGCGACGGTGTGGTGCGCGAGGTGCTCGTCGTACTTGGCGCCGAGGTCGCGCCGGGAGCGGTCGTGGCGTTGGTGGATGCCACCGAGGTCGGCCGCGCCAAGTCCGCCCTGATGCAGGCGCTGGCGAACTGCGATCTGGCGCTCGGCAACGCCAAGCGCGCCCGTATCACCGCTGCGGCCGGCGTCCGCACCCCGGCGGAACTCCAGGATGTCGAGGCCAAGTTGCGGGTGGCAGAGGTTGCGGTCTTCGACGCCGAGCAGGCCCTGCGCAACCTCGGTCTGACCGTCGATGCCAGCTCCCTGGCCGGCCTCGACGCGGCAGCCCTGTCCCAGCGCCTGCGCCGCCTGGGACTGCCCGACGCGGTCGAGGATGGCGGCTCGGCCAACCTGGTGCCCATCCACGCCCAGCGCGGCGGCACCGTCACCGAGATCCGCGCCGTCGCCGGCGAGGCAGTCGAGGCCAACACCCCGATCGTCGTAGTCGCCGACGCCAGCGCCCTGTGGCTGTCGCTGCCGGTGCCGCCGGATCGAGCCGCCCGCATCGCCGCCGGCCAGGAGGTCGCCTTCCAGGCCGGCAACGGCGTGAGTGCAACCGGGACGGTTGCGGTGGTCGGCCAGGCCGCCGATCCGCTGACCCGCCTGGTGCCGGTCTGGGCCACGATCGCCAACGCCGACCGCCGCCTGCGCGTCGGCCAGTTCGGCGCCGCGACCATCACCACCGGGGCGGCAACGACCTCGGCCATCGTGCCGACCGGCGCGATCCAGTTCGACGGTGCCCAGCCCTATGTCTTCGTGCGCCGCAGCGAGACGGTCTTCCGCAGCCTGCCGGTGCGCATCCTCGCCCGCGATGGCGACCGGGTGGCGGTCGACCGGCTGGCCGACGGCGACCAGGTCGCGATCAGCGGCACCGGCATCCTGTTTTCAGCGACCTTCCCCGAGCGCATGGGCGCCGGCTGCACGGACGACTGAGCCATGCTCAACGCCATCATCGACTGGTCGCTCAGGCATCGCCTGGCCGTGGTCGGGCTCACCCTGGCGGCCCTGGTCGCCGGCCTGCTCGCACTGCGCAACCTCGACATCGACGCCTTCCCCGACACCACCCCGGTGCAGGTGCAGGTCAACACCGTCGCTCCGGCCCTCGGACCCGAAGAGATCGAACGCCAGATCACCGGCCAGGTCGAGCAGGCCATCGGCGGCCTGCCCAAGGTCACCGGGGTGCGTTCGATCAGCAAGTTCGGCCTGTCGCAGGTCGTCGTGGTCTTCGCTGACGGCACCGACATCTGGTTCGCCCGCCAGCTCATCGCTGAGCGCCTGACCACGGTCGAACTGCCGGCCGGCATCAGCCGACCCGAACTCGGTCCGGTCGCCACCGGCCTGGGCGAGGTCTTCCACTACGTCGTGCGCAGCAGCAGCGGCGATCAGACCCGGGCGCGCACGGTGCAGGACTGGGTGATCAAGCCGGCGCTGCGCTCGGTGCCGGGCGTCGCCGAGGTCAACTCGTGGGGCGGCTTCGAGAAACAATACGAGATACGCCTCGACCCTGAGCGCCTGGTCGCGCATGGCCTGACCCTCGACACGGTGCTGGACCGGGTGCGGGCGGGCAACATCAACGTCGGCGGCGGCGTGGTGCAGCGCGGTGCGTCCTCCTGGCTGGTCCAGGGCCAGGGTCGTCTCGGCAGCGAGGCCGAGATCGGCGCCCTGGTGGTCGCCGCCAAGGCCGGGGTGGCGGTGCGCCTGCGCGATGTCGCCGAGATCGGCATCGGCCACGAGATCCGCCGCGGGGCAGTGACGGCTGACGGACGCGGCGAGGTGGTGCTGGGCCTGGGCTTCCTGCTCATGGGCGAAAACTCGCACGAGGTCACCAGCCGGCTCAAGGCCAAGCTCGACGAGCTGCGCCCCTTCCTGCCGCCGGATGTCGAGGTCGAGGTGGTCTACGATCGCACCGAACTGGTCGACCACGTCATCGACACCGTGCGCCGCAACCTCTTCGAGGGTGGCCTGCTGGTCGTCGCCGTGCTGTTCCTCTTCCTCGGCAACCTGCGCGCCGGACTGATCGTCGCCCTGGCCATCCCACTCTCGATGATGTTCGCCTTCGACGGCATGCTGCGCTTCAGCATCGCCGCCAGCCTGCTGTCGTTGGGCGCGATCGACTTCGGCCTGGTCGTCGATTCGTCGGTGATCATGGTCGAGAACGCAGTCCGGCGTCTCAACGATCCGCGCGAACGCCACCGCAGCCATCTGGAAGTGGTGCGCGACGCCGCCATCGAGGTGCGCAAGCCGACGATGTTCGGCGAACTGATCATCATCATGGTCTACCTGCCGATCCTGACCCTGGAGGGCGTCGAGGGGAAGCTGTTCCAGCCGATGGCGCTGACCGTCGTCTTCGCCCTGGTCGGTTCGATGATCCTGTCACTCACCCTGATGCCGGTGCTGGCAAGCTGGTGCCTGCAGCGCAGCCCGCACGCCGAAGCCGACCCTTGGCCGGTGCGCCTGGCCACCTGGCTCTACCGGCCTTGCCTACGTCTGGCCCTGCGCCATCGCCTGGCCGTGGTCGGGATCGCTGGCGGCAGCGTGCTGATCGCCGTGGTGCTGTTCCGCGGCCTGGGCGCCGAGTTCATCCCGCGCCTGTCGGAGGGCGGCATCGTCGCCAACACCATCCGCCTGCCGGGCATGGACTTGGCGGCCTCGGCTGCGCTCAACACCCGGGTCGAGCGCCTGCTGCTGGACGAGTTCCCGGACGAGATCCGCCATGTCTGGACCCGCTTCGGCACCGCCGAGGTGGCGACCGATCCGATGGGCATCGAACTGGGCGACGTGTTCATGTCGCTTAAGCCGCGGGAAGGGTGGACCAAGGCCCGGACCCAGGCCGAGCTGTCCGACCGCATTGCCCGCCTGCTGCGCGACCTGCCTGGACAGACCGTGGCGATGACCCAGCCGATTGAGATGCGCATCAATGAAATGGTCAGTGGCGCGCGCGCGGACGTGGCAATCAAGCTCTTTGGCGATGACATGGACCTCCTGCGCAGCAAGGCTGCTGAGATCGAGACCGCGCTCTATGGCGTGGAGGGCTCCAACGGCATCAGCGTCGAACAGACCACTGGCCAGCCGGCCCTACGCATCCGCGCAGCGCCTGAGGCCCTCGCCCGCCATGGCGTTCCGGTCGGTGAGGTGATGGAGATGGTTGAGGCCATCGGCGGCATCCACCTCGGCGAGGTGATCGAGGGGCAACTGCGCTTCCCGCTGGTCGTCCGTCTGCCGGCAAGCATCCGCAACGATCCTGATCGCTTGGCAGAGGTGCCGATCCTGGCAGCCGGCGGTGAACGCCTGCCGCTCGGCTCGGTGACGCGCATCGAGGCCACCCAGGAGCCGCTGACCATCACCCGCGAGTGGGGCCAGCGCCGCATCGTCATCCAGTGCAACGTCCAGGGGCGCGACGTCGCCTCGTTCGTGGCCGACGCCCAGGCCGCCATCGCCAAGGAGGTCGTCCTGCCGCCGGGCCGCTGGCGCATCGAATGGGGCGGCCAGTTCGAGAACCTCGAACGCGCCCGCGCCCGCCTGGCCTTGGTGGTGCCGGTCGCCCTGCTCTCGATCTTCCTGCTGCTGCGCTGGTCGCTGGGCTCGACCATGCTCGCCCTGCTGGTCTACACCGCGGTGCCGGTGGCGGCGGTCGGCGGCGTCGCCGGATTGTGGCTGCGCGGCATGCCCTTCTCGATCTCGGCAGCGGTGGGCTTCATCGCCCTGGCCGGGGTGGCGGTGCTCAACGGCCTGGTGATGGTGACCTTCATCCGCCAGCTGCGCCGGCAGGGCGCGCCGCTCCAGGAAGCCATCGTGCAGGGCTCGCTCATCCGCCTGCGGCCGGTGCTGATGACCGCCTTGGTCGCAGCGCTGGGCTTCGTGCCGATGGCGCTCGCCACCGGCATGGGCGCCGAGGTCCAGCGTCCGCTCGCGACGGTGGTCATTGCCGGCATCCTCTCCTCGACCCTGCTCACCCTCTTCCTTATCCCGGTGCTCTACGGCTGGTTCGAGCCGAGAACCATGGATGAGGCTGATCCAGTCGGCGCCACGCCGACCGAACCCGGGCCCGCGCCCACCACGAAGGAAACCGCATGATCCGCCATCTCACCCTCTGCGCCCTGATGCTGGCCGGTACCGGCGTCCTCGCCTGCGAGGAAAAGCCTGCCGTTCCTGCCGACGCCCCCAAGGTCGAGCGCCTGAAGAGCGATCAGTGGTGCTGGACCCACGACCTCCCCAAGGACAAGTGTACCTCCTGTGACCGCAAGCTCATCCCGGCGCTCAAGAAAGAGAAGGACTGGTGCGGCGAACACGCGGTGGCCGAGTCCCTGTGCGTGAAGTGCGACCCCAAGTCGAAGGAGCGCATCGACGCGTTGCGCCCGGCGGACAAGCCCAAGGACGCGAAGTAGGCAGTCCGTTCCTGCCTGTATGGGTAGGGCGACTACCCATACAGGTGGACACATCACACGATCGTCCCCAACCATCATTCGGGACGATGTCGCTCGCACGCTGGCTGGTATGGGATTCGAGGCCATCGCCGCCGAGCACCACATCACCATGGTCGAGAACGTCGCCCGCGCCCGCGCCCTGGCGAAAGAGGTCGACATCGGCAAGCCGGCGCCCACCAAGTGGTACCAGGCGGTGGCCGAGGTGCTGGCGATGGTGTACCGGCTCAAAAAGGCTGGGTGAGGAACGGCAACTGTGCCGCCTTGGTGGGTCAGTTGAATCCTCTGTGCGTCGGTCATTTCAGATCGCGACGTATTCCGATACAGTGGACAGATAGATCAATATTGAAATGAACACAGGAGGACATCATCCATCCATATATCAGGAACCCGTCACCCAATAAACTAACACGCGAACATACATCATTCCGCGCCCAATCGAGGCAAAAGGGTCGGATCGTCACCAGGACACCGAAAACGCCACCAGCTGCACGCAAGCGCGCCAATCAATCCGCCACACGCCGTAACCATGACACTATTGCTATTATATGTGGTTTCATATGGCACCTCAAAGGAACCATGAACATATCGGCGATACGATCGAATAAGATCCGCAAGCACACGACCACAGTCATATCTACCACCCCTCAACAGAATTGCCGCTTCAATCTGCTCCGTCATCAACGGGCCACTAGCAATCTTCCCTTGGTAGTATCGAACATTACAGTCAATGACATCATATTCGTACCGCTGGTCCAATGGATAGAACGAGAGAATTACATCAGCCTGCTTGATTTTGTGCCCACCATATCCCGGGTATTCCAGTATAACTCCATTCCCCTCTGGCATCGGAATATAGATTGAATCAGCCAGAGATTGCCATGTAGGCGAAACCCTACGACCAAGAACAGAGCCGGCCTCAATTGCCGCGCACATTGCCTCTCTCACAGCGACATTCGTAGTAAAATGATCGTCCACGAGTTGCGGATTTCGTGGATCCTCATGAACAGCTTCATCCGGACCAAGCACTTGCAGTAGGTGCCATTTGCCGCTGGAATCAAGCGAACATCGCGAACACCAGAACTCAGCAATCTGCTCAAGGAGCGGCCATCCCTCCTCTAACACGGCAATATCTTTCGTTGCACGCCATACATCTCGAACAAGCAGCATTGCCCAAGCATTAACGTGAATCTCTTCTCGATAAGGACCTGACGGGGTCAAATCATCACCCTCTTCGTCACCCATCCAAGGCAATCGCGCCCCGCAATATCCCTGCTCTACAGCTCGAGCCCGAGCCAACGGGAGCATTGCAACTCTTGCGCGAACCAACTGGCGCGCCAAATGAGGCCAGAATATTGCAAGCGCCCTGCCGTGCCAAAGATCCGCGTCCCATAAATGACATCCCTGCCATTGATTCCCCGACAATCCCAATGGGGCCACAGGATGAGACGAACCATCATAGCTGGCCAACAAATAGTACTGCTGCGCCAACAAAAACCTTTGATCAACAATAGAAAGCGGCAGATCAGCGACATCCAAAGCATCCCTCCACAAGGAACGCCAGATTTCATCGTTGACTCTTCTGAGCGATCCATCCTTCAATCCATATTCGAGTGCGTTAAGGTCAGCAACAACCTCGGGCCATCCATGCATCTCGGTGCCACCATGACATGCATATAACACACACAAACGAACACGTGCCGATGTCGATACAAGACTCACCGTGCACTTTGACGCACCACAGTCAACGCCTTCCTGCCTCGCGCCCTCACAGGTCCAACGCAAGCCCATTTCAATACACCGCGAACGCTTGCCTGTCACCACTCGTCCGTGGATCGTAGATGCCATGGACTCATATACTTGCTCGACGTTACCCAACAGATGATCTCCATCAAAACCGAACTGGATGTCGGCCCGGCCTTGTACACCATCGAGATCAAGCTCCCACAGGGCGCCATGAGCGCACGATCGCGGCGCCAACAGGCGAATTGCCACATGAATCACATCGCCATCAACCACCCAATCACCACGCAGCGAAGCTTCGCCCGTTCGCAAATCCAAGCTTGTCACAAGGGGATTCCGCGACCCGGCCATCAACCTACCAGGGCGAAATTCATGTCGACCGACGCACAAGCGCAACTGCGCCCATGATGGAAGACAATGCTGAAACCCATCACGTCCATGTGCGGCGAAACACTGCAGCGGCCAAGAGTGATCAAATCGAGGGACAGAGAATTGACATTTCTCCGGTCCCGGACCCTTCAAGCGGGGGGCATCAACATCAGTTCCAAGGATTAATGACCCAAGCCTAATGCCAATACGCCCGTTACCGACGTACGGTGGCGCACACCCGAAAAGCGGCTGGTCCGTGGAAAGGACCCACCGTTCATTGTCATTCCAACGCACCGGCATAAATCAATTCCTCCCGCTATCAAGAGCACTCACGTGCCATTAGCAAACCCCACTGCGGCAGATCATACTTAATCACACAACAACCATTCTCGTCCGCACAACAGTCCATCCTAATAGTCTCCCACGAGGCATCACGAAGACGCGAAGTCTCCTGGCGACTCGGCGACGCCGGAGAACCCATTGAAAGCCACGCACCAAAGGGATCTCCATGCCCTGGAGCAAGGATCTCCAATTCAACACGTGCCCGAGGCCGAAGCCCAGCAACAGTCAACTCCAATCGTTTCGCATCGCCCAGTCGCTGTAGATCAATGGCTTGCTGGCGGGTATACGAAATTGGCACCGCTCCATCAATTGGATAATTCCAGGCAAGACAAGACATCTGTCCGTCCATATTCTTGGTTACGACTGCCCCATCCACAACAGCAAGAGCGTGACTTCCCAGCATATTCAAAAACCGATAAGCATGGAATACCGGCTTTGCGATCCCCTGATAGGTAATCATGCCAAAACCACCATGGAAACAGGCCGAGCCTGCCCCTCCCTCTTCAAAAACATCAGTAAAGGTCCAATATGATAATGAATCAAACAGGCCCGCCGCCCCCAGAACAGCCTGAATCACATAGGTCGCCGCCGGTACAATGTCATGGGTATAATCCCTGCAATGCGGGGAGCTACTCCATTCAGTACAATGTATTTCAGCCTTGGGATACTTGCTTGACCGTACAATGTCCCTCAGTCGCCGACCATCATCGCGCGTCGAATGGCGATACCGAGACAAACAACGATTGCTCCGATTTCCCTGAGGATCAATAAAGCCCGATTCCGTTGGATACGGATGGGTCGAGACAAAATCAACGGGAACACCATGCTCCCCCGCCCACGCCAGGAATCGCTCAACCCAGACGGGCTGCCATTCTTGCTGATCGATATTTCCCTCATTGAGATCCACCCTTCGCCCGGAGTCACCCTCGCGCTCCCCGTTAAATCGACCATCGCAGACGTAGTTCGAGGTAGCTGGTCCACCCACACGCAGAAGTGGGTCACATAGCTTTACAGCTCGAGCCGTAGCCTCATACAGCGCCAAATAATCACTGTACCCACCATTAAAGAACACTTTCAAATTTGGCTCATTCCAGACCTCAAAGTACCACAACCGGACCTCATCATGTCCGTACCTTTCCTGCCAATGACGCACCGTTCGCGTAACCAACTCACTCCACGCCGAAAGATCATTTGGCATTGCACCGTGGCCGCCCCACCAAAAGCAACTGGCCTTGCGTGAGGCCAGCGGCGCAGGGCAAAAGGCCAACTCGACAAACGGACGAATTCCAATAGCAAGCAATCTATCGAACAATTCGTCAACGTACTGAAAGTTATATACCCTTCCGCCCATCTCTCCAATCGCCAGATTGGGCGGGATGTCACGAAGCACAAACATGTCATCATGGTACAGCCCATGAAAGCGAATATACCGAAATCCATTATGATTGACGGTTTCCGAAAGCTGTTCTAGCCAGCCAGCGCGTAGTCCTTCCTGGGCACGGCCCGCGCCAACGCAGGTCGACCAATAATGATCAAGCGGGTCACCCGATTCACCAAGATTGGCTGAAATATTAATAGACATCGTCGTTCTCCTTCTTTGTTTCGGGGTAAATGACGCCTCGGCGGAACTCCGCATCAAGGCATATATATCCATGTTTATCCATAATTCGCATCGACCTCATCAATTCCATGGCAGGGTCGTATCCAGGGAACACAGGCCCGTTGCAGGGGAAACGTCCCATTTCCCAGTCGACACCGAACCATCAAAACATGCATACGTCGCATCCTCACCTTGTTTGGCGTAAACACTTCCAAATTTTTCCCGTTTAAGCCTGCGGTGCGCAGGGAAATAATATCCATTCCCATAACCAAAGCTGGCCGCCTTCGATCTGCCAAATATTTCCGCCTCGCTCCATTTTTCGAAGAGCATAATGCCATCAGATCGAACGCTCGACAAAGGAACATTGGACGTCAATGAAAACACCGCCGAATTGACCTGAGTCGATATCCTTGCGTCCTTGTAAGTATTGGCGTATCCACTCCTGGCGGACACCGCAGGGCAAACCAAGACCGGACAGATCAACCCAGCACCACCGCCAACCGCCGATCCGGATGTCTTGGGATCCCACTTTGATTCCGGATTTGTGTAGGGCAACACCGCAACTTCATTCCAAATAACCATGTCCCACCAACCAGAAGAACCAATTGCTATCACCGGTAACAATCTTCTGCTCTCGCCCGCATACATTAGCATTGCCGTGGATGCCTGTCGCAAGTTATTCTTGCACGCCACCCTCACGGCAGCATCCCTGACAATGGTTACACATCCAATAATCAAGGAAGCGAGAACTGCGACTATTACAACAACAACCAGCAGTTCCATAAGCGTGAATCCACGGCTTACACTTCCGCTCATTTTCACCGGTTTGCCATAAGAGCTATGTTCCATGGCCTTAATCCCCTTTAGGTTTGTTGCCCCGGGGGCTCGACAACCCGCCCGGCATTGTGCACCCAACACTCTCGTCAACAAGAAGTGAACTCATACGCCAAGGGCCAAAATCAGCACACCCTGCTGCCTGGACCCCATCTGGGACAATCGCACATAGGCCAACCTTCGACCCCATCCAATGATCAGCCTCGGCACGATGAGGGGGCGCATCGCGAAGCATACACCAGGACTTTTCATCCTGCAAATAGCCAAATGAAACAATTGCACCCTCTGCTACATCCACGCGAAGACATACAATCCCGTGCGCAATTGATCGTACAGCCTGAATTTCTGAACCAATACGCCAGACGATGCATCGCTTTTCACCGCAGCGCTCCACAGTAAGGGACGCGGAGCGCTTCCCCGTGACAATTACCCCCGCACGCGGACCACACCCTAAATGCAGATCATCCAACCAAACAGTAGCACTAAATGAACCCGCTGGCCATTTCTGAAGGAGCAGATTTGGCGCCCGCTCAAGATCGCCCCCAAAATCCGAAGCACACCGCAGCCGAAGCCAACCAGGCCGCTCAGAGAGGGACCACCAGCGACTTGTCCACCCCGCGGACCACTGCCACTGTAGCCCAGGACTGCTTCCCGACCAATCGTCGTCCGCTACAAGCGAAACCGGTTCATGCAATGGAAGATCAGGCTTACGATAACGATAAACCGGCGAACCAACACCGGTTCCAAGCGCATCCCTACCAATCACCGGCCATTCATCAATCCAGGCAACAGGTTCAAGATATATCATCCGACCGTACGGACCACCGTCAGAAAAGTGGAGAAACCACCACTCGCCAGACGGAGTATCAACAAGCGCCCCCTGATGCGGCCCATTGATTGCAGTGTCCTTCTGGGCCAAAACAACACGGCGCTCCCATGAACCCCTCAGATTGCCTGACCGCAACACTAATTGCCAGCCGGTTGCAACCCCACCCGCAGGCGCAAACACGTAATACCACGAACCAATACGATATAGCTTCGGACCTTCAACAAACGGATCGACACCGCTACCGTCATAGAGCGTCCACCCCTCATCCAGAACCCCTAGTCCATCTTCGGTCATTTGCCGCAAGCAAAGTTGATGGGCTATGCCGGACCTAGATCTGGCATATGCATGTACAAGATAGGATCTTCCATCCTCGTCCCAGAACGGACAAGGATCAATGAGACCTTTGCCAGCCAACACTTGTTGCGGCTGAGACCACGGCCCACTCGGATGGTGAGCCGTCACGACATAGATCCCCTCGTCTACAAGCGGGAAATAGATAAAGCATTTACCATTGTGTTTGCGAATAGCCGGCGCCCAAACACCGCCTCCAAGCCGCGGTATGTCGTAGCCCGGAACCGGGAATTCTTTTAACGCATACCCCGCAAGCCTCCAGTTTACAAGATCCCTTGAACATAACAACGGGAGGCCCGGGCAACACGAAAAGCTTGATGAGACCATCCAGTATTCGTCACCAATCCGAATGACGTCCGGATCACTATAGTCAGCATGGATGACTGGATTGACGTACGTACCATCTCCCTGGTCACTAATCCACGGAAAGGGTCGCTCCACATACGACACTCTTGCTTCATCCATATTGCCTCCTGATAAGCATAATGGGTAAATGCGTCACAGAATCACCACGAACCGATCGACAGCACAAGCAACATGACACCAAGAACAACTAAAACGAGAAGACACGCCAATGAGAAACCAACGACATCTCCGCAGGTTAGCCGATTAATCTCAATTCCGCCCCAGCGAACAATCCGCGCACGCTCAGCCTTCGACGGATCCCGAAACGACTCAGCAAGAACCCGCTCATCTTCCTCCTGCGAGCGGCCAATGGGCGTCCTTTGCTTCGCATAGAATCGATCCAATCGTATGGCCGCCTGTTCTGCGGTTTCGTCTTTCCCGCTGGGCAGAATTAACGCAAGATTGCCATTAAGAATAGCCTTGGCGTATTCCTCAGGCGATGGAAACCGGATCACTGACCCAGGGGCAGCACGCGGCCTTCGATCAGGGAGCACGAGACTAAGTCCAATCAGAATTACGAATGGAAGCACAGCGCTTACCAACCAGCCATACCCCTTGAGATCAGCGGCGGTTTTACCATTTAAATCGAACCCCGACGCATTAAGAATGTACAATTCAACATTAAACCGCCCTACGCCACGACAGACGGGTTCCGCGCCATTCGATTCGTTAATAATTCGATCGAAGAATATCGGGGTCGACGACCTGGAATTACTTTGCTCCGCAGGCACATCCCGTTGAGCACACAATGTCAAGTCGGAGCGGCGACACAACGACTCCAGGTTTGACGCAGGCGAATATTGAACTGCAAAAGGAAGGACGGTAAAGGCAGCAAACCACACAACCATCCCAATTCCAACCGCCCTTGAACTAAGACCGCGCCATGCAATCATCAGCAGTCCGGCAACCCCGCTAAAGCACCCCAAGCCAACCAGTGAGGCAAATAAATCAATTACCCCAATATTCAGACTCGCCACAGCAATGCTGAGCAACAAGATGGCCGCCATTGCTAACCGAGCTACAAGCATGTAGTGAGCTTGAGTCTTCCCAGGACACCATACCTGGTACCCATTTCTCAAGAACACTGCCGCCGTGCCAAGGGCCCCCATTCCAGCAGCCGGAATGTGGCCCACCAACACAGCGCCAATTACCAATCCATAGAGACCGACCGGAAGGATCCTCTGGCTCAAAGCAGACCATATCGCCTCTGGATCTTTGTGGCCCATTTCCGGCAGCAAGGCCATTGCAATTAGGCCGGTCAGCATCCACGCAACCAGGATCAGTCGCTTGGAATAGGCGCCTATCAAAATCCCCTTCCGAGCCGCTCGCTCATCCTTGGCAGACCCACATCCGCCGATGACAATGTTACCAATTGTCAGAACCCCCATGACCGTAAAAGAAGCGACAGAGAATAATGAGTATCGATTGCCAGAAGAAGAAGACAGCAAGTCAAAGCTTGCGCGAGGCAGACGTTCATGAAGACCGGAAAAACCACCACATTCTAATAGCCCAAAGACAACCATTGAGATAGTGACGGTAATTACAAGCACGGCTTGAAAAATGTCGGCATATGCGGCCGCCATTAAACCACCCATAGCCATCACTGCGATAATTGCACATACATACACAAACAGAAATCCCGTTTGTCCAAATCGTGGAATAAACGGCCTGATCTCCCCGCGCTCCCGCATGGCATCCAGTTCGGACATTCGCAGCTGAGAAGCTTGATCGAGTCCCTGCTGGCGCTCACGAACCTTCAATGCATCATATTCGGCATACAATCGTACAGATTCTCTCTCTTCGGACGCCAACTCGGAATCCATCTTCGGAAATGAGTACGACACCACCTTGTAAGACACCATATTTCCCATGGCCAAGCCAAGAGGACTACCAAGCACTGCCAGCAGGGCGAACAATGCCACCAAGCGGCGAGAGTTGAAGCGCTCAGTGAGCACATCCGGCCCTGTAATCTGACGATGACGTCGCGACCACACAGACGTGAACCACAGAAATGGCGTATTAAATAGCGCCTGCATGGGAATCCACACACCGCTGGCCCCATATCGATACACCTCAGACGCTACAATGGGGGCAACCGCAGGATCTGTGGCAGCCCCAAACCACAGCACCACCTGGAATATGGTACCCAGACGACGTCCACCAACAAAATACTCAGATTCACTTTTGGCCTTTTTCCCGAATATTGCCCCTGTCATTACAAATACCGCGAGACATCCGACGATGACAGCGGCATCTATTGGATGCAATCCTAGAATAGTCATGGATAGGCTCATTTTCCGGCCAATTGGCCGATGATGTTCATTGGACCAACACGTCCGATCAAACACTTACTTCCGCGCCACGCCCCATCCTTCAGTTCCAATCTCGATATGAAGATTCTTTCTAAAACCCCACGAGGCTATAGGATTAATGTCAATGGTCACACGTCCGCTCGCTTCCGACTTCATGCGCAGCCCCTTTCCCTTTTCCACGATTGACTCAGGCGATACATCCGATGGGTGTGGTATAAATACCGTAACAAATGTTTCCGCCCTGCATGCTGTCGCACGGGCGCGACTAAATACCGCGTAAGTATTGGCATTCCAGTGCTTCGGCTGATACTGGACACCATTTACTCGACCAGGCACATGCATGAATGCCGCAAACAGACGCATCGAGTCGTTAGGTTTGCTGTGCGGACCCACATTCATGCCGACAGGGACGACTCCCGCATCAGCATCAAACCAATCCGCTGTCGCCCCTCCAATGGATCCACTTTCTGGTGCACGCCAGAATTGCCAGACCGGCCCAACATACTTTCCATCAGCCGACGGTCCGGGTAAAAAATCATCTCGAACAACAAGAACCCCTTCGCTCGTCAATACAAATCTCCGCGTCCACGATGAATCACTGGTCCAGATATTGCTGTAGCTAACACTCCCGGCAGCATCACCCCCTTTTGAATCGGCTTGAGAATTATTTAAGATGCCGCCCTGCTGCTGATCCAACCTAAGACACTGCTGGATATCCGATCCATTAATGCCGATTGCGATTGGCGCTCGAACCCACCCAGTCAAATCATTAACATATTTATACGACAATTCAATGCGATTATAGTCTTTATTGACGTCGTATGCAAGGCCAGGCAATAGGATTTTGAGAACGGTACGACCATGACACGTACGAATTCGCAGCACGGGCCTACCGGTAGCAGGATCGTCAACCACACGAAGCACTTCATCCAGCTCCGAACCCTTCAATGTCCTTGGCTTAAATACCCCGTCATTCCCTGGCGGAACAAAGGTCACCTCTATGTTATTTGTGATTTCATTCAAAGCGGCAATCGTTGCCGTGCCCTTAGGTCCAGCCACGGCCAAATCACTCACCATTATGTCGACAGGACCAGCAGAGGGGCAAACATTGCGATATTCGTATCCACCCCACCAGGTTCGACCGGGGAATACTTTACTGGCCTTTGTTTCGCCCTCCAAAGGAACGACCGCAAACTCTAACGTCACACTATTCAACGAGATTGTGTCATTCTTGCCCGAGATAGCATCGGGATTTCCAAGCAAAACACCCAAAGGCCTTTCACGGTCCTCAAAGCCGTAATGCCCCGGAACTTCAATTGTTGATTGCGGAAATCTCGCCGATGCCATGTAGGGACGAATAACCCTAAGGTTCGCACTGCCGCGGTACCAACGGCCACCACGCAGGCCCTCAGTTCGAGGAAAGGGAAACTCGGAGTCTGACTCGCCAACAACCAACGTGTTATTCCATCCCGGCCAGTCGTATCGCCCAAGATCCGCGAGAAGCATAGTGCCACCGTGCTGATAATGGGTTAGGTCGCCTCTGGTATCGGAGATGCCTCCGTGGTACAAATAGTTGCAATCGTCCCATATCCAGAATGACGCAAAGGAACCACTGGGATGGCGACCGGGTGACAACACGATCTGATCCGGCACACGAAAGGTTGCTGGCCACCGATGGAGGACACGCGCCTTCCACTCAGGAGGCCTCGGGACCAGCGCGCGATACTGTGGATAAGCAAGACTAAACTGTTCCTCGCTGTTTCCCTGGGCGAGAAACGTCATTTTTAATGCCCAGCAATACTCAGGGGAAGGCGCCACCTCCATAATGGCGACAAATAAATCATGGAAATGATCAGCAGAGAACACACCGCCATCACCTGGGCTGACCACAAAACCATTCGGTCCAATCATACCCAAGTACCGATCGTATGTCATCCGCAGCTTATCACCTCGCAAGTCGTCCAACTTGCCAAGTTCAACACCCAGTCGAATTAGGTCCCCGTGAAATCGCGTATACGCAGGCTCATAGGTGTCGCCTGGTACATACCAGTCCGCCCACACCGCCTCAGCATAGTCCCTCCACATCGTCGCCATTGATGAATCCGGCCATGTATTGGCGGCCATTGCGCAGCCCAAAGCAAAATTTGCAGCTCGGTTATTTGGCCCCCTTTCCCGGATAACATAATGGTCTTCCACCAATTCCCTTATGTCCCGCCGGAATCCATCATCCATAATCCCCGCCTTATCCATTACCCTATACGCCCGCATCATTGCTGGGCGATGAAAGAACTCATCGCGGAAATTTGGCATTTCATCAGAGCGTGACCCCTTCGCTCGCCACGCCTCAACAATGCCCTCAAATGCAGATCGCACCTCCTTAAGCCTATCGTTATCGCCAGACTTCACTGATGCAATTATCCGCGGCGTAATCTGCTCACTAAACAAGCGATCTATCCTGCCGGAATTGGTCATGGACGCACCAAGTATTTTCATTTTATCTGGCCCATCATGCTCGACGGAAAAACCAAATCCATGAAGCGCCGCCAGAACCACAATGCCAACCGCACGGATTGAGGGGGTATTTTTCATTATGTCATCCTTCATAGTTGATTATTGCGTTACCGAATGGTCATGCCGCCAACATGACGACTTTCCACGCATGGCATTGCCGTTCCCTCCGCAACGAGAGAGAACCTTCGCATATTAATTACGGAGCGCTGATCACCCTGCTGATAAGGCGTTATCGTCAAAATCCGCCACGCCCCAGAAGTCAATTCAATGACACCCACGTTTTTCCACTCAAATCGATCGTTGCCTCCCGTCGCCACCATCATGGCATCGATTGCGCGGCCATCGCATTCGATACGGTATTGGCGCCCACCAAAGACGGACGCCTGCTCGACGAGCACATGGTAGCGTGTCGTCTTTGGAACCATGATGGGGAATCGAATTTCTCCCCTGGTCCATTTTTGAATAACCCGATCACTCCGCTGGGCGCCACCATCGCGCAGCGCCACTCCATATCCGTCACGTGAATCCACGTCAATGATTGGGCGCAATCCATATTCAATTGAATTATTGGCCCGAGCAATGACACCGGATACTCCGGGCGTCACCTCAACGGTGCACCCTGGAAGCGCCACTCGCACCCCATCTCGTATGCCGCCAATGAGAGACGACACCTCCTGACCAAGGGCCTGACGTGAATGTGGGACGACAACGGTCCAGTTGGTCCAACTTTTACCAGCGCGCTGAACACACTTTACAAAAGGAGCATGAACAGTGCGATCATATTGGAAATTCATACTCTGGCCGTACTTTCGATCGTCGACTTTCATTGCCCCCGCCTTCCCTTCCGGATCCGGAATAAAACACGCCGTCATGCCCAATCCGCCAAATGCGACTGCGGGATCAAGCGAAACAAGAGGCCTCTCTCCCCAAGAAGTAAACCAATTCGGCCCACGCTGATCCAGTGAGTACATCTGCCAGAGCACACCGGCCTCCATTCCGTCGGCCATCTCCCCTGGCGCAAGAATGTCTTTTATCACAACAACACCTTCCTTTGTTAAGGCAATTTCTCGACGTAATGAACTATCCAGCGTTCCGTATCCCTTAAATCCAATGGTGGCAAATACATCGTTACCGGACTGACGGACTTCCGCGCCATCCAAATCAGCCATCAGCATCACATTGGCCAGTCCGCTCCACGACATCAATCCACCACGCACGGACGGAGTCCGCACTCCAATTCCATCTGGTCGAGGACCTAGGTATTTCACGTCGTATTTTAGATACGGGTAGTCCCGGCAGCTAAACCTGTGTCCGCCGAAACCATACGGGGCATTATACCCACTTGATCTAACTTCGATCCTCAATGCACTTCGTCCCTCTGTGCAGTCATTAACCAGGGACATATCGGATGGACTTCCACACCACCAGTACTTATTGCGATCACCCGTGGGTTCGTATGCCTCAAATCCATCCAGCAAAATGACCCCGGCAGGCCCCTCCAGTCGCATGTTGTCGATTATGAACACCTTTGTATCCTGGCCCTTTCTCGGGGGCTCAGTACGAAAGCTAAACCCGAGCAACTGCCGCTCCATCAAATCCGAGGGATTCTCAGGCGTTGCAAGTCGCTCTGTCGGAATGATATTTGTTCTCCAGGTATTTGGCTTCCAACAATCTCCATATGGCCAGTCCTCTCCTGGGGCGCCCATAACCACTTGATTGCCATATATGGCACTGCCCAGATATCGGCCGTAATTATAGAATAACGGCGTCCCCCCAGCCTCAAGGTATGCAAGGGATGCACGCTTCTCCGGCTGGCTGTGGTCTCCACGCGAATAGAGGTCGAACAACACCATGGCGCAACCCGGCTTCTGCCCAGTGCGCATTACGAGTTTGTCTGGCACCATCGCTCCAGAGGGCGCGCGCCGTGTGGTAATCAATGAATTACTAGGAAGGACTTCCTCTGCCTGTTTCAGCAACTTGATATCGAGCAGCAAGGCGAGATCATACCCTATCCGCCCCCCTCGCAATTGCTGCGAACGATAGAGCTTCCTAGCCACACCAGAAAATTGCGGGTTGCCATATAGAGTCGCGGCATACTCCATGATGTTCACCCAATAATCCTTGGGGCGAACGTCGAAATAATCGTCACCAAATTCCGGGACGTATCCCTCGGGAGAAACCAACGGAAGGAACTTTTCCAATGAATGACGAAAGACATCCTCTTTTAGGTCATCTTCGCAACCCAATTCCTGCGCCAAGGCAATCATTCCCGATATCCCCAGCATACTGTAATTGCCAGAGTTCTCATCCAGATCGCCCGCCTCCTTCACCGAATCCCAGTACCATTTGACCTCCTGCCGCAACTCAATCATCCGCTGATCGCCCGGATACATCTGCACTAACGCAGCAATCCCCGCCATTGGCACCATGACGCGATTCCCATGGGCGCGGCTTTTCGCGTACAACAGCCCAATTGAAATTCCGTCCTGTATCATCACTTCAAAATGCTTGTCCCATTCAGATAGAAATAGGCCACCTTCCTTAATTCGCCTCGCCGATCTCAATAACGGGGCAAAGAGAAAGCAGTCGAATTCATTGATGTTCTTCAACTTCCTATCCTCTCGGATGCCAATTGCCGCAGACAACCCAATCCCAAATGCACGCTGTGCCATGAGTCCATAATTGCCCTGGCCGGTACACCGGCTCAGCTGCATCCCCAGCAATGCTAACTTGAACATTCCTGTTGGGTTTGTCTTTCCAATCGATCCGTTCACAAAGTACCCATTTGCCTTCGCTGCCTCTTCAAATGAAGCGGCATAAGCCGCCACGTAGTCAGGGCAAATTTCATCATTCACCGAATCCTGGCCTCGCATAATTCCGGCCGGAATCATGAGCAACGCAATCAGGCACAGCCGTATGGTTGTCATCACGCGCTCGCTTTATTATCTGTGGCAGCCACGCAGGAGACACAGTCTCCATGGCCCACCGTGGCCACCTGGCAGGACCTGCACACCAAGGCTTTCGTATGCTTCTCCTCTCTCATGGCCGCTTCGTCACCTCTCTGGCTGGCCACCTTATCCGCCAAGCAAAATGGTTCAATATATCTCCCTGTTTCTTGCGCCTTCTTGCACTCCATCCAACGAGCCGCAAAGGCCCTGCAGTTAGAGATATGCCAACGATTCGCTACTAGAGTTTATCATTGCCGTTGAGCAAATTATTGCCAGAATGCGCATAATGGCAGGGGCACTCGAACTCGTCGCACACCGCCTTGGGCTATCACCGTCAACGGTGAGCAGGGCTATTCGTGGGCAACCTGGAGTAAGCGCAGAGACAACGGCACTGGTCGAACAGGCCATGCGTGATTCCGGGATAGCCCTACGTCGCTATCGAAGACGCCAGCCTCCTAATCCACCCTCCAACGCGGTACGATCGATCGGGGTTCTTGTATGTGACAATTCGGCCGGCGGCATGCCCGGCTATGTGCAAGGAATCTGCCGGGCCGCACATGAGGCAGCGGTTGATGTCCATGTGGCCCTGATACCCGCCACCCAGGCGGAAATGATCACCGCCAGCAACCTCGCCGCGCACGTGCCGGTAATGCAAAATACGTCTCTGGACGGGGTCATCTTGATATACGCCTGGCCGCTTTCGGCCATAGAAATCATCTCAAGACGTTGTCCCTGTGTAAGCATCGTACATCAGACATACCTACCCAAAATCGATCATTTGATGTTAGGCACTGAAGATGCCGTCAGACGGCTGGTGATTCATCTCTGGTCAGAAGCACATCGGCACAACATTGGATTCTTCGGGGCGTGTAATGGCCTAACATGGTCACGCCAGGCTCTTTTGTATTTTCGGCAAGAGATGGACCAGCGATTAGCACCACTGCAGCCCTCCCAGATCATTCCTGCAGCCGAAGAGGCACTCCTTGGCATGTCATCCGAGTGGTCAGAATCAGTGGCAGCAGCTATCGAAAGCACCAGAGCCGGCACCACGGCATGGCTCTGTCCCAACGGCGTATCCGCCTCGGCATTGATGGCCGGTCTTGCCGAATCCCGCCTTGATGTCCCTGGGTCGGTTTCTGTAGCGGCCGTAGATGCCGGAGACCGTCCTGGGTCCGGCATTACAACCGTTCAATTTAACACCCATAATACCGGTGCCACAGCCCTCTCTTTGCTTTGTGAACGCATTTCGCATCCACGGGCAGAAGGTCGCACGATACTCATTCCTGCTCGGAATGTTATTATTGGAAAGACCACAATGCCAGGGAGGTAGGCAGCGCTGCGAACCCGCTGAAAAGCCCTTATCGTCTTTTCCTCCAATGGCCTGTCGACTGACCCGTTTAGTCCGGGCAGTGGATGGTGTATGCCCATCCAGTCCCGCCGATCGGCGCGCTAACCACCACCAGGCACCAGACCGGATCCCCCACCCGGGGTGCATATGTCCACTCCAGCGAACCGCTCCCCGACACCAGCCCGTCGGTCGAAGCCACCAGGACGCCCTGATAGAAGCAGTCGAGGCGGTCGGGGATCGAGTACATGTCGTAGGTGATGCGGACCAGGCCGGGCGTCGAGCCAAGAGCGTGGCGGGTGCGCGTGACACCCTGCCCGCCGCTGGCGGTGACCACGCCGCAGGGTTTGGGTGGCCGCTCGTCAGCGGGACAGGACGCGCAGGTTGTGGTGGGTCCTTCGCTTACGTTGATAATACCGGCTTTCTCGATCGGAAAATGCCCCTCGAGCACATTCATTCCCCACTCACGCCGCCCACTCATAACGAGCGGTATGCACCGCCCAGGCGGTCAACTCGGATGACCAGCTTGGCCAGATCCGGCGCGGGTCCGGCTAAGCACATGGGCGGACGGTTGCCCAGGCTTGATGCAGCTTGGATCAGCTTGAATATGGTCATTATTCGGTCCGGAGACCACCATGGACGTCCAGCCCGTCAGCGCCCTCAAGGCGACCATGCCCGCTGTGCTGCGCCGGCTGCATGAGCAACGCCGCCCACTGCTTATCGTCAGCAAGGGCCGGCCCGAAGCCGTGCTCCAGGACGTGGCCTCCTATGAGAGCACCCAGGATGCCATCGCGCTGCTCAAGATGATGCTGCAATCCGAGCGCAGCGTGGCGGCCGGACGCGGCTCGAGCACCAAGGACGTCCTCGCCCGTCTCCGCGCCCGCGTCCGCTCCCAGGCCGCCACCACCCCATGAGCGCGCGCTTCACGGTGCACTGGACGCCAGAAGCCGAGGACGATGCCGCCACCATCGTCGACTACTTCGACGACCCCATCAACGCCGAGAAGGTCATCGTCCAGTTCGGGGAACGGGCGGACAGCCTCCAGACCTTCCCCGAACGGGGTCGGGTGGTGCCCGAACTGCGCTCCATCGGCGTCCTCGACTACCGCGAGGTCTTTCACAAACCCTGGCGGATGGTCTACGCCATCAAGGGCAAGGAGGTCTGGATCATGGCCGTGCTCGATGGTCGCCGGGCACTGACCGACCTCCTGTTCGAGCGACTGACCCGTTAACACCCCCTGCAGATCGTGCAGCAGTTGCAGCACATGCGCCCGTAGACGTCCGCTCCTGTCCTCGTCTGCCTTGAACGCCCCCATCGGAATAATCCGAGCCGTCGACATATCTGGTTATTTCACAGCACCTTGCACATAGGCCCTGGCCGCCTTGCCATGCAGTAGGTCGAGAGTTCGAGTCTCTTCGCCCGCTCCAAGTGTGAAAACGACAAACCCCTGGTGAAAACCAGGGGTTTGTCGTTTGCCGTGGCCTGCCGCCGGCAAACCGTGCGAGTCCAGGCCCCTCTCCACAATCATAGTCCGCCAAGGAAAGCATGACCCCATGTGCGGGCGCTACGCCAACTCCGAGACCATCCCGGTCATGCGGGCCCATTTCGACGCAGGTGGCCCCGACGTCGACTGGCAGCCATCGTGGAACATCTGCCCGACCCGACAGATCCCAGTCCTGCTCGGCGATGAATCCTCGCGACGGATTGGCCTCATGCGCTGGGGCTGGAACCCCGCGGCGCTGAACCGCCGGCTGCTCATCAACTGCCGAGGCGAGGAGGCCCAGGACAAGCGCCTGTTCCAAGCTGCTCTGGTGCGCCGGCGCTGCATCGTGCCGGCCACCGGGTTCTACGAATGGCAGCCAGGGGCCGACAAGAAGACGCGGCCCCAGCCCTTCGCCTTCATGCCGGCAACGCCAGGGCTGTTCGGCATCGCGGGGCTGTGGGACTCCGTCGGCGGCACCGGCTCCGTCATCCTCATGACCGTGCCGGCCAACGAGATGGTGGCGCCGGTGCATGACCGCATGCCGCTGGTGATCCCGCTGGCGGACACGGGGCGGTGGCTGACGGCCGAGGTTGGCGTGAGCGACCTGCTGGACCGTGCACAGGCGATGGATTGGCGTCGGTGGCCGATCAGCAGGGCGATCAGCGACGCGAAGAAAGAGGGCCCGGAGATCATGGCTCCAGCGTAGCGGGAGTTGACCACCGCCCCTCCTTCCTGCGGGGCGCCCCCCTACGCAGGAGCACCCCGGCTACACCCGATCAGTACTTCTGCCCGACCACGTCGGCGGCGTACTCGACCTTGCCACCCTTGGCGCCGGTCTTTGGGTCGGTCTCGGTGTAGGCGATGGTGATCTTGCCGTAGTCGAGCCCGACCGTCTCGGCGGGCACCACGCTGCCGTCGACCATCTCGCCGTTGGCCACCGCCGACACCAGCACGTCCTCCATGGTGATGGTCAGGTACGGGGTGCTGTCACCGGTCGAGCGGCACAGCTCGAAGGCGATCTTGGCCACCGGCTTGCCGGTGCAGAGGGCCTTGAACAGGTTGGGGGTCGCCTTGTCGATGAAGTGGGTGAAGGCAAAGCGGTCGACCTCGACCCCGGCGCCG
>JAKLKR010000390.1 GCA_023150565.1 Planctomycetota bacterium
CAGGGCGTCGAGCTGGGCGAAGTCGCCCTGGTTGACCTGGGCCGGCAGCACCTTGCCGGCGCCCGCCTCGGCCGCCAGGCGCTCGGCGGTGGCGGTGATCCTGGGCAGGTCGCGGCTGCCGGTGATCACCACCTGGGCACCGCCCTGCATCAGGTTGCGGGCGATGGCGTAGCCGATCGAGTTGGCATCGCTGGCGCCGGTCACCACCGCCACCGCGCCGGCGAAGGAGATGCCGGACCGGTTGGCGGCGAGCAGGGCGGGGAAGCGCGGGTCGTCGACCAGGGCGGGATCGATGCGCGGGGTCCAGGTGCCGGCGGTGCCGGTGCCGATCCAGGTTCCGAATGCAGCGCTCATGGGCGGTCCTCGTGCGAAGTGGGCGCGCAGCTTCCGGGGCCTGCCGGGGCCTGCAACCGGGACGTGACACCCGCCGCCCCCGGGCATCATCCGCGCCCATGCCCCGCCCCGTCCTGCCCGCCGCCGCCCTCCTCGTCCTGCTGGCCCCGCTGGCCGCCGAGGACGTGCCGCAGGAGCGCGGGGTCGACGTGCTGCCGGCGGTGAAGCAGGCCTACACCTGGGCGACGCGCAAGCCCGACCCGGCCAAGCCCTGGGCCAACGACCTCGCCGCGCTCACCGACCACGAGCCGATGGTGCACGCGCAGGCCATCCGCAACCTGATCATGGCCGGGGCCAAGGTGCTGCCCGACCTCGAGGTCATCGCCGGCGACCTCGACTGGCGCATCCGCGGCCGCGTGGCCCAGGCCGCCGCCGGCATCGGCGGCAGCGCCGCCGCCCCGCTGGTGGTGCGCCTGTCGCGCGACCCCGACCCCAAGGTGCGCGAGGCCGCCACCCTCGCCCTCGGCCGCTGCTCCGGCCCCGGGGTGCGCGAACGGCTCGAGGAGCTGCTCGCCGCCAGCGAATCGGGCATCCGCGAGAAGGCCGCCCAGGGCCTGGGCGCCCTCGGCGATGTGCGCGCCATGGCGGCGCTGTGCGCCTACCCGCTGGATGGAGACGACGTGGTGAAGCGCGAGATGGGCCAGGCCCTGGCGCGCCTGGCCGCCACCCCCGCCGGGGTGGCGGAGGCAGTGCGCCTGTTCGGCCGCGACGGGCTGGCCGGCGAGCCGCGCGACGCCCTCATCGGCGCGGTGGCCGGGGTCGGCGACCCGCGCCTGTGCCCGCCGCTGGCGGCGGTGGCCGCCGCGCCCGGGCCGCGCGCCACCGCCTGGACGGTGTTCGCCGCGCTCAAGGCCCTGGACGAGAACGGCGACAGCCGCGCCTGGGAGGTGCTGGCGCGCACCGCCGCCGACCATCCCCAGGCCGAGATGCGCCAGGCCGCCGCCGGCTCGCTCGCCGTGCTCACCGGCTTCAACGCCGGGCCGGGCAAGACCTGGCTGGTGTGGTGGGCCGACCACCAGGCCGAGGCGGCGGCGCGCGTGCGCGTCGACACCGCCCTCGCCGCCTGGCACGATCCCGCCACCACCCCGGCCCGCGAGCAGCTGGCCGCATTCACCGTCGCCGAGCTGCGCCCACTGCTGGACGCGGCGCTGGCGCGCAACGCCGAGCGCCTGGCGCCCTGGTGGCCGGAGCGCGCCTGGCGCCTGATCGCCGCCGACGATCCCACGCGCTGGGCCGCCGCCCTCGCCGACGAGGCCATCGCCCTGCCCACCAGCGAGGTGCGCGACCGGCTGGCGCTGATCGCCATGATCGAGCGCCTCGACGACCGCGCGCAGGCGGTGGGCGCCCTGCGCCGGGTGCAGGCCGACCTCGTCCGCCGCAGCGCCAGCGAGGCCGCCCGCGCCGAGAAGACCGCCTCGGCCGCCCCCGACCACACCGCCGAGCGGCAGCTGCTCGCGCTCATCCTCGACCGCCTCGACCCGCCCAAGCGCTGATCCCTTCCCGCGCACCGCCGCCCCCTACAAGCCCAAGCCCCATGACCGACCCCGTGCTCGTCGCCGTGCCCCCCAAGGGCGGCTCCTTCGATGATGTGATGAAGCGCCTGGCCAAGCTCGGCTGGTTCAAGGCCGAGCTGATCACCGCCCTGCGCGCCCTGATCAAGGGCGACAAGCGGCGGGTGAAGCTGGAAGAGGGCCTGATCCAGCTGTGGCGCGACAGCGGCCACGAGTACGAGGCGACCATGCGCGCCGCCGACCGCTTCGGCCACGACCTCGACGAGGTCGACGCCGCGCTCAAGCGCATGCGCCGCTATCCCGGCGCCGACGGCCGCACCGAGCTCGACTACACCCCCGGGGCCGAGGTCGAGCGCCTGCTCGCCGGCCTGCGCGGCGACGCCGACCCCGAGGTGCGCGAGGCCGCCCTCGCGCTCCACCTCCAGCTCGACCTCACCCGCCCGGGCAAGCCCTCGCGCATGGTGTTCAACCACCTCGAATGCGACGTGCTGCCGCGCCGGGGCGCGCCGGTGGTGCGCGCGGTGATCATGGGCACCGACCACGAGGTGACGCCCACCTGCCTGCGCAAGCAGAAGCGCGACCTCTCGCTGACCTGCTACGACGCCTTCCACAACACCATGCTCGACGTGCTCGACACCCCCAAGGTGCGCGACTGGCGCGAGCTGACCGCGCACCTGGTGCAGACCAGCACCGACGTGCGCATCCTCGGCTCGCTCGGGCTCGACGACTACCTCGGCCACTGCGTGCTGATGGGGCGCCAGGGCGCGGCGCGCGCCAAGGCCCTCGGCGGCGGGCCGCGCTGGGCCGGCCCCGGCGACCCCAAGCTGGCGCTGCTCAAGGAGCGCCCGGTGCTGATCGACCCCGGTTACGAGGAGGTCTACCGCCTGATGCTCGACGCCGAGGCCAACGGCATCCGCTTCGAGTCCGGGCCCAAGGACATCGAGCGCACCTGCGCCGAGCAGGAGCGCTGCGCGCTCTACATCGTGCGCAGCGGCTCGACGGTGGCGGTGACCCCCAACCTGTGCGTGGTGGGTGAAGAACTGATCACCAGCGAGACCATTGTCGCGGTCAACCAGGACCGCCTGGAACGCAACCCCTGGGTGGGGGCGCTGGTGGACAGCCTGCAGCCCTCGACCGCCGACCACGCCGCCGCCTGGCGCACGCGCCTGGCGGCCAAGCTCGGCGACCATCTCGTCCTGCCGGGGGCGACCCCATGAGCGGCGACAAGAAGATCATCGTCCCCGGCACCGACCGCCCCGGCAGCCTGACCAAGGTGCTGGAATCGCTCGCCGACCAGCAGCGGGTGGCGACCCTGATCGTGCGCCGCGGCGAGCGCTTCCTGCTCAAGATCGTCGAGATCCGCAAGGAGGTGGTGGTGGGCGAGGTGCGCTGCCTGAACTGGTCGGCGGACATGACGCGCAGGATCTACGCCAACGCCACCAAGGACCAGTTCGGCAGCGAGAGCGGCCGGCGCGAGATGCTGCTCGCCGACGCGGTCGACAAGTTCGGCGGCGACGCCCACCGCTACCGCGTCTACATCCCGATCGAGGACGTCACCGCGGTGTACGAGGACCTCGACGACCGCTTCGACCAGACGCCGTTCCTGCCTTTGCCGTGACGGGGCCTGCTTTCCAGGCCTGCGGCCTGGAAAGACCCGGCTGCGCCGGGTGCGGCGCTGCGCGCCGCCAGGCCCCTGCCGACGCGGT
>JAKLKR010000391.1 GCA_023150565.1 Planctomycetota bacterium
ACGCGCGCGCCCAGGCCCGGATCGGCGGCGTCGCCGGCGCGGCGCGCCCGCGCCAGGTAGGCGCCGAGGTGGCCGCGGTCCCAGGCGAGGTCGGCGAGCCGGCGCCAGGCGCGCGCGGCGGCGGGGGTGAAGGGGTGGGCGAGCGCCACCCCGAGCAGGTCGTCCTCGCCGCGCGCCTCGGCCAGGCGCGCCTCGGCGCGCGCGCTCCAGGCGCGGGCGAAGGCCTGGTCGAAGCCGCGCGCGCGCAGGCGCTCCTCGATCACCTCGGCCACCGGCCGTGCGCCCGCCGGCGAGGCCAGCAGCAGGCGCCCGTGGGCGGCGAGCAGGGCCTGGGCGCGCTCGACCACCCCGCCGTCGGCGCTGCCGGCGCGGTCGGCCTCCTCGCACCAGTCCTGCACCTCGCGCCGCACCTCGAAGGGCGTGGCCACCACCGGCTCGGCGGCGCCGAGCGCGGCCAGCGAGAGCAGCAGCGGGACCACCACAGGGAGGCGCATGGCTACTGGCGCAGCTCCTGCACCACCACTGTGCGGCCGGCCTTGAGCGCCGGGATCAGCGCCACCCCGTCGGTGAGCAGGCCGTGCTCGCCCACCAGGCTCAGCCAGGCGCCGCGCTCCAGCCTGGGCGCCTCGCCCGGCCACACGCAGTGCAGCAGGCAGGTGCGCGGGGCGTCGGTCTCGGGACTGCCGTCGGCGGCGAAGCCCGCCTTCCAGCCCTCGAGCCGGCTGTCGTCGATCGACTCCTTGCCCAGCGCCAGCAGCACCGACTGCACCCCGCCCAGGCCCGCCACCGGCTGCACCGCCAGCACCCGCCCGCACACCGCCAGGCGGCCGGCCGGGCTGAAGGTCTTGTCGGCCACGCTGCGCTCGCCGGCGCTGGCGCCGCCGCCCAGGCGCTCGGCCTTGTCGATGCCGGCGGCGCCGGCGGGATGCAGCGAGAGGTCGGGGCGGGTGGCGAACCACAGCACCGCCGCCAGCGCCAGCGCGGCGGCGGCGGCGCCGATGCCGATCGGCCCGCGCCACCAGGGGACGGCCACCGGCTCGGAGGGGCTCTTGCCGCACACCCGGCAGGTGGTGCGCTTGGGCTGGTTGCCGGCGCCGCAGTGGGGGCACTTCCACAGGTCCTTGCGCATGCCCGGCTTGACGTCGGCGTCGTCGACCTCGCCGGGCTCCTCGTTGGCCGGCCGCATGGGCGGGCGCGGCCCGGGGGCCGGAGCCGGGACCGGGGCCGGGGCGGCGCCAGCCGGCCTGGCCGCCACCGGCGGGGCGGCGGGCGCGGCGGGCGCCGGCTCGTCGCCCATGTCGAGCTCGTACTGGGGGCCGGCGGGAGGCTTGGGCTGGTCGGTCATGGCGCTGGAGCAGGCTAGGCGGGGTGGAGGTTCAGGCCAGGATCGCCGCCAGCTCGGCGGCGGCGGCGGCGGGATCGGCGGCGCGGCACACCGCGCCGGCCACCGCCGCGCCGTGCGGCAGGCGCGCGCGCAGCTCGCGCAGGCGCGCGGC
Source organism: Planctomycetota bacterium (assembly GCA_023150565.1). Lineage (GTDB taxonomy): Bacteria > Planctomycetota > UBA11346 > UBA11346 > UBA11346 > JAKLKR01. The sequence continues at coordinate 1,497 of JAKLKR010000391.1, forward strand.
ATCAAGACCGCCGATGGCGTAGCTGGGCCGGTCGAGGAACCCGCGCACGGCGTCGAGCAGGCCGGGGCCGCGGCAGGGCTCGTGCGGCTTGGTGGCGGTGGCGTGCATCGGCCCCAGCCCGAGGTAGTCGGCGCCGTCGGCGAGCGCCTGGCGCGCCTGCGCCTCGGTGTGGGCGCTGACCCCGAGGGCGCACAGCGGCCCCACCACCGCGCGCGCCGCCGCCACCGGCAGGTCGTCCTGGCCGAGGTGGAGCAGGTCGGCGCCGACGATGCGCGCCACGTCGGCGTGGTCGTTGACCGCGAACAGCCCGCCCGCCTGCTGCACCGCCGCACCCACCCGCCGCGCCAGCTCGAGGTAGGCGCGCACCCCCAGCCCCTTGGCGCGCAGCTGCACCGCCCCCGCCCCGCCGCGCACCGCCGCCGCCGCCACCGCCGCCGGGTCGGCGCACAGGGTGGTGTCGACCAGCACGTACAGCCGCACCGCCGCCAGGCGCGCCGCCGGCAGGCGGGCGAGCAGGGCCGATTCCAGGCGGTAGGCGCGGTAGCGCGCCGCCTCCAGCGCCGCCGCCGCCGCCGCCAGCCCGGCCAGCTTGCAGCCCTCCTCGGCGGCGCGCAGGGCCTCCTGGGCGCGCGCGGCGTTGGCGCGCACCAGGTCGCCCAGGCGCGCGCGCTCCATCTCGCCGGGGGCGGTGATGGCGGTGCCGACGTCGCCGGCGGTGTCGCGCGCGCCCACCGCGGCGGCAGGCAGGGCGCTGCGCACGGCGTGGCGCAGCTCCTTGGCCTCGCGCGCCAGCCGTTCGTGGTCGAGCAGGAAGCGCGCCACGTCCTCGAGCGCGCGCAGCCCTTCGGCGGCGCGGTTGCCGTTGGCGTCGACCAGGCGCAGGGCGTCGCCCATCTCAGGCCTCCGGCGCCGCGGGCGGCCGCGGGGTGCGCCAGAAGCCCTGCGGGCGCGCCACCAGCTCGCGCAGGCGCGGCCACAGGAACTCGCGCGCCAGGATGCGGCAGGTGGCGGCGATCGGCACCGCCAGGATCAGCCCGAGCACGCCCAGCAGCTTGCCGCACAGCAGCAGGGCGATGATCAGCACCACCGGGTGCAGCTCGACGTCGCGGCCCATGATCAGCGGGATGAGCACGGTATCGAGGGTCTGCACCAGCAGGTAGACCGAGAACACCAGCACCGCCGAGAGCGGCCCGGCGCCGGGTTCGAGCAGCGCCAGCAGCATGGCCGGGATGACGAACAGCAGGCCGGCGAGCGGCACGGTGGTGGCCAGGCCGATGGCCAGCCCGAACAGGGTGGCGTAGGGCACCGTCACCCCGCTGAGGTCGAGGATGAGGAAGCCGCCGATGGCGGTGAGCGAGCACAGCGAGCAGATGATCAGGCGGCCGCGGAAGAACGCCGCCACCACCCGCTCGATGTCGCGCACGATGCGCACCACCTGGTCGCGGTGCACCGCCGGGATGTACTCCTTGAGGCCGAGGCGCAGGCGCGGCATGGCCAGCACCAGGAAGAAGGCGTAGATCGGCACCAGCAGGGCGTCGATGGCGATCGACAGCACCTCGCCGGCGCTGCCCACCCCGGCGCTCAGCCAGCCGCCCACCGCCTGCGGGATGCGGTCGATCGCCCCGCGCGCCGAGGCCTCGAACTGGCCGAGCAGGTCGTTGAGGGTGCGGTTGCCCACGCTGGCGTCGCTGCCGCCGCCGGCGCCGAGGGCCTGGAGCAGGTCGCGCGCCGCCGGCAGGCCCTGGCGGGCCTGGGATTCGAGCGCGAGCGCCAGCCCGCCCGCGCGCCGGCGCGCCTCGGCGACCGGCGGCTGGCGCAGCGCCAGGGCCAGCGCCGACTCCTCGGGCGAGGCCGCCTCGGCCCCGCCCTGCAGGCGGCGCAGCGCCCCCAGCCAGGCGGCATGGCGGCGGAACAGCGCGGCGCCGGTGCGTTCGGCCCGCGCCCGCCAGGCGGCGCGCTCGCCCTCGGCGAGGAAGGCGGCGGCCTCGTCCAGCTCGCGCGGCAGCAGGCCGGGCCAGGACGCGTCCCAGCCGGCGGCGGGCTGCTCGCCCAGGGCGGGGG
>JAKLKR010000392.1 GCA_023150565.1 Planctomycetota bacterium
GCACGTCGACCGCGCAGCGCGGCGACAGCGCCAGCAGGAAGCGCACCGCGTCGGCCACGTCCTCGACCGCCATGGTGTCGCCCGGCTTGAGGTCGGGGCGGCTGCCGCGCACCATGGCGGTGTCGACCGCGCCCGGGCACAGGCAGCTGACGCGGATGCCGTCGCCCTGCACCTCCTTGGCCAGCACCTTGAGCAGGCCGAGCATGGCGTGCTTGCTGGCGGCGTAGGCGCCCTGGTTGCGGTAGCCGGTCACCGCCATCACCGAGGCGATGCCGATGATGGTGCCGGCGCGCGCCGGCTTCATGTGCGCGAGCGCGGCCTGGGCGGCGTGCAGGGTGCCGCGCACGTTGACCGCCAGCATGCGTTCGAGCGCGGCGGGATCGAAGCCGTCGAGGGGGCCGTAGATGCCCACCCCGGCCGAGCACACCAGGCAGTCGAGGCTGCCCGCCTCGGCACGGATGCGCGCCGCCAGGGCGGTCATCGCCGCCGCGTCGGTGACGTCGCCGGGGGCGGCGATGGCGCGCGCACCGATGGCGGCGGCGGTGGCGGCGCAGGCCGCGGGCGAGCGGCTGGTCAGCCACACCTGCCAGCCGTCGGCGGCGAGGGCATGGGCGACGCCGGCGCCGATGCCGGTGGCGCCGCCGGTGATCCAGGCGGTACGGGTCATGGAGGGCGAGGATGGTCCGGCGGTCGGGGAGGCCAGGAAGGGTTGACGGGGCAGGAAATCCGAGTATATTTACCATATACAAACAATAAATTACCATAAGGAAATATATGTCGACCATCACCGAACCCGCCCGCGCCCTGCCGATCACCGGCCGCTACGACGTGGCGGTGGTGGGGGGCGGCATCGCCGGGGTCGCGGCCGCCCTGGCGGCGGCGCGCAATGGCGCCCGCACCGTGCTGCTCGAACGCAGCTTCGGCCTCGGCGGGCTCGCCACCCTCGGCAACGTGGTGATGTACCTGCCGCTGTGCGACGGCCACGGCCGCCAGGTCATGGGCGGGCTGGCCGAGGAGCTGCTGCGCCGCTCGGTGCACGAGCTGCGCCGGCCCGAACGGCAGATGCAGTTCGTGCCGGTGCCGTCGTGCTGGGATGCGGGCGGCGACCAGGCGGCGCGCCGCGAGCACCGCCTCGAGGCGGCGTTCAACCCCTTCTCGTTCCAGATCGAGATGGAGGTGCTGTGCGCCGAGGCCGGGGTCGAGCTGTGCTACGACACCCGCCTGTGCGCCTGCCTGCGCGACGGCGCGCGCATCAGCCACCTGGTGGTCGAGAACAAGGACGGCCGCACCGCGCTGGAGGTGGGGGCGGTGGTGGACGCCTCGGGCGACGCCGACGCCTGCGCTCTGGCCGGCGAGCCGACGGTGTCGCTCGACACCAACGTCATCGCCGGCTGGCACTACCTGATCGTCGACGGCAAGCTCACCATCCAGGCGATGTCGCACGGATTCTCGGAGAACGCCGACCGCGAGGGCTCGGACGGCCCGTTCTTCTCCGGGGTCAAGGCCAGCGAGGTGACCGGCCAGGTGCTCGCCACCCGGCGCTGGATCCGCGAGCGGGTGCGCGGCCGGCGCGAGCGCCATCCCGAGTCCGAGGTCCATCCCTTCGCCCTGCCCGCGCTGCCCAACTTCCGCATGACCCGCCGGCTCGACGCGCCCTTCACCCTGCAGGCCGAGCACATGCACACCTGGTTCGACGACGCCATCGCCCTGACCGGCGACTGGCGCAAGCGCGGCCCGGTGTGGGCGCTGCCCTACCGCTGCCTGCGCGCCGAGCGCGTGCGCAACCTGCTCACCGCCGGCCGCTGCATCAGCAGCGCCGGGCGGGCGTGGGACATGAGCCGGGTGATCGGCACCTGCGCGGTGACCGGCGAGGGCGCCGGCACCGCCGCCGCGCTCGCCGCGCGCAGCCACGGCGGCGACTGCCACGCCCTGAGCGTGCCGGCGCTGCAGGAGCAGCTGCGCCGCCAGCGCGTGATCCTCGACCCGGCCCTGGTGCGGCCGGTGGCGGCGGCGGCGGCGGCGTCCTAGGCCGCGCTGCGCACCCCGCGCACCAGCGCCGCCAGGTTGGCGGGGGCCACGTCCGGCAGCACCGCCTCGTGGCTGGGCGAGATCACCAGGCCGGTGGGGAACAGCGCCGCCAGCCGGCGCACGTCCGCCGCCACCTCCTCCTCCCCGCCGTGCACCAGCAGGCGCTGGGCGTCGACCCCGCCGCAGAACGACACCTTGCCGCCGAAGCGCCGGCGCAGGCCCTCGGCCTCCATCCCCCTGGCCAGCGCCTGGATGGGGTGGATGGCGTCGACCCCGCAGGCGATCAGCGGATCGATGAGGTCGCACACCGCCCCGCAGGAATGGTGCAGCACCTTCACGCCATAGGACTTCGCCTGCGCCACCAGGGCGCGGGTGCCGGGCAGCACGAAGCGCTCGAGGTCGGCGCGGCGGGCGATCAGCCCGGTCTGGCTGCCGAAGTCGTTGCCGATCAGTACCGCGTCCAGGCGGCCGCGGGTGGCCTCGAGCATGATGCGGTTGGCCTCCAGGTAGAAGGCGGTGATGCGCCCGATCACCGCCTGGAAGCGCTCCGGTTCCGCCTTCATCACCATCAGCGCCTCCTCCATGCCGAAGGCGGCGCAGGCGTCCTGGAAATGCGCCGACCACAGCATCGCCACCGTGGCGCGGTCGGGCTCGGCCGCCGCCACCGCCGCGCGGCAGGCGGCGGGGTCGATGCAGCGCGCGGGGTCGGGCCAGGGGAAGCGCGCCACCGCGTCGGCGCCGTCGTGGTCGGCGAACCAGCCGCGCGCGCTCAGCGTACGTTCGCTGGCCGAGCCGCGCCGCTGCGGGTCGACCGCGAAGTCGAAGGCGGCGTAGATGGCGTTGCAGCCGCCGTCGTGGTAGGGCATCTCGACCGGGGTGACGTCGTCGTCGAGGGCGGCGCGCAGCCCGGCGGCATCGCTGACCCCGAAGTGGCGGTAGAGCGCCGGCTCGGCCGCCGGCACCGGCAGTCCCAGCCAGCAGGCCGGGCGGTCGACCTCGCGGCGCTCGATGGTGCGGTGGAAGCGTGTGCGCTTGTCCATGCCTCCATCCTATCCGCCGGCCCCGGCAGCTGGTGGCCGGCGATCACCGCTTGGTGGGCACCGATCACCAGGCTACCCTGCCGGGGTGGATCCCCTGCGCATCCCCCTGCGGCACGCCCCGGCGCTGGCCCAGATCGGCTGCAGCCGCCACGGCAAGGTGGCGCGCGAACGCTACCGCCTGGACGGGGTGTGGGGCCTGCACCTGTACCTCTACCACGGGGCTGTGGCGATCGACGGGCGGCGGGTCGAGTTCGCCCCCGACCAGCTCACCATCACCCCGCCGGGGGCCGCGCTGGAGTGGCAGTTCCCGCGCGACGCCGTGCATCACTACTGCCTGCTGCGCTTCCCCGCCGCGCAGGTCGACGACCTGGTCGAGCTGGCGCCGCTGCACCGCCTCGGCAGCGCCCGTGCCCGCGCCCTGCGCGAAGGCTGGGAGCGCGCCATCGCCACCGCCCCGCTGGAGCCGGCGGCGGCGGCGGCCTGGGC
>JAKLKR010000393.1 GCA_023150565.1 Planctomycetota bacterium
CGAGGTCGGTGTCGGCGGTCGTGGCCACGACGCAGCCTTCCACGGTCGGGCGCTGGTGCTGGTGGAGCAGGGCGCGGGCCTGGATGAGCCCCACCAGCGTGTCGTGGTGGAGGCGGTTGCCGGCAAGGGCGGCGGGTAGGGTGATGGTGGCGAGGTCGGGGATGGCGACCGGGCGCGGGATGAGCAGGCGCTGGGCGTTGTGCAGCCTGCGGACCGCCGACCCGCGACGGCGCTGGGCGCTGGCCAGGGTGCCGGGGTCGGCCATGGACTCATCGCCAGCCAGGCGCTGGCGGGCCTGCGCCTCGGGGCTGTCGTCCACCGGCACGCTGAACAGGTGGTGGTCGAGGCCGTGGGGGAGGGCTCCGGTCGCGGCGGAGAGGACGGCGATGGGGCCGTGGACCTCCACCACGCGGGTCCGCAGGCCGCCGTGCTGGGTGGTGCGCTCGACGGTGGTGGTGGCGATCACGCCCCGGTCGTGCAGCAGGCGGAGCGACGTGGCGGCCCGCTCGCTGACCTCGGCGGCATCGCCCAGGATCAGCAGCTTGTGGCGCATCCCCTCCGGGTCCTGGTGGTTCAGCGCCTCGGCGGACAGCCTGGTGACGTGGACGACCTGATCGGCGGGGGTGGCCTGTGCGAGGGCGGCGAGGGCGGGGAAGCGCTCGCTGGGCATGGTCGCCGTCAGGGCGGCCCACAGGGGACGGTCTGCCAGGCGGGAGACGGCCGCGAGCAGGGCGAGGGTGGTGGCCGGGTCGTCGGGGTCGGCGCCGAGGCTGCCCAGGGCGGACACCACCCGCGGGACCAGGTCGCCAGCCTTGAGCAGGACCAGGGCCTCGTCGCGCTCGTCGGCACGCATCGGGATGGTCGCCGGGTCGAGCGGCGCGACGGCCGGGGCGAAGGGCTCCACCAGGGCCAAGACCGCCGGCAGCAGGGCGACCAGGGCGGCGGCCACCTCGGGGCCGGGCAGCCCGGTGCTGAGGACGATCATCGCGCCGTTGCGCTTGCGCGCCTCCTCCACCCCCAGGTCGAAGCACGCCGGCTGGGTCCGCTTCGGCCCCGTGACGGCGACGGCGAGGGTCGTGGTGGCCCGGTGCGGCAGGGTGACCGCGTAGGTGCCGGCGCCGAAGGTGAACACAGCGCGCTCGGCCTGGCGGTCGTGTTCGACCAGGACCAGGGTGGGCAGGGTAGCCGGTGTGGGGGCGGCGGGGGGAACAGGCGCAGGCGGTGCGGGTGGCGCGGCGGCGGCCGGCACCGCAGCCTCGACGCCCTCGCTCCCCGCCCCCTCTTGGGGCGCCTGCCACAGCCCCGCCAGGTGCCGGCCGTAGGGGTTCCGGGCCACGGTGACGGTGAGGCCACCGGCACGCAACGCCGCCGCGATGGCCTCCCCGTCGCGGTGGGCGTGGACCTCCACCGAGCGCACCCCGCCCGCGACCAGCCGGGTCACGTTCGCCTGGGCATCAGCGACCCCGCGCAGCAGGAGCGGCGGGGTGCCGTCGCGGATCAGCCGGCCCAGGCGGCATGGAGTGTCGATGACGACCAGGTCCTCGCAGGCGGTGGCCAGGACCGGCGCGAGCAGGCCGCGCGGCGCGGGCCACAGGCTGCGGGCGGCGTGGCGCGAAGCCGGAGCACAGGCCATCAGGTCGACGATCACGCCCTGGGCATCGAAGGCCGGCAGCAGGAGGGCATTGCCCTTCCAGGCGCGGTCGAAGTGCGGGCGCTGGTCTGCCGGCAGCAGGTCCCGGTAGCCGGCGGGCAGGAAGCCGGGCTTGTAGGCGGCCACGATGTCGGCGTGGTCGAGGCCCGCTGCCCGCAGGGCGGCCATGCCGGCGGAACTCTCCAACTGCCGCACCGCGAAGGCGTGCAGGTCGCGCACGTCGCGCAGGTCGAGCGGTGCCGCCATGACCGGGGCCGCACGAAAGGCGGCGGGGTCGAGCCCCAGCAGGGTCAGGGCCGCCGCCGGGGCGCTCTCCAGCCCGCCGATGATCCGGCCCGTGGCCACGGGGGTGATGCCCGCCGGCAGCGGCAGGTCGCCGCGCTTGGCCGTGGTGATGGTCACCACCTCGCGGGCGGCCAGCCAGTCGGTCAGCGGGGCGAGGACAGCCGGATCCTCGACGATGGCGACGCCGGCCACGCCGAGTTCGTGCAGGCGCAGGCCCAGGAGCGGGTTGTCCACCAGCACCACGCGAGGCGCATCAGCCAGCCCGGGAGCGGCGGCGATGCCGGCCGGCGGGCCGATGTGCCGGTGCAGGTGCTGGGCCGGGGTGAGGCGGATCACCCCGACCAGGATGTCGGGATGCCGGGGATCGAAGGTAGGCAGGTTCAGACCGGCACGGGTCAGCTTCCGCTGGCCAGGACAGATGCGAGCCACGTCGGCATCCGACACGGTGCCGATGCGGAACGCGGCGACCGTCTCCGGGCCGATGCCCTGGTCCCGCAGGTAGCCGAGGGTTCCGACGAGCAGGCCGGGGCCAGGCTGATCGGGCAGATGTCCGGCGGGGCGGAGGGCGTTCACGGTGGCTTCCCGGCCGTCGAAGGTACCGACGCGCGGCTGGTCTCGCACCTGCGGCGTCCCGTCGCGGAGACGGGGCGGAGCGTGAGCCCCGCGCTCCCGCTCGGGGGATCTCGGTCGGTCTGGCATCTCGCCCCGGCCCTCCATCGTCCCACCGACATGCAAGCCAAGCGTCGCGTCATCCGCAAACCTCGGTCGGCCGCCCTTGACGGCTTCGCCACCGGCCTCGGCAACCGCCCCGTCGGCGTCGCCCAGCACGCCGTCATGGAGGCCGTATGGCGATGGCTCGGACCCCGGTACGACTCCAACACCGCGTTGGCCGCGCACCTCGCCCCTTTCCTCGGCAAGGTGCGGCTGGACCGGACCTTCCTCAGCCACGTCCGGCACGGAAAGGCAGCCCTGCCCCCCGACCAGATCCCGGCCTGGGTCGACGCATTCGCTGGCGACGCCGTCGCGAAGCGGACGGCCCTGCGCCAACTCCTGGCCATCGCGACCACGCACGAAGCCGTCTTGGACCTGTTCGATTGGCAGGCCGAGGTGCAGCGACTGGCGCTGATCCTGCGGGACGGGAAACGCTACTGGCCGATGATCGGCTGCTACGAGCGGTAGCACAGGCACGCGGGACGGGGGTCGCTGGTCAGCGCCCACCACGGCGCACGGCGACAGCGCGCCGTCCACATCGGTCAGCGCGGCCGGGGCGGTCGCCGCCCAGGTCGGGCTCGCGGGTGGGGGTGGATGCGGGGACACGCCCGCGAACTCCGCGCCGTTCGCGGGTGTCAAACAAGTCAGCGCCGCGAACTCCTCGTCCTCGACCAGCACGATCAGATCATCCGGGGCTGCCATCGGACCATCATACCCGGCCCGAAGGCGATCCACGGCAGCACGCACAGCGGCCGGCGGTGGCGGGGTGGGCACAGACAAAGTCGTAGCCGGTCAAGGATCACGCAACGTGCCCGACGACGCAGACCACCACCCGGTGCCCGCCCAGCGAGCGACTGGGGGGGTGGTGCGAATACCGGCGACCTGGCGTGAAC
>JAKLKR010000394.1 GCA_023150565.1 Planctomycetota bacterium
TCGGAAAGGCGCGCACCGGCACGACGCCTTCGCAGACATCTCCCGCGGCGGTGGTGAGCACCAGGCGGCCAAAGGCGTTGCGCGTGAGCTGGTAATCCGTATCCATGGTCATTGTCCCTTCGCCTTGTGCTCGATGCGCGGCAGGTCCTCGCCCGTTTCCTCGACGTCGACGTTGCGCGCCTGCGCCTGGTAGAGGCGGTAGTAGGCGCCCTCGCGCGCCATCAACTCGTCGTGGTTGCCGACCTCGACGATGCGGCCGCGGTCCATCACCACCAGCCGGTCGGCCTTGCGCAGCGTGGACAGGCGGTGGGCGATGGCGATGGTGGTGCGGCCGCGCACCAGGTTGTCGAGCGCCTTCTGGATTTCCTTTTCCGTCTCGGTATCCACCGACGAGGTGGCCTCGTCGAGGATGAGGATGCGCGGATCGATGAGCAGGGCGCGGGCGATGGAGATGCGCTGGCGCTCGCCGCCGGACAATCCCTGGCCGCGCTCGCCGACCAGCGAATCGTAGCCCTGCGGCAGGCGCAGGATGAATTCGTGGGCATGCGCGGCGCGGGCGGCGGCGACGACCTCCTCGCGCGTGGCCTCCGGCTTGCCGTAGGCGATGTTGTCGGCCACCGTGCCGAAGAACAGGAAGGGTTCCTGCAGCACCAGGCCGATGTTGCGCCGGTAGTCGGCCACCGCCAGCTGGCGGATGTCGATGCCCTCGAGGCGGATGGCGCCTTCCGTGACGTCGTAGAAGCGGCAGATGAGGTTCACCAGCGTGGTCTTGCCCGAGCCGCTGTGGCCGACCAGGCCGATCATCTCGCCCGGCGCGATGGCCAGGTCGACGCCGCGCAGCACCGAGCGGTTGCCGTAGCGGAAGGCGACGTCGTCGAGCTCGATGCGCCCCTTCACCTCGGGCAGGCGCTGCGGGCTGGCCGGCTCCGGCACGCTGGAGACGTGGTCGAGGATGTCGAACAGGCGCTTGGCGCTGGAGGCGGCGCGTTGCGTGCTCGAGACGATGCGGCTCATCGAATCCAGCCGCGTGTAGAAGCGCGTGATGTAGGCGAGGAAGGCGGTGAGCACGCCCACCGTGATCTGGTCCTGCGAGACCTGCCAGATGCCGAAGGCCCACACCACCAGCAGGCCGATTTCGGTGAGCAGGGTGACGGTCGGCGAGAACAGCGACCAGACGCGATTGACCCGGTCGTTCACCGTCAGGTTGATGGCGTTGGCGGCGCGGAAGCGCTGCGTCTCGCGGCGCTCCTGGGCGAAGGCCTTGACGACGCGCACGCCCGGGATGGTGTCGGCCAGCACGTTGGTCACCTCCGACCAGATGCGGTCGGCCTTCTCGAAGCCGTTGCGCAGGCGGGTGCGCACCAGCTGGATCATCCAGGCGATGAAGGGCAGCGGCAGCAGCGTCACCAGCGCCAGCCAGGGGCTGATCGAGAACAGGATGACAGCGGTCATCGCGATCATCAGCACGTCGGTGGCGAAATCGAGCACCTGCACCGAGAGGAACTGGCAGATGCGGTCCGATTCGGAGCCGATGCGCGCCATCAGGTCGCCGGTGCGCTTGCCGCCGTAGTATTCCAGCGACAGCCCCATCAGGTGCTCGAAGGTGATGGTGCGCAGGTCCGAACCGATGTGCTCGGCCACCAGCGACAGGATGTAGGTGCGCACCCAGCCCAGGCCCCAGGCCAGCAGCGCTGCGCCCAGCAGGCCGCCCAGCAGCAGCATGACCAGATCGACGTCGATGGGCTTGCCGTTCTGATAGGGAATCAGCACGTCGTCCATCAGCGGCATGGAGAGGTAGGGCGGCACCATCGCCGCGGCGGTCGAGGCCAGCGTCAGGACGAAGCCCCAGAACAGCGGCCAGCGGTAGGGCCGGGCGAAGCGCCCCAGTCGCAGCAGGGTGCGGGTCGAGGGCGGCGCGTGGATCTCCCGCGCGCAGACCGGGCATTCCCCTTCCCCGTCGAGAGGCGCGCCGCATTTCGGGCAGGCGTCCTCTTCCGGCCGCTCGGCCGGCCGGCCGGTGAGATGACTTTCCAGCTGCCGCTCGAAGGCATCGACCAGGCGCAGGGCGGCGGGATTGTTGCCGATGGTGAAGCGCCAGCCGCCCAGGCGGGCGGATTCGTCCTGCAGTTCCAGGCCGCCGACCCCGGCGTGGTCGTGATGCAGCAGCTGGAGGCCGCGCCGGTAGGGCCATTCCTGCCATTCGGTCCGGCCGGGGAAACGGGCCAGCAGCCGCCGGTCGGTGACGACCAGCAGCCCCCGCCCATAACGCAGCGCCTCATCCAGGTCGAGGGTCAGACCGGCTTCCAGGGACTCCCCCCCACTCAGATGGGCAAGCGCCTCGCTGCGCCAGGGTTCGGCCGCTAGCGGGCTCTTCATATCCTGCAAGTCTGTTGAATTCATTTAATTATTTTACTTTCCCGGAGGCTTGCCGCTCGTTGCTGCACCGCAACAACAGGCAAACGCCAGAAAGTATAGCTTTTGTAACGCAGCCGGTGGCCACCCGGTATACAAGCCCGCCCAAAGGTTTTTTGCATGGCAGGTAAACCTAAAACGCCATGCCTCGTTATTCAGCGCAAACAGACACACACCCTGCCGGGGCCGCCGGCCTGGCGGCAGGGGAATATGAAATACAAAGACATCGAATTCCTGCGCATCACCCCGCTCCGCGGGCCAACCATGTGGACCTACCGGCCGATCATCGAGGCCTGGGTCGATATCGGCGAACTGGAGGATGCCCCCTCCAACAAGATCCCCGGCTTCTATGAGCGGCTGTCCGCCTGGCTGCCCTCGCTGATCGAGCACCGCTGCAGCGAAGGCGAGCGCGGCGGCTTCCTGCAGCGCCTGAAGGAAGGCACCTGGGCCGCCCATATCCTGGAGCACGTCACCCTCGAACTGCAGAACCTGGCCGGCCAGCGCACCGGTTTCGGCAAGGCGCGCCAGACTTCCCGGCGCGGCATCTACAAGGTGGTGGTGCGCTCGCGCCAGGAACAGGTCACCCGCGCCTGCCTGCTGGCCGGGCGCGACCTGGTCATGGCCGCCATCAACAACACGCACTACGACGTCCCCGCCGCCATCGAAAAGCTGCGCGAGCTGGCCGACAAGCTCTGCCTCGGCCCGAGCACCACCAGCATCGTGGACGCCGCCGTCGAGCGCGGCATCCCCTTCATCCGCCTCAACGAGGGCAACCTGGTGCAGCTCGGCTACGGCGCCCGCCAGCGCCGCATCTGGACGGCGGAAACCGATTCCACTTCCGCCATCGCCGAGAGCATTTCGCGCGACAAGGATCTCACCAAGACATTGCTCACTTCCTGCGGCGTCCCCGTACCGGAAGGCCGCATCGTCACCAGCCCCGCAGACGCCTGGGAGGCCGCCGAGGACGTCGGCGTGCCGGTGGCGGTCAAGCCGACCGACGCCAACCACGCGCGCGGCGTCTCGCTGGAACTGACTTCCCGTGAGCAGGTCGAGGCCGCCTACCACGTGGCGCTGGAGGAAGGC
>JAKLKR010000395.1 GCA_023150565.1 Planctomycetota bacterium
GCCGCCCTGCGCGGCCCGCCCGCGCCGGCCTGGGCCGCCGGCCGCGGCCACGACCGCCACGGCCCCTGGCTGCTGCTGCGGGTGGGCGCGGCGGAGCAGCGCCTGCGCTGGCGCCCGCCCGGCAGCTACGCCCTCGGCAGCCCGGCCGACGAGGACGGGCGCGACGACGACGAGACGCCGCGGGTGGTGGCGCTCGAGCGCGGCCAGTGGCTGGGCGAGGACGAATGCCCGCAGGCGCTGTGGGCGGCGGTGACCGGCGCCTGGCCGGCGGCGCGGCGCGGGGCCGGGCGTCCGCTCGAGCAGGTGTCGCGCGCCGAGGCCGAGGACTTCTGCCGCCGCCTGGGCGGCCTGCGGCCCGGCTGCCGCGCCCGCCTGCCCGGCGCCGACGAGTGGGAGGCGGCGGTGCGCGGCGGTGCCGCCGGGGCGCGCGGCGGGCTCGACCCGGCGGCGGTGGTGCACCAGGACGGCGGCCGCCTGGGCGCGCAGCCGGCGGGCGGGCGGGCGCGCAACCCGCTCGGCCTGGGCGACGGCCCCGGCAACCTGTGGGAATGGGTGGTCGGGGACGAGCGCGGCCTGGCCCTGGTGTGCGGCGGCGGCTGGGCCGATCCCCTGCGCGCCTGCCGCGCCGCCAACCGCGCCCGGGTGGCGCCCGGCATCCGCTCCGACCAGGTCGGCTTCCGCCTGGCGGTGGACGAGTAGCCCGGAATTCGGCGATTCGACCGCCACGACGCCACGATGCCACGGTCGGACATGGACCTGCATAGAAACTCCGGCTGACCCATTGAGTGAACGAGCGGATCTCCATAAGCCCATTTTCCGTGGCGCCGTGGCGTCGTGGCGGTGATCCATCTGCGCTTCGCAAGGTAGCCGCTCAGGCCGTCGGCCGTTCCAGCCGGGGCAGGAATACGGCGAGCAGGCCGATCAGGGGCAGGAACGAGCACAGCAGGTAGACGGTGCGCAGCCCGCTGTGGTCGGCGAGGTGGCCGAGGGCGGCGGCAGCGATGCCGGCGATGCCGAAGGCGAAGCCGAAGAACAGCCCCGACACCAGCCCCACCCGCCCGGGCAGCAGCTCCTGGGCGTAGACCAGGATGGCAGAGAAGGCCGAGGCCAGCACCAGCCCGATCACCACCGACAGCGCGGTGGTGGCGGCCAGGCCGACCCAGGGCAGCGCCAGGGTGAAGGGCGCCACCCCCAGGATCGAGCACCAGATCACCCGCCGCCGCCCCCAGCGGTCGCCCACCGGGCCGCCGAGCACGGTGCCGGCGGCGACCGCGGCCAGGAACACGAACAGGTGCACCTGCGCCGCCTGGGCGCCGAGCTGGAAGCGCTCCATCAGGTAGAAGGTGTAGTAGTTGGTCAGGCTGGCGAGGTAGACGTACTTCGAGAGCACCAGCGCCCCCAGCACCGCCAGCGCCAGCGCGGTGCGGCCGGGCGGCAGCGGATTGCGGGCCGCGGCGGCGGCGTGCGCCAGGCGCGCGGCGAGGTGGTCGCGGTACCAGCGCCCGACCGGCAGCAGCAGCAGCAGGGCGGCGGCCGGCACCAGCGCGAACCAGCCGATGGCGTGGAAGCCGCGCGGCAGGATCACCGCCACCACCGCCAGCGGCCCGAGCGCGGAGCCGAGGTTGCCGCCGACCTGGAACACCGACTGCGCCAGGCCGAAGCGTCCGCCCGAGGCCAGGCGGGCGATGCGCGCGGCCTCGGGGTGGAACACCGCCGAGCCGGTGCCGACCAGGCAGCCGCCGGCGAGCAGCCCGGGCATGCCGCTGGCCGAGGCCAGCAGCAGCAGGCCGGCGGTGGTGCTGGCCATGCCGAAGCTGAGCGAGAACGGCCGCGGCCGGCGGTCGGTGGCCATGCCGATGAGCGGCTGCAGCACCGAGGCGGTGAGCTGGTAGACCAGGGTGATCAGGCCGAGCTGGGCGTAGCTCAGCCCGAAGTCGGCCTTGAGCTGGGGGTACGAGGCCATCACCAGCGACTGGGTGAGGTCGTTGAGCAGGTGCCCGAGCGCCACCGAAACCAGCACCGCGAGCGCCAGCGGCGCGGGCGCGGCCGGGCTCACCGCCCGCTCCCCGCCAAGGCCGAGCGCCAGCAGGCGGTGCACAGCTGGATCCCGTCGGCGCCCGCCCGCCAGGGGCCGGCCGAGCGGGCGCCGCCGCAGCCGTCGCACACCGGGCGCGGCGCCGCCACGATCGCCCGGCCCGGGTGGGCGGCGTCGCAGGGGGATGTGGATGATGGTGGGGGACGCATGGCCGGTTCCTGGAACGGAACCACCCCGCCGGATTCCCGGCGGGGTGGTCGATGGAGTCTTCTGCCCGAGGCAGCGCTACACGACGTCCCGCCGGTCTGGATGCTTCCAGATGGCCAGTACGGCGAGCGCGATGACAGCGGCGCAGGAGCGCATGGGCGGCAAGCTAGCGCGCGTGCGCGCGCGCACAAGGAGGCCGGTCAGCGCCGATGACGTGGAGAAATCGCGTGAACCGCGAGCACAGGCAGTCGCGCCCCTGGGACCGCCGGGCTCCAGCCCGGCAATTCGAGCCTCCCAACTGCCGGGCTGGAGCCCGGCGCTCCCAGGGAAGAGCGGCCCACCGCCATCGCCGTCAGCGCCAGGAGGCCGGCAGGGCGGTGAGGGCGCGGTCGGCGATCTCCTCGACCACCTCCGGGTCGGCGTCGTCGTCGAGCTCGTCGACCGCCGCCAGGGCGGCGCGCAGGTGCAGGGTGGCCTCGGCGTAGCCCGGGCCGGCGGCCTCGGCGGCGGCGATCTCGCGTTCGCCCAGGTCGCGGAAGGCGGGGTCGTCGATGCAGGCCCAGGCCGCCACCGCCACCGCCGCCAGGGTCAGGCGCTGGAGCGGGCCGCGGCCCTCGTCGGCGGCGCCTGCCAGGGCGGTGCGGAAGATGTCCGCCACCACGTCCTCCTCCTCGTCGGCGCGCCACAGCAGCAGGGCGCGGTAGGCCCCCGCCAGCTCGCCCGGGTGCTGCACCGGCAGCTCGCCCCAGCTCTCGTCGAGGTCGAGGTAGGCGTCCTCGGCGTCGTCGTCGGCGCGGTTGAACCACAGCGAGCGCAGCAGCAGGTGGTGGCGCGAGCGCGCCTCCTCGGCCGCCTCGCCATGCAGCACCGCGAGCGCGCGCGCGGCCTCGACCGGGGGCGCGCCCAGGGCCTCGGCGAGCAGCGCCGGACCGCCGGCGAGGCCGCCGTCGAGGGCGTTCATCGCCCGCCAGCAGGCCACCCGCGCGCGCTCGCGCCCGCGCGGGGCCTCGCCCAGGCCGGGGTCGTCGGCGATCAGGGCCTGGGCGGTGGCGAAGGCCTCCTCGGCCTCCTCGATGCGGCCGTCGACCGCGCGCAGGCGGCCCTGCAGGGCGTGCCGGCGCGCGCGCGCCGCCCGGGTCAGGTCGGGGCAGGCGGGATCCAGCAGCACCTG
>JAKLKR010000396.1 GCA_023150565.1 Planctomycetota bacterium
CCCGCGGTCATCTCCCATACGTTGCCGACCACGTCATGCAGGCCGAGGGGGTTGGCGAGCAGCAGGCCCACCGGCTGCGGGGTCGGCGGGGCGCCGTCGGCGGTCAGGGCCCAGGCGGCCGCCCCGCCATCGCGCGCCTCGCCCCAGGGGAACGCGCCGGCGCCGCCGCCGCGCGCGGCGCATTCCCACAGGTCGTCGTCGGGCAGCTGGAGCAGACGCCCGTGGGCACCGCTCCACGCCGCCAGCGCAGAACGCGCCGCGACCAGGCTCATGGCGGTGGCGGGCAGATCGTCGCGCTGCGCCCAGCTGCCGGCGAGGACGTCGGCCGTCCACGGGGCGGTGCCGGCGAGGCGGCGCCACTGGGCGCGGGTCAGCTCGAAGGCGCCCACCGCCCCCGCCGCCACCGCGCGGGTGGCGGGGACCTCGCCCTCCTGGCGGGCGAAGGCCGAGCCGGCCTGGCCGAGGGCGGCAGCCTGGAAGGGGATCCGGCGCAGGACCAGCAGGCGGTCGCGGTAGGCGGGGTTGGTGGCGAGGTCGGGCAGCGCCTGCTGGCCGCTGACCTGGCCGCTGTCGAGGTCCAGCACCAGCCAGGGCGCCTGGCTCGCGGCGCTGGCATCCACCAGGCCGGTGCCGGGGGCGACCCCGGCCGCCAGCGGGGTGGCGCCGGCGGAATCGCCCTGGCCGATGCCGCAGCCGGCGAGCATGACGAGCAGGAGGGCGAGCGGCGCTCTCATCCAGGAAAGCGCAGCTGGATCACCGCCACGGCGCCACGACGCCACGAAGAAAGGGCTTGTGGAGATCTGCCTTTTCACCCTTTGGATGAGAGGGTGACCCGATGCAAGTTCGCGTCTGGCCGTGGCGTCGTGGCGTCGTGGCGGTCGAATCTCGGGTTCCCGGTTCATTGGCTGGCCTTCGGCGGCGCCACCAGGCGCAGGGTCAGGGGGATGATGGTGGCGCCCTGGCCGCCGCGATCGCTGGCGATCACGGTCAGGCGCTGGTAGCTGCCGTCGCGGGCGGTGGCGGGGATGTCCCAATAGATGGTGGCGGTGGCCGGACCGGTCGGCCAGGCGAAGGCCTGGTTGGGGGCGTCGTCGGTGAGGTCGAAGTCGAGCTCAGCCCCAGGTCCGAGGTCGGTGGTGTCGCAGTCCAATTCCCAGATGAAGGTGCTGCCCACCTCGGCGGTGAGCGGTGGGTCGATGCGTGGGTGGGGACGGGGGGTGCTCGGCCCGGTCACGGTGAGCGCGACCAGCATCGAGATGGTTTGGCCGTCGCGGTCGGCGAGCGAGACCGTGAATTTCTCGGTGCCGGCATGCTTGGGCACGATGGTGCATTCGCCCTTCCAGGGTGGGCCGGTCTTGGTCACGGTGGCGTTGGCCGGCTGGCTGGCGATGGAGAACACCATCCCCAGGTCGAAGGTGTCGGGATCGGATCCCTGCAGCACGAAGCGGCGGGCCAGGCCGGGCGGGGTGGCGATGGCGCGGGTGAGCAGCCGCGGCGGGTCGTTGACCGGTACCACCGCGAGCGCGGCGGCGACCGGCAGCGAGGCGCCGGCATCGCCGTCGTCGACCACCACCGCGATGGAGCGCAAGGTGTCGCCGGGATCGTCGCCGCCGTTGCTGAACGCCACCCGGCGCAGCAGCGCCTGCACCGCCGCCGGGGTGGCGTCGGCGCCCGCCAGCGCCACCCGCAGGGGGGCGGCGGGGGTGCCTCCGCTCCAGCGGCCGATGGCCCGCCCGCCGTGGAGCACCTGGTCACCGTCGAGGGCGATCTGGCCGCCGCCCGTCCCCTGCGACAGGATGGCGAGACGGTCATCGGCGTGGCTGTCGGCCGCCAGCCATACGCTTAGGCTGCCGCCGCCGAGGTCGGGACGATCGCCATCCTCGACCAGGGCGGCGGGGGCGATCAGGGTGGGTGCGTCGCCTTCGCGCCAGCTGGGAACGGTCGCCGCCAGCAGCGCCACCAGGGGGCGGGCGCGGCCGGCGACCACGATGGCGACCTGCACCGGGCCCAGCGGCAGGGCCACCACCCCGTCGCTGAAGCGCAGGCCGAGGGCGTCGCCGGCCGCCGGCCCGCCGCGGTGGCGGTAGCTGATCCTGCCGGCGGCGAGGTCGGCCTGGGTGAAGCCGCCGCCCGCCACCAGGGCCGCGCCGTCCAGCAGCCAGTCACCGGCCGCGGGCGGGGTCTCCAGGGTCCAGACCAGGGTGCTGTCGGCGACCTGGTCGGCATCGCTGAGGGCGAGGTCAGCGATACCCACCGCCACCGTGCCGCCGATCCCCACCGCCAGCGCCCGGTTGGCGGTCAGCACCGGCGGATCGTTGATCGGCGCGATGGTGATGGTGGTGAGGTGGGTGGTGGCGTTGCGGCCGCCGTTGGCGGTGCCGTCATCGTCGATGACGGTGACCGCCACCTGGGTGGAGCCGAAACGGTCGGGCTGGGGTCGGAAGTAGATGAAGGCGGAGAGGCCGGAATCGAGATGGAAGACGCTGTCGAACTGCACCAGGGCGGGGTCGGCCACCCCGACCAGGAACGACAGGTGGTTGCTCTCGTTGGTCGGCAGGCGCGAGATCTCGGTCAGGGTCACCTTGCAGGCGCTGGCCGCCGTGTCCTCGTCGAAGGTCCAGGCTTCGGCCAGGGTGAAGGCCGGCGGATCGTTGACGCTGAGCACGGTGACGGCGGCGGTGGCCGCGGTGGTGCCGCCGGCGCTGTCGCGCACGGTGACGGTCAGGACGGTGCTGCCGAAGGCGTCGGGGCGGGGCTGGATCCACACCTCGCCGGCGGCGGCCGGGCTGGTGTAGATGACGGTCGGGGCGAGCAGCAGGGCGGTGTCGCCCACGCTCGCGCCCACCGTCACGCTGGCGCCGGGGGTGCCGGGGGCGATGCCGGCGAGGACGATGCGGGTGGTGGCGGGGTCCTCCAGGATCTGCACCGGCGCGAGCGGGGCGATGCTCGGCGCCTGGGCGGCCCAGGCGCCGGCGGCGAGCAGCAGCAGGGAGAGCAGGCGCATGGTCATTCCTCCACCACCAAGCGGAACCCGAGGCAGGGCGAGCGGGTGGCGGGATCGAGCGCCACCCGGTTGGCGGCCCGGCATGCCGCGAGCGGGTCGGCATAGGAGCCGCCGCGCGCCACCCCGCGTTCGCCCGCCGCCACCGGCGGATCGACCGCCAGCGCGCCGGCCGGCGGCGGGCCGTAGCCGTCGCGGCACCATTCCCACACATTGCCCAGGCCATGGGCCAGGCCGAGGGCGTTGAGCGGGCCGCTGTCCGCCGCCTGGTGGCCGGCGGCGCTGCCGGCGTGGACCAGGCCCTCGGCGGCCTGGCCGGCCCAGGGTCCCGGGGCCCCGGCGCGCACCGCCAGCTCCCATTCCGCCTCGCCGGGCAGGCGCGCCCGGCAGCCC